>CAMJJL010000048.1 GCA_946406145.1 uncultured Clostridia bacterium | reverse complement strand
CCGCGATCTCCATCAAGCACGCGGGTGAATACCTCGACATCCACTGCGGCGGCGTAGACAATGCCTTCCCTCACCACACCAACGAGATTGCGCAGAGTGAAGCCTACCTCGGTCATCAGTGGTGCCCCTACTGGTTCCATGTCCTGCACCTACTTGACAAACGCGGCAAGATGAGCAAGAGTAAGGGCGGCTTCTTGACCGTATCTCTGCTGGAAGAAAAGGGCTATGATCCCCTTGCCTACCGCTTCTTCTGCCTGCAATCGCACTACCGTAAACCGCTGGTATTCTCCTTTGAGAACCTCGACAACACCGTGCAGGCATATAATAAGCTGGTCGCGAAGATCGCGAAGCTCAGCAAGGACGGCGAGCCTGATCTCGACGCGGCAAAGCCGTATCAGGAGAAATTTAAGGCGGCGCTCGACAACGACCTGAACACATCCCTCGCCATCACCGCGCTCTACGACGTACTCAAGGGCAAGCTCGACGACGCGACCAAGCGCTATCTGATCGCCGACTTTGACCGCGTGCTCTCCCTCGGACTGCTCGAAGCGGCTGACACGGAGATCGAAAAGGCGGCGCAGGCAGAGGCGGAGAAAGCGGCTCAGCAGCTTAAATTGATCGAAGAAAAAGGTCTGTCCAAGGACTGGGTCGACGAGCAGATCGCGGCACGTGCCGCGGCAAAAGCCGACAAAAACTGGGCGGAGGCCGACCGCATCCGTGACGAGCTGTTGGAGAAAGGCATCGTCATCAAGGACAGCAAAAACGGCGCTTCCTGGGAAATCCAATAACCAAAGAATCATGCCCTATCCGAGCGGATAGGGCATTTTCTCAGCCGATGCCGCATATGCTGTATCGGTGATAGTATGACGTTTGTGGTATTGACAAAGAAAAAGCTGATGATCCTGTTCTCCTGTCTGCTGATCGGCGTCGCGGCGATCACAGTAGCCTCCGAAACAGCAGGCAAGGCGGTCTACACCGCGACCGAACCGCGGCAGATCCCGATCTACTACGTCGACACCGGGGAAAAGGTCTGCGCCATTTCCTTTGACGCGGCATGGGGCAACGAGCAGACAAATACCCTGCTCGATATCCTCGATGAATATGAGGTCAAGAGCACCTTCTTCCTCGTCAAGCAGTGGGTCGACAACTTCCCCGATGACGTCAGGGCGATCGCCGAACACGGCCATGATGTGGGCAACCATTCCTCTACCCATCCGCATATGGCACAGCTCAGCGCCGAGGAGCAGCAGACCGAGATCAGCGACTGCAATGACGCGATCGAAGCGCTGACAGGTACCGCGCCGACGCTGTTCCGCGCACCCTACGGCGAATACAACGACGATCTCGTCATCAACCTCAGATCACGCGATATGCACTGCGTACAGTGGAATATCGACAGCCTCGACTGGAAGGATCCTACCCCCGAAGAGATGGTCAGTCGCATCAAAAGCAAGCTCTGCCCCGGCTCTATCATCCTGATGCACAACGGCGCGAAGAATACACCCGAGGCGCTCCCGAGGATTATCGAGATGATAAAGGGTGAGGGCTACACTATCGTCCCGATCTCACAGTTGATTCCTGAGGGCAACTACTACACCGACCACGAGGGCAAGCTGATCCTGAGTGAATAATACATATAACAAAAAAGAGCAGCGGAACTCCGCTGCTCATTTCTTTGCGTTATATTGGCTCAGCCGCCGTTCATCACTGCTTCGAGGACCTGTTCTTTCAGCCGATCCAGAGGGCTTTTGTCAGGGATCAGTTGTGTCGGGTCAGGCTTATGCTGCGGCAAACAGGACGCCGAGCTGAAGCTCTTCATCTGAATGACGATGTGCTCGTTCTTTACCAGCTCAAACAGCTTGTCGATCGTGGGGCAGGTCTGCACCGCGCGGATGAGCTGTTCTTTCGTGTGTCGGGGCGCATTTTGACGCGCCGCATCCATGACCGCCTGCCGTACCTGTATCTTCAAGCTTTCCAGCGGAGAGAGATCGGGGATCTGCTTGGGCGTTTGCTTGGGCAGGGACGACGCAGAGTTAAAGCTCTGCATCTGTATCACGATATGCTCGTTCTTGACGATCTCAAAGAGCTTGTCGATCGTCGGACAAGTCTCGATCGCCCTGAGGATCTGCTCGTTCGTATGTCTTTGATAACCCTGTTTTGGCAAGAGCCTTCCTCCTTTCCCCTGTTTTGGCGGCATAAACACTATTGTCGACTTTTATTACTGAAGTGCATTATCGGTTATATTATAATCGAAAGCTGACGGATTTTCAAGTAAAAGTAAACTTATTATGAAGTTTATTTACAACATCCGCGTTTTGTGCTATTCTATGAGGGACTCAAAAGGACGAAATCCATCGGGCGAGCACGCGTGCTCATCCCGTTTTGATCTCAATCAAAGGAGCAATTATGGCATATTTAGACGATAACAACGACCACTTGTATACAGCAGGCGATCCGCTCGAGGAGCTTGACAAAGAGCTTGCCGAGCTGAAAGCGTCGCTCAATGAGCTCGACGGCATGACCGTCCCCGATCAGATAAACGATCCCCAACACCATGATAACGAACAGAAACAGAGGCATATATGAAACATTCACAAACTCCCGCCCCCTCCGGCGGCAAGCGCGCGATCATCATTATCGCGGTGATCGTCCTCTCCGCCGCGCTGATCATCGGCGTCGGCTACGGCGCGATGCGCATCCTGAATCCGAAAAACGCGGAAGACCCGACATCCGCGACCGCCGCGGGTGAGGTCGTCACCATCAACGACTCCGTCATGGGCGACATCGAGCTGCAGACCGTCAAAGGCGCCGAGGTCAACACCTACACAGCGGACAACCTTGTCACCGATGAGAACGGCATCCCTTCCTATTATGAAAACGGCAAAAAGATCTCACATCTGGGCGTCGATCTCAGCGAATTTCAGGGCGACGTTGACTTCTCGGCAATGAAAGAAGCAGGCGTCGAATTCGTCATGCTGCGCATCGGTGGTCGCTATTACGGCGACGACGGCGTACTCTACACGGACAAGAATTTTGATACCAACTACGAAAAGGCGAAAGCCGCAGGGCTCAAGGTCGGCGCGTACTTCTTATCACAGGCGATCAGCGCCGAGGACGCGAAGCAAGAGGCGAACTACGCCCTCGATAAGCTGAACAAGCGCACGCTCGACTATCCCATCGCCCTCGACTGGGAGAATATCGCCGAAGAGGACGCCCGTACAGACAAGGTGACAGGCGACCTGCTGACCGATATCGCCGAGACCTTCTGCGATACCATCACAGCCGCAGGCTACAAATCCATCGTCTACTCCAACACCCAGCAGATGTTCATCATGTACGACTTTGAGACCATGAAGGATTATGACTTCTGGCTTGCCGACTATCGCGAGTTCCCCACCATGTACTACAAGTTTGATATGTGGCAATATACGATGACCGGCTCCATCGCCGGCGTAGAGGGAACCGTCGACATGAACATCAGCTTCACCGACTTTACCGAATAATAATACTTCTGATAAAACAAGCGCCTACCGAGGTAAGCGCTTGTTTGTGCCACTATGCATATTTTAAGAACGCGCTCTACGTTCTTTTCTCACGAATCAAAGAACCGCTGTCCGTCATCAGTGAGCAATCTCTGAGTTTTCGGGTATTCATAGATCGCAGGATTATCGGCGTTTTCTGCCAGATACGCGGCAAATTCCGCCGCATACCACTTCGCCATCCCGAGATTGTGCATGAGATAGTGACCGCAGTTCACCGCTGTCGCGCCGGGAACCGCCTCGGCGTTCTCCACCGACCGAAACGCGGCAAGCATCAAATCATAGATCTCCCCCGGAGCGCGGTTGCCCTTGAGGATCAGATAGAATCCTGTCAGACATCCCATCGGGCCCCAGTAGATCACTTCGTCCTTCCAGTCGGGATCGTTGCGCAGAAAGGTCGCGATAATGTGCTCGAGCGTGTGCATCGCCGCCACATCGATCACCGGCTCCCGGTTCGGCTTTTTCAGTCTGATATCATAGGTCGTGACCCTATCATTTCCGACAAGATCCTCACGACTGAGGAAGATCCCGGGGATGATCTTGGTATGGTCAACGGTAAAGCTCTGAATCAGTTCCATACTTATCTCTCCTTTTATGCTTGTTCAATCGAATCAAGTGTAGCATAAAAGGAAGCTTTTTTCAACACCTTAAAAATAAGGAATTAGGTGTTTCGGTGGGCGTCGCCCACACCTGATTGCTATATCAATTCAAAACGCGAAGCGTTTCCCATAATCACTGACCACTGACTACTGACATTACTGAAACATATCCTTCGCGCTGTCGAACAAATCCTCCATCGCGTCAGCGACCTTCCCTGCTTTCTTCTGCAGGGTTTTCTTACTGTTGTTCATCATCACAACACTCACTGCGCTGACCGCGATCCCTGCCGCGACACCGCCGAGGATGCCTTTCAGCACGCCGCCCTTTTTCTCGGCATTCGCGCCGTTACTCATTGCTTTTTGCATGATTCAACCTCCTTTGTGAGATTAGTTTCTGCAAAGACCGTTTCTATATTCCAAAACAAAAGAGGGAATTCAAATTGGAAAAACATAACAAAATTTTAAACATCGTGCTGTTCGAGCCGGAAATTCCGCAGAACACCGGCAACGTCGCGCGCACCTGTGCCGCTACGGGCGCAAGGCTCCATCTGGTGCGACCCTTCGGCTTTGAGATCACCGACCGCAACCTCAAACGAGCCGGGCTCGACTACTGGTATCTCGTCGACATCACCTACTATGATTCGATCGACGATTTCTTTGCCAAGACCGAGGGCGGCGAATACTTCTTCTTTTCCACCAAAGCGCGCCGCAAGCACAGCGAAGTGAGCTACCCCGACGGCGCCTACATCATCTTCGGCAAGGAAACGCGCGGCATCCCCGAGCATGTGCTGATGCGCTATCCCGACCGCTGCGTCCGCATCCCGATGATCGATGAAGCGCGCTCGCTCAACCTCGCGAACTCCGTCGCCGTCGGCTGCTACGAGGTCTTGCGCCAGTGGGATTACCCCACTTTGCAAACCAAAGGCGAGCTCCACCGCCATCATTGGGAGGATACAGAATAGTTTTTTCGTCCAACGCTCCGAAAGGGGCGTTTTCTTTGTGATTTTTCACAAAGAATCCCATTATTATTCCATTTTGCTATTGCAATAGGCTACTGCTTTGTTATATAATTAATGAGTAAAAATATGGTATTCGGTATCAGCGGTTAACATAAGGGTCACAAGCTAAAACCCAGAACAAACACTCGCGGGTGCCGATACAAAGAAAGGATGTTTTTATCATGAAACTCAATAAGTACACCGTTGATGACATCAACTTTGCCGGCAAAAAGGTTCTTTGCCGCTGTGACTTCAACGTACCGCTCAAGGACGGCGTGATCACCAACGATAACCGTATCACCGCCGCTCTGCCCACCATCAAGAAGATCATCGCCGACGGCGGTCAGCTCATCCTCTGCTCCCACCTCGGCAAGCCGAAGAACGGCCCTGAGGAGAAGTTCTCCCTCGCGCCCGTAGCTGTTCGCCTGTCCGAGCTGCTGGGCAAGGACGTTGTATTTGCCAATGACGACGAGGTCGTCGGCGCTAACGCCAAGGCTGCTGTTGCCGCAATGAAGGACGGCGACGTCGTTCTGCTGCAGAACACCCGTTTCCGCAAGGAAGAGACCAAGAACCTCGAGCCGTTCAGCTCCGAGCTGGCTTCTCTGGCAGAGGTATTCGTTATGGACGCGTTCGGTTCCGCTCACCGCGCACACTGCTCCACTGTCGGCGTGACCGATCACATCAAGTGCACCGCAGTCGGTTATCTGATGCAGAAGGAGATCGACTACCTCGGCAACGCGGTAGAGGCTCCGGTACGTCCCTTTGTCGCGATCCTCGGCGGCGCTAAGGTCGCGGACAAGCTCAACGTTATCAGTAACCTCCTCGAGAAGTGCGACACCCTGATCATCGGCGGCGGCATGGCTTACACCTTCGCTAAGGCACAGGGCAAGGCGATCGGTACCTCTCTGGTCGACGACACCAAGCTCGATTACTGCAACGAGATGATCAAGAAGGCTGAGGATCTCGGCAAGAAGCTCCTCCTGCCCATCGACACCGTCTGCACCAAGTCCTTCCCCGATCCGATCGACGCTCCCATCGACACCGAGGTTTATGCCGCAGGCGAGATCCCCGAGGACAGCATGGGTCTGGATATCGGCCCCAAGACTCGCGAGCTCTACGCGGAGGCTGTCAAGTCCGCTAAGACCGTCGTATGGAACGGCCCCATGGGCGTATTCGAGAACCCGATCCTTGCGGAGGGCACCATCGCGGTCGCGAAGGCGCTGGCTGAGACCGACGCTACCACCATCATCGGCGGCGGCGACTCCGCTGCGGCTGTTGTCAACCTCGGCTTCGCCGACAAGATGAGCCACATCTCCACCGGCGGCGGCGCTTCTCTCGAGTACCTCGAGGGTAAGGTTCTGCCCGGTATCGCGGCTATCGCTGACAAAGACTAAGCATTATGCAACGAGGGCGGCATGTCGTCGCCCTCCACTTCCATAAAAGAAAGGAATTTTAATCATGATACTTGACGCTTTAACAAAAGGTATGAGAAAGACCATCATCGCCGGTAACTGGAAGATGAACAAGACTCCCTCCGAGGCGAAGGCTCTGCTCGAGGAGATCATCCCCCTCGTCAAGGGCGCGAACTGCGAAGTCATCGCCTGCGTTCCCTACGTAGACCTTGCTACCGCTGTTGAGGTCACCAAGGACACCAACATCAAGATCGGCGCTGAGAACTGCCACTGGGCAGAGAGCGGCGCCTTCACCGGTGAGATCAGCACCGGTATGCTCAAGGAGATCGGCGTAGAGTATGTCATCATCGGTCACTCCGAGCGCAGACAGTATTTCGGCGAGACCGACGAGACCGTCAACAAGCGCGTCAAGGCGGCTCTGGCGGCAGGCCTCAAGCCCATCGTTTGCGTCGGCGAACTGCTCTGGGAGCGTGAGTGCAACATCACCAACGAGGTCATCGCTCGTCAGCTCAAGCTCGATCTGTGGGGCGTTACCGAAGAAGAGCTCAAGAATGTGGTCATTGCTTATGAGCCTGTATGGGCGATCGGCACCGGTAAGACCGCTACCGCTGAGCAGGCGGAGGAAGTCTGCGAGCTCATCCGTATGTGCCTCAAGACCCTGTATACCCTCGAGGCGGCTGCTTCCGTTACCATCCAGTACGGCGGCTCCATGAACGACGCTAACGCGGCTGAACTGCTGGCTAAGACTAATGTTGACGGCGGTCTGATCGGCGGCGCTTCTCTCGTACCCGAGAAATTCGCAAAGATCATCGAAGCCACCAAGCCCGAAGAATACTGATATAATACAAAGCAGTATACGATACAAAGGATAAGCCTCCCTTTCCTAAGGGAGGTGCTTCCGACATACGTGTCGGGAGCGGAGGGTTGCACCGTTTTTACGCTTGTCAACCCACGGTCATCGGATCGATCCATCCGATGACAGCCCCCTGAGGAAAGGGGGCCTCGATATGAGAGGAATTGATAGAATGAAAAAACCAATTGCATTAATTATTATGGACGGCTTTGGTATCGCTCCCAAGTACGGCAACGCCATCGACTACGCGCGCACGCCGCATCTTGACCAGCTGTTCTTCCAAAATCCCCTTACCATGATCGGAGCGTCGGGTCTCGATGTAGGTCTGCCGCACGGTCAGATGGGTAACAGCGAGGTCGGCCACACCAACATGGGCGCCGGCAGAATCGTCTATCAGGAGCTCACACGCATCACCAAAAGCATCGAGGACGGCGATTTCTTCGAGAACGAGGCGATGAACAAGGCGATCGACAACTGCAAGGCGAACGACAGCTCCCTGCATCTGTTCGGTCTGCTCTCCCCCGGCGGTGTACACAGCCACAACACCCATCTGTACGGTATCTTAGAGCTTGCCAAGCGCAAGGGCTTGACGAAAGTCTACATCCACGCGTTCCTCGACGGCCGTGACGTTCCCCCCTCCAGCGCGAAGGAATATGTCGCGCAGGCGGTCGAAAAATGCGCCGAGATCGGCGTCGGCAAGATCGCTACCATCAGCGGACGTTACTACGCGATGGACAGAGATAATCGCTGGGAGCGCGTCGAAAAGGCGTATTCCGCGATCGTCTACGGCGAGGGCGTACAGGAGACCGATCCCGTACAGGCGGTGCAGAACAGCTATGACAACGGCGTGACCGACGAGTTCATGCTGCCTGCCGTGATCGCGGGCGGCGACACCGTCAAAGAGGGCGACAGTGTCATCTTCTACAACTTCCGTCCCGACAGAGCACGTGAGATCACACGTACCTTTGTCGATGACGATTTCACCGGCTTTGAGCGCAGGAACGGTCGCTTCCCCGTCACCTACATCTGCATGACGCAGTATGACGCGACCATGCCAAACGTCGACGTCGCCTTTAAGCCGCAGCAGCTCGTCAACACCCTCGGCGAGTATCTCTCTAAAAACGGCTTGACCCAGCTGCGTATCGCCGAGACCGAGAAGTACGCGCATGTCACCTTCTTCTTCAACGGCGGCGTTGAAAAGCAGTATGAGGGCGAGGATCGCATCCTTGTCAAGTCTCCTGCGGTCGCTACCTATGACATGCAGCCCCATATGAGCGCCTATGAGGTCACCGAAAAATGCGTCGAGGCGATCAAGAGCGGCAAGTATGACGTCGTCATCCTCAACTTCGCTAACTGCGACATGGTCGGTCACACCGGTGTGTTCGACGCGGCAGTCAAGGCGGTCGAGGCAGTCGACTGGGGTGTGAAGAAGGTTTCCGACGCCATTGCTGAGATGGGCGGCGTGACCTGCATCACTGCCGACCACGGCAACGCCGATCGCATGATCGACCGCGACGGTACTCCCTTCACCGCACACACCACCAACCCCGTGCCCTTCTGCGTCGTCGGCTATGACGAGTGCAAGGAGCTGCGCGCAGGCGGCGTGCTCGCGGATATCGCGCCCACCATGCTCGACATCATGGGTCTGCCTCAGCCTGAGGAAATGACCGGCAAGTCCATGATCATCCGGTAACGAAGTTACTTTGTCCGCCTTTTGAAAGGTTCTTTATCATCTTAAAAGACTTCAACGGCGTGTCAAAAACGGCATAATACTATCGCATTTTTGATATGTGTTTAAGACAGATCATTCGTAACCGAATTCTATTTTCAACCAATGGCAAAAGCTCCCGATCCGTTCGGGAGCTTTTTCTTGTATCTGCAGACACGTTGTGATATAATATGACAAACACCCCACCGAAAGGATGAGCCCATGAAACGTGTTTTTTCTTTCCTGTTGATCCTCATCATGCTGTTCTCTTTTCCGCGTATTTCGCCATCTGCCGCAACATCACAGGCTCCGCCTGTGCCGAAGATCGAGATCACTACCGACGCGAGCAACGGGTTATCGCTGGAAAAGGCGGACGGCTATGTCGGCGCGCACATCACCATCACCGATGCGGACGGCTCCGTGATCGATGATACGATCTCCCTCAAGGTGCGCGGCAACAGCACTGCGATGGAACATGTCACCAAAAAATCCTTCAACTTCAAATTCGCCAAAAAAACAGAGATCCTCGGGATGGGCAAGGGCAAAAAGTGGGCGCTGCTCGCCAACTGCTTCGACCCCACCCTCCTGCGCAACTACCTCGTCTTTGACCTTGCGCAGGAGCTCGGTCTCCCCTACACCTCACAGCAGCACTACGCCGAATTATGGCTGGACGGCTCCTACCGCGGCTGCTACACCGTCTATGAGCCCGTACAGGAAGGCAGGGACAGGGTCGATATCGACATCGAGAGCAACGACGGCAAAAAGGATTTTCTGCTCGAATATGAGGCGAGCCGCACGGAAGCGGATGTTTCCTACGTCAGCGCCGGCGGATTACGGTTCGCGCTGAGCGACCCCGACGAGCCGAACGATGACCAGATCGCCTATGTCACCGACATCCTGACCAACATCGTCAATACGCTAAAAAACGGCTCCGAAGAGGAGATCCGACAAACCATCGACGTCGATTCCTTTGCCAAATTCTACCTGCTCAACGAGTACGCCAAGACCGGCGATTTCGGACTGAGCTCTGTGTTCTTCTTCTACAAGGACGGCGTTCTCTACGCAGGTCCTGCATGGGACTACGACCTCGCGCTGGGCAACCTCAACGGCGACCTCAACTCCACCGCCGCCAGGCAAGGCAGCCGCACAGACGGCATCATGCAGGCGGACAAAAACTTTTACCGCTTTCTCACCGGCAAGGAATGGT
This sequence comes from uncultured Clostridia bacterium, assembly GCA_946406145.1. GTDB lineage: Bacteria > Bacillota > Clostridia > Oscillospirales > Acutalibacteraceae > Ruminococcoides. Next base: position 7,350 of record CAMJJL010000048.1, on the reverse strand, counting down.
TCCAAACCGAGATCAAGCGCGTTTACGCCCAACACTACGACTGCATCGAGAGTATCGCCGCAGACGGCGGACGGCTCGACAGCCTGCGCGCGGAGAATCAGGCGCTCTTTGACCGCAACTTTTCCATCTGGAGCGTTAGCAGATGGTGGCTCAATTACCAAAAACCGCCGCTGAGAACCTATGACGACAACTTTAATTTTCTGAAAACATGGTGCGCCGAGCGCCACCTTTGGCTGAGCGACTACTACGGGCTGTACCGCTACTCCTTCCTGCGCGGCGACAGTGACGGCAACGGCATAATCAATATCCTCGACGCAACCCTGATCCAGCGCGTGATCGCCGATGTACAAAGCGATGACGATGGCATGATCGCCCTGCGCTCCGCCCTATCGGGCGACGCCCTCGACATCACCGACGCGACATACCTGCAGCGCTATATCGCCCAAATACCGACCCCCTACCCCATCAACGAAACCGCACAAACCATTCTGTATTCATAACAAAAGCTCCCGAGAGATCGGGAGCTTTTTCTTATGCTTGATTCAGTTTGCCGCAAAATGCCTGTATCTTCTCCTCGTTCTCCTGCGAGGGTTGATCCTTCGGGTCGACGAGGATCAGCTGTGCGTCAAAGTGCTCGATCCCTAAAAACTTCGCGAGCTTATCGATCGCCTTCTCCGCGCCGCCTCCGGCATAGCACACACATACGGCGAAGCGCTTACCTTTCAGCGCGGCGCGATTCTCGTCGATAAACGTCCTGATCGGCGGCGTGAAACTGCTCGCCCAGACAGGTGTAGCGAAGATGATCCTGTCATAATCTCCGTTGAACTCATACGGATTCAGTTGGGGCTTCTCACCCATCACCGCTTTCATACCGCCCCAGATAAACTTGCGCGCTCCCTTGTCGGGATAATCCTTCACGGGCTTTATTTCGATCAGATCGGCTGAAAGCTCCTTAGCAATTATTTCGGCAACCATCTTGGTATTGCCGCTCATTGAATAATAAACGATCGCAGTTTTCATCAAATCACCTCAGAAATAGAAAACTTCTTCAAACTGCTTATCCAGTGCGATACACAGGATCAGTGCCAGCTTCGCCGTGGGATTGAACTGTCCCGTTTCGATGGAGCTGATCGTGTTGCGCGACACGCCGACCATCTTGGCAAGCTCCGCTTGCGAGAGCTTCTTCTCCTTGCGGATCACAGCGAGGTTGTTCTTCAAGATCAATTCATTATCCATCATGGCATCACCTTGCAAAGCTGGAGGATCCACAGCACCAGCATCATCAGCGCCAGCAATCCCCAAAAGATCGTGACGAACAGCTCATGCCGCTTCCGCAGCTTGATGTACTTGGTCAGAAAAGCGACAAACGCCATGGTGAACAGGACAAAATCCATGCCGCGGTTCACATAGCCCAGCACAAAACCGTTGACCGTATCGACGAGGATCACCAGGATCACGGCGACGAAATACGCCGTGTAGGTACCGCTCTTCTGCGCTTCGATATCCGCGTAATCCTTGCCGCTGTTCTCCGCCTGCGCTTTCTTCAAAATATCCTCTCTGTTCATGATAACATCTCCTTTTGATCGTCATTGCGAGGGAGTGAACACGCGTGTTCAGCGACCATGTCGGTCTCAACCGCTCTTTACTCGTCATTGCGAGGGAACTTGTGACCGTGGCAATCTCAACCGCAACGATTCAATCTTGACAAGTTTACTTGTCATCTTTGATGGCACCATTATAACACTGCCAAGTTTACTTGTCAATACTTTTTGCAAAGTTTTCTTGGCAAAATTTGGGCGCGCAAAAAAGCTCCCGAAGTATGATACCTCGGGAGCATGGTTGATCAATATTGTTGTGACACGCCGTTACAGAGGCGCCGGTCAAACGCTGACTTTGCAAGAGGCGAACAAAAACGCTTCGCGTTACTCCGCGTCAGCCTTAGCCGCTTCGATCACCTTCTGCGCTACCTGAGCAGGAGCGTCCTCATAACGCTCGAATTCAAAGCTGTAGCTGCCGCGACCCTGGGTGCACTGGCGCATGAAGACGGAGAAGTCAGCCATCTCAGCCATCGGGACCTCAGCCTCAACGACCTGCATGCCGTCCTCGCCGGCGTTCATACCGAGCACGCGACCTCTGCGCTTGTTGACCTCACCCATGATATCGCCCATGTTCGCGTCCGGAACAGTCGCCTTGAGGGTACCGACAGGCTCCAGCAGAGCGGGCTTTGCCTGCGGAATACCTGCTTTGAACGCGAGCTGAGCCGCGGTCTTGAATGCCATTTCATTGGAGTCAACGGGATGGTACTTACCGTCATACAGCGTTGCCTTCACGCCGACGACCGGATAGCCTGCCAGCGGACCGTGCTTGATGGAATCTCTCAGACCCTTTTCAACCGCCGGGAAGAACTGCTTCGGAACGGAACCGCCGACAACGGCGATCTCAAACTCCAGACCGTCGGAATCGCACGGCTCAAACTTGATCCAAACGTCACCGTACTGACCGGAACCGCCGGACTGCTTCTTATGCTTGCCTTCCACATCGGACTTGCCGCGGATGGTCTCGCGATACGCGACCTTGGGCTGCTTGAGCTCAACTTCTACGTTGAACTTGCTCTTTAACTTGGAAACGACGACGTCCAGATGCTGTTCGCCCATACCGGACATGACCAGCTCCTTGGTCTCGGGGTCGTTCTTGTAACTGATAGTGGGATCCTCTTCCGCCAGACGAGCCAGACCCTGCGCTACCTTATCCTCCTCGCCCTTCTTCTTCGGATAAACCGCCATCGAGAAGGAGGGAGCCGGATAATCGATACCGTCGAGGATGACCTTGCGCGTGGGGGAGCAGAGGGTGTCGCCGGTGTTGGCGGCGGTCAGCTTCGGGATCGCGCCGATATCGCCCGCGAGTACCGCGGCGGCGTCCTCCTGCTTCTTACCGCGAACGGTCAGCACCTTGGTGATGCGCTCCTGATTACCAGTGCGCATATTGACAAGAGGTGTATCGGTACTTACCTTACCGGATACGACCTTGAAATAGCTCAGCTTACCGACAAACGGGTCGGCAACGGTCTTGAAGATGATTGCGGCGGTAGCGCCCTGCTCATTGCAGGCGATCTCTACGGGATCACCGTTGACGTCTACGGCGGTCTCACTGCCCTTATCAGCGGCAGTCGGAGCCAGCCATGTCAAGGTGTTCAGGAACTGCTCGATACCAAAGGTGGTGCTTGCGTCACCGCAGAATACGGGACACAGAGAGCCGTCCTTCACGCCCTGCGATACGCCGGTGATGATCTCTTCGGGGGTGAATTCCTCCTCCATGAAGAACTTCTCCATCAGCTCCTCGCTGGTCTCGGCAACAGCCTCCTTGATCGCCTCGCGGAGTCCCTCAAAGCGGTCGCCCATCTCGGGGATGATCGCGGTGGGTGTCGCGTTGCCCTTAGCGTCATATTTATAAGCCTTGTATTCGAGCAGATTGATGTAGGTGTTCGCCTGACCGTTCTCGATGTGCGGAACAATAACAGGGCATACGGAGGGACCGAAGGTCGCCTTGAGATCCTCTAATACACGATAGAAGCGAGCATCCTCGTCGCATACGCCGTTGACGAAGAAGATCTTGGTCAGACCTTCCTTATCGGCAGCCTTGACCGCCTTTTCGGTACCGACGTTCACGCCGTCCTTTGCGGAGACGACGATGACCGCTGTCTCAGCCGCGCGATAGCCTTCAAAAACGCCTCCCTCAAAGTCGAACAGACCGGGGGTATCGATGATATTGATCTTTGTATTCTTCCACTCTACGGGAGCTACTGCGGTAACGATAGATACCTTGCGGCGAATCTCCTCCGCGTCAAAGTCAAGCTGGGTGTTGCCGTCGGCGATCTTGCCCAGACGGTCACTCGCCTTGGAAAGATACAGCATCGCTTCGGCAACGGAAGTCTTACCCGCGCCGGAATGGCCTGCCATAGCGATATTGAGAATGTGTTTCGGGTCGTACTGTTTCAATGAAAAAACTCCTTTCAAGAGTGTTATACTGGTTTTTCGGTACACTATCACATAGATACCGATTACACGCTACCATACTATTATAGTACAAATCAAAAGTCGGTACAATAAAAACCGTCCGTAGAGCGGAAAAATCCACTAAATATATAAAAACGCCTTTTCTCAATTGTGCATTTTGCACATAACACGACCCTCTTTTTGTCATCTTCCCCTATTATTGCTGTCGTTATGCGTATGCTTCTACACGAAAAAATCCTCCCTGTATACTACAGAAAGGATCCGATTTAACTTCAATTCTTCTGTCGGTGCTGCATATACAGTATCAGCGCCGTGCCCATCAGCGCATGGGCGAATTCGCCCTTTCCGTAATTGCGGATCACCTCATCCGTCGGCATCAGCTCATAGGTGAGCAGCTCGTCGCTGTCGAGCGACTGCGTTCCCGTCTGCTTCAATTCCTCGGCAAGGAACACATGGAATTGGTTCTTGAACAAGGCAGGATTCGGGCTGACCGTACCCAGGTGAGTCAGCTTGCCTGCCTCAAAGCCTGTTTCCTCCAGCAGCTCACGCCGTGCCGCGGTCGAGGCGTCCTCGCCGCCGTCCACCACACCGCCCGGGAACTCGAGGCTCAGGCACTCCGCCGAATGGCGCCACTGGCGCACCAACACAAAGCTGCCCTGATACTCGGCAACGACCATAGCCCAGTCAGGCGCCTCCATCGCGACATAATCACCCTCGATCCCCGTCGCGGCGATTTCATGCTGTTCGTTCACATCGAACACCGGTGTGTGCAGCAGCCTTTTGGTATCGGTAATGCGCCATTTCAGTTGATTCTCATTCATCTTCTCACCCTCTATTATGTATATCAACAGTATAGCACAGCCGATTCCGCCTGTCTACCGATAAGTAAAAAACAGGCAGCCTTATCCCAAGACCGCCTGCATTATGGATCAAATAACCGTCAAGCGTCGAGGTCGCCCTTCATCTTCTCCAAAGAATCGATCGTGATCTTACAACCGGGCTTGACATGCTGAATGATGAACTTCATGATGTTTTCGGGCACACCGACGCAGCCGCCCGTATAGGTGCGGTTGATTCTGAAGCAGTGGAGGAAGAACGCAAAGCCCTTCTCCTCCTCGCACTCCGCGTTGTAGCCCATATTCAGCACATACTGATACGCGGCGTCATAATCCGCGATATGCTCGCTGTTCTCGGTATCGAGATCGGGGACGTCCTTGATATTGACCAGCTCGTTGAAATGCTTGCCCTTTCGCGCGTCGCCCGACCAATAGTAGTTTTCATCCACCTTGGTGTACGCCATCTGACAGCCGGGATCGTCCGCCAATCCAAACGCCTTGTCGATGGTGAAGGTACCGACAGGCGTGTAGGTGTCGTTGATATTCGCGTTGCCCAAGCCATCCTTGCCGATAAAGCCCGGCGTCGCGATGATCTGCTGCCACTTGCCGTCCCCGTCCTTTTCGTGCATCGTCACATACGCTGTCGTTTTGTCTACTCCTGCGACGACGATCAGCTGTTCCGCGTCCTTGGTCGCTTCCAAGTCCGTGACCCACTTCGGCGACTCGCGCACCTTCTGCACAGAGAAGTACAGCTCATCGGGCGTCGCGTTCGCGGTGTTTTGCGCCGCACAGCCTGCCAGTACAGAAGCCGCCATCATAACGGTCAACATGATCGCCATTACTCTTGTCATCATTTTCATCGAAAGTCCTCCGTTCTGATTATCTGCATGTTTCCATTATTCCTCAAACAGGGGTGTGGAGAAGTAGCGCTCCGCGGTATCGGGTAGCACGGTGACGACCGTCTTGCCGGGACCGAGCTTCTTCGCGAGCTTGAGTGCTGCGGCGACGTTGGTGCCGCCGGAGATACCGCACATCAGCCCCTCCTCACGTGCCAGCCGCTTTGCGGTCTCGATCGCCTCTTCATCTGTCACGACATAGATCTCATCATAGATCTCCTTGTTGAGTATCGGAGGGATCAGACCGTCGCCGATACCCATCTGCAAATGCGTACCGATGGTGCCGCCTGCCAATATCGCGGCGTTTTCAGGCTCGACCGCCCAGATCTCGATATCGGGATACTGCGCCTTGAGCACCTCGCCGATACCGGTGATCGTGCCGCCCGTGCCGATACCCGAGCAGAAGCCGTCGATATGATCGGCGCACTGCTGCATGATCTCCAACGCGGTATACTTCTTGTGCGCCCTGACATTATTGATGTTCTCAAACTGCTGCGGCACAAAGACCCTCGGGTCTTTTTCCGCCATCTTCAACGCGGTTTTCAAACATTCGTCGATACACGCGCCGATGTCGCCTGCGTCATGGATCAGCTTGACCTTCGCGCCGTAGTGCTTAATCAGCTTGCGGCGTTCCTCACTCACGGAATCGGGCATGATGATGATCGTCTTGTAGCCCTTCACCGCGCCCACCAGCGCCAGCCCGATGCCCTGATTGCCCGACGTCGGCTCAACGATGATGCTGTCATATTTGAGCAATCCCTTCTTCTCCGCGTGGTTGATCATATTCAGCGCGGTACGCGTCTTGATCGAGCCGCCGACATTCAGCGCCTCAAACTTGACCAGTATCTCGGCGCTGCCCGGCTCGGGCATACGGTTCAGTCGGATCAGCGGCGTCTGTCCCACCGCCTCTAACACATTTCTGTAAATCATGCGATCACCTTCCATATTATTTTGCATTCCCATCATACAGTCAACCATATGGAATTGACTATCATCGATTTTGAATCCTATTCATTATATAGGATAGGATGGAAAAAGTCAAAAAACTCCGAAAGCTCAAGCCTCCGGGTTTTGGTGTAAGAATTTATTAACTAAATATCCAGATAGAATTCCGGAGGTCGGGATCAGCTTAAATATACAGAGATATTGCGGCTTGCAGCGGAGTGATTGTATCAAGCGACATTTCTTTGATACAGCAGCAACATACCAAAACCATAAATGATTTATATGGTCATCGGTTTTGATTTCTTGCCACACAGGCGTTCTCCTATTCAAATAATATTCTTAACTCATCTCTTCTTCCGTATAAAACACGAACGATAGCGTTGCAAAATCATTGAATCCTTTGAGTAATATATATCCACTACAATACGGGCATTTACTGCCGTCTGAACGTGTGGTAATGAGTGTTTCCCATTCATTGCCGCACTCTTTGCATTTCCACCAAGCCTTGCGGTTTGCAAAAACAGTAACTTGTGTAGGGAGTAGAGGGGCGTTTCTATCAGACCACTCTGCGGCAAGTTCAGGCTTTTGAGAAGCGAGGTCATTGAAGCCCTCTAATATCGCATTGTGGGAACAGTAAGGACAACCACTTCCGCCGATTAC
>CAMJJL010000047.1 GCA_946406145.1 uncultured Clostridia bacterium | reverse complement strand
AAAGGTTTTGAATCCCTGTAATGTGAGAGATTTTAATAACATTCTGAACCTCTGTTTGTGATGTTTGCGCCGGAAGGATCGCTTTTCGAGGTATCCGCTGAGTCTATCGATACCTCGAGATAAGACAATCGATCATCTTCCGTGATCTGTATCTCATAGCCCCGTTCTTTGAGGGCGAGCAGATTGGATTTTTTGTTGCCTGTCATCTTGGAGCGGCTTCTCGGATGGACACGCAAGGTGTAGGCGCCGGGAGCTTTATTCTTTAATAGAATTATTGCTTGATCGAGCATGATTCGGCTCTCGCAAAGCTCCTTGAACGCAGGATGATAAGGCCCTGCAAGGCGATTTTCTTTCAGACTTTCACTGTCGTGCAGGCCGACACGGATGACGCGGACGTCTTTTTCTTCAAACAGCCGAATCAACCGAGCGCACAGCGCAACCGCTTCTTCCAATGTCTGCGGCTGATAAATACCTTGTTCATATAAATCGCCGAGATGTGTGCCCTTCATGACGATCGTCGGATAGATACGCACGCAGGACGGCTGCAGCGCGATGAATTCCCGTGCCGTTTGTGTATCAGAATCGGGGGTGCTTTTGTATAAGCCCGTCATCATCTGCAATCCGAGATCAAAGCCGTGTGCTTTGATCAGCTCACTCGCACGGCGTACATCCGCAGCGGTATGACCGCGGTCGTTCGCAAGGAGAACGGTATCGTCCATGCTTTGCGCGCCGAGCTCAACGGTGGTGACATGATAGGCTTTGAGCAGATCGAGCACCTCATCGTCGATACAGTCGGGACGGGTGGAGATGCGGATGCCCTTGAATCGTTCGATATACGGCACGGTCGCATCGAGCAGTGAGCGCATATACTCACGGTCGATCGCTGTGAAGCTGCCGCCGAAAAAGGCGATCTCACTATGGATTGAATTTTCTTTTAAAGAAATTAAAGCGGTTTCGATCGCGCTTTTGACATCCGCGGCAGTCGGCTGATACGCCCTGCCGGTAATACTGCGCTGATCGCAGAAGGAGCACCGATGAGGACAGCCGTTGAACGGGATGAACAGCGCGACGTTCGCGTGTGATGACTTGCCTTTAATAGCCCATCAGCTCCAGTGCTTCACGCGCCGCCTGCTGTTCCGCTTCTTTCTTGGAACGGCCGCCGCCCTTGCCGATCACGTTGGAGTTGAGGCACACCTCGATCTTGAAATGCTTGTCGTGATCGGGGCCTGTCGCGCTCACCAGATGGTACTCCAGCTTTTCGCCGGGGTTCTTCTGAATGATCTCCTGCAATTTCGTCTTGTAATCCTTGAACGAATGGTTCTTGTGATGTTCGATCTCGGGGACGACAAAATGCAGGATATGGCGCTTGGCGGCATCCATACCGCCGTCGAGATAGATCGCCGCGATCAGCGCCTCAAACGCGTCGGACACAATAGACGGACGCCCGGCACCGCCGTTGCGGCGTTCACCGTTACTAAGGCGCAGATAGGAGCCCAGATCGATCTGCTTGGCAAAATCAAACAGGCTCTTCTCACACACCAGTGAAGCGCGGAGTTTTGTTAATTCACCCTCGGGCAGGTTCGGACAGTGCTTGTAGATATAGTCGGACACGACGATCGACAGCACCGCGTCGCCGAGAAACTCAAGGCGCTCGTTGTATTTCATATTCTTATGCTGCTCATGCGCGTACGAGGAATGGGTCATTGCCTCGGTCAACAGAGCAGGATCGTGGAATGTATAGCCGATAGCTTCCTGCAGATCTTTCATTATGCTTCCTCGCCTTCGGCATCGGTAATTTGATTCATTGCTTCTGTCACGGTCGCGATAATATCGGCAGAGACATAGTCCTTGCAGATGCGGATCGCGTTCTTGATGGTCTTTGCCTTGGCGTTACCGTGCGCCTTGAATACAGGCTTGGAACAACCCAGCACTGCCGTGCCGCCGAACTCATCGAGATCCATTTCCTTTTTGAAGGCTTTCATATCGTCGAGCACCATTGCCGCGGCGATCTTGTTCTTCAGGCTCTTGGTGAAGATACCCTTGATCTTGCCGAGCAATGCCAGCGCGACGCCCTCATAGGTCTTGATGATCATATTACCGGTGAAGCCGTCGCATACCACAACATCCGCGCCGTCGAGCGGAATATCACGTCCCTCGACGTTGCCGATGAAATTGACGGGAGTATGCTGCAGGAGCTTGTAGGTCTCCTGACGGAGCTCGTCGCCCTTGTGCTCCTCGGTGCCGACATTGGCAAGTCCGACACGGGGATCCTTGATACCGATGACCTTGTTCATATACACGGAGCCCATGATCGCAAACTGCTGGAGTACGGCAGGGCGGACGTCGGTATTGATACCGCTGTCGATGACCATCGTCTTGCCGCTTGCAGTCGGGATGACAGGCGCGAACGCGACGCGCTTGACGCCTTTGATGCGCTTGACAATGAACATGGAGCCTGCGCCGATCGCGCCGGAGTTGCCGGCGGAAAGGAAGGCGTCACCCTCACCCTCTTTGAGCAGACGGAAGCCTGTCGCCAGAGAGGTGTTCGCCATTGCCTTGGTGCGGATCGCGGAGGGAGAATCGTTGTTGGTGAAAACGTCGGGTGCGTGATGGATCGCGATACCGTCAAGGCTGATCCGGTTCTCAGCCGCTGCCTTGCGGATCGTATCCTCAGCGCCGACGAGGATGATATCTACGCCGTATTCGTTTTTGGCTTCTACCGCGCCTTTGATGATTTCGAGCGGTGCGTTATCGCCGCCGAACGCATCTACAATGATTTTCATATTACCAAATCCTTATCTTAGAATAGCCTTCCCTTTAAGGGAAAGGTGGCAATTTACCTAATAGGTAAATCGGTCGGATGAGGTGGAAACGCTTCCACTAAATCTCTTATTTTGATTATTTGAAAAGGTTTCCACCTCATCCGCTTCGCTATGCTCAGCACCTTCCCCTCAAGGGGAAGGCTTTATTTCGTTTTCTTCCATGAATCGCTTCAGATCGGAAAGCGAGCGATCAGCATATGCCTGTCCGCGTTCCGCCTTATCGCGAGGACGGTTTTCCAGCGCGGGCAGGATGCCGAAGTTCGCGCCCATGGGCTGGAAATCGGTCACAAAGCTGTCGCTGATATACCGCGCCATCGCACCCATCATCGTGGTCGGCGGCAGGGTGATCGTTGCTTTGCCGCTGAGCAGCCGCGCGGCATTGATACCGCAGAGCAGTCCCGACGAGGCGCTCTCCATATAGCCCTCAACGCCGGTGAGCTGACCGGCGAAAAAGCGGTTTTTATTTTCTTTATCAGAATAATCCGAATTAAGGATCCTCGGAGAATTGATGAAGGTGTTGCGGTGCATCACGCCGTAGCGCAAAAAGTCCGCGTCGCGCAAAGCCGGGATCATGGAGAACACGCGTTTTTGCTCGCCGAATTTGAGGTTCGTCTGGAAACCGACGAGATTATACATGGTGCCTGCGGCATTCTCCTTGCGTAATTGCAATACTGCCCACGGACGGTGACCGGTGCGCGGATCGCGCAGTCCGACGGGCTTCATCGGACCGAAACGCACGGTGTCGATACCGCGCTGTGCCATCACCTCAATGGGCATACAGCCCTCATAGACCTTGGGATTCATCACATCGAACTCGTGCACGGGAGCGCGTTCGGCGCTGACGAGCGCCTCGTGGAACGCCTCATACTCGGCTTTGTTCATGGGGCAGTTGAGGTAGTCCTCTCCCCCACCCTTGCCGTAGCGCGATTCATAAAACGCGTGCTCCATGTCGATGGAATCCGCCGCGACGATCGGCGCCGCCGCGTCAAAGAAGCGCAGGCTCGTGCCGTAATGCGCGGCGATATCGTCGGCGAGCGCGTCATGGGTGAGCGGCCCGGTGGCGATGATCACTACGCCGTCGTCGGGGATCGCGGTGATCTCACGGGTGATATAGGTGATGTTCGGATCGTTCAGGATCGCCTGAGTCACCAGCGCGGAGAACTGTTCGCGGTCGACCGCGAGCGCTCCGCCTGCGGGTACGGCGCTTTGGTCGGCACACTGCAACAAGAGCGAGCCGAGGGTGCGCATTTCTTCCTTTAACAGACCTGCGGCGGAATTGACGCGCTTTGCCTTAAAGGAATTGGAGCAGACGATCTCACATAGTTTTTCGGAATGATGGGCAGGGCTGAGCTTTTGCGGCTTAGTGTCATATAGGTCGACATGCACACCTCTTTTTGAGAGCTGATATGCCGCCTCACAGCCGGCAAGTCCTGCGCCGATGATGGTTACTTTTTGCATAATACAAGTCATTAGCCTTCCCCTTGAGGGGAAGGTGGGCTTTTCGGCTCTAAAGCCGAAAAGGTCGGATGAGGTGGAAACCTTACCAATCTATCTATCAACGGGATAAAGTGAAACCGCTTCCACCTCATCCGTCACCGCCTCAATCGGCGGCGACACCTTCCCCTCAAGGGGAAGGCTTTACAATCATTCTCACAACTGTTCACTTTTTATAGCCGCAGCCTTCATGCTGACAGAACAAGCCGCCTTTTTTGCCTTTGCGCTTGAAGAGGATGTCGCCGCAGTTGGGGCAGCGCTCATCGACCGGCTCGTACCATGACACAAAGTCGCAGTTCGGATAATTGGAGCAGCCGTAGAAGATCTTGCCCTTGCCGGTGCGCTTGACGATGACGTCGCCGTTGCACTTGGGACACTTCACGCCTACGTTCTCCACGTATTTTTTGACATTTTTACAATCGGGATAGCCGGGGCAGGCAATAAACTTGCCGTAGCGTCCGACCTTGACGACCATCTGTCTGCCGCATTTTTCGCAGATGATGTCCGTCTTATCCTCTTCGAGCTCAATCTTGATGCCCTGCATATCTGCCTTTGCCTTTTTGAGCGTCTTATCAAAATCGGTATAGAAGCCTTCGAGCAGCTCGACCCACTCGGTCTTGCCGCTTTCGACAGTGTCAAGTTCCTGCTCCATCTGGGCGGTAAACTTGACGTTGACGATCTTGGGGAAGCGCTCCTTCATCAAGCCGGCAAGCGCCTCGCCGAGCTCGGTGGGGATCAGCGTCTTGCCGTCGCGCTTGACGTACTCACGCGAGGTGATGGTGGAGATGGTTGCGGCGTAGGTAGAAGGTCTGCCGATGCCGTATTCCTCGAGCGCCTTGATCAGCGACGCTTCGGTAAAACGTGCCGGCGGCTGGGTGAAGTGCTGATTGCCCAGCAGCTCCTTTGCCTTGCAGGGGGTATCCTTCTCGAGGGAAAGGATACGGTTATCCTTATCGTCCTCGTCGTCCTTGCTCTCGACATAGAGCGTGGTGAAGCCGTCAAAGTCGACGCGGTAGCCTGCCGCCTTGAAGATATAGCCGTTGCCCTCGATATCCGCCTGAGTGGTTTTCTGGATGCAGTCCGCCATCTGAGAAGCCATGAAGCGCTCCCAGATCAGCTTATACAATTTATACTGATCGTTGGTAACACTGCCCTTGATCTGAGCAGGGGTGATCGACGGGGTGGAGGGACGGATCGCCTCGTGACCGTCCTGTGCGCCTGCACGGGATTTGAAGGTGCGAGGCTTTGCAGGCAAATATTTATCGCCGTAGGTATTGCGGATATAGGTCTGCGCGTCGGCGATCGCGTCGTTGGAGATACGCAGGGAGTCGGTACGCATGTAGGTGATCAGACCGATCGCGCCGATGCCCTCGAGCTCAACGCCCTCGTACAGCTCCTGCGCGACCTTCATGGTGCGGCGCGACTGGAAGTTGAGCTTACGGGAAGCCTCCTGCTGTAAGGTGGAGGTGATGAAGGGCGGCGCCGGGGATTTTTTGCGTGTGCCGTTCTTGACCTTGGTGATGATGAAATCGGCGCCCTCTAAATCGGAGAGGATCTGATCCGCCTGTTCCTTGTTCTTGATCTTGAGCTTGCCGTTTTTGTCGCCGTAGAGTGCGGCGGAGAACGCCTTGCGCGAGCCCTTGGGGATGAACTTGGCGTCGATCGACCAATACTCCTCGGGCTTGAAGGCGCGGATCTCGTTCTCTCGGTCAACGATGATGCGTACCGCAACGGACTGGACGCGTCCTGCGGAAAGACCGCGGTGGATCTTCTGGGACACAAAGGGACTGAGCTTGTAACCCACCAGACGATCGAGGATACGGCGCGCCTGCTGCGCGTTGACCAGATCGATATTGATGGTACGCGGTGACGCCATACCGTTTTGGATACCGGTCTTGGTGATCTCGTTGAACTCTACGCGATCCACCTCATCAAGCGGCAGATCGAGCAGGTAGGCAAGGTGCCATGAGATCGCCTCACCCTCTCGATCGGGGTCCGTTGCGAGATAGACCTTGTCGGAGCTTTTTGCCTTGCTCTGCAGTTCGTCTACCAGCTTTTCCTTCCCCTTGATGACCTCATATTTCGGCGTGAAATCATTGTTGACATCCACGCTCAGGCGTGCCGAGGGAAGATCCCTGACATGACCCATGGACGCGACGACGTCATAATCCTTGCCGAGGTATTTTTTGATGGTTTTCGCCTTAGCCGGCGACTCCACGATGACTAGATTAGACATTATTTGTCCTCCAAATGGTTTGCTTTCTGTTTTTATAGTAGATGAAATTGCAAGATCCTTGCAACACATTTTTTTAATACACTGACCACTGATCACTATACGATCCGGTACATTCTGCCTTTTTCGGCTTGGATCAATCCTTCAAGCTCCAGCTCGGTCAGCGAACGCAAAACGACGCTCACGGGGAGCTTGACGGCGGATGTAATCGTATCGATGTGGACGGGCTCGGCTGTGACGGCATGATAGACCTTCACGGCGTCCGCGCTGACGTCGATATCGGTTTTATGTACGGGGATGTCCTCAACAATATCGTCGGGATCGCCTTCCAAACGAAATTGCGGATAATACGAGATGATGTCGGTATAATCCGTGACAGGGATCGCGCCGTCCTTGATCAGCGCGTTGGTACCCTGTGAATAGGGCGAGGTGATGTTGCCCATCACGGCGAACACATCGCGGTTCTGTTCCAGCGCATTGCGCGCCGTGATCAGAGAGCCGCTCTTTGCGCCTGCTTCAATCACCAGAACGCCGTCGGACAGTCCCGAAATGATACGGTTGCGCTCGGGGAAGGTGAATTTGCCCGGCGGATAATCGGGCGGATATTCACTGATAACCGCGCCGCGTTCGGCGATCGCACTGCGCATACGCGCGTTGCCCATCAGATAGGGATAGTTGATGCCGCAGCCCAGCACACAGATCGTCACGCCGCCGGTCTCCAGCGCCGCGGTATGGCTCAGGCTGTCGATGCCGAGCGCTCCGCCGCTGATAATGATCACGCCCACCTTTGCGAGAGAGCCTGCGAGCACATGGGAGGTCTTCTTGCCGTAGGCGGTCGCGTTACGCGTACCGACGACGCCGATGCTCAGGTGTCGCGCAAAATCGGGCAAACGCCCTTTCATATATAATACCGCAGGCGGATCGTAGAGTTCCTTGAGTTTTTCCGGATAGCTCGGATCGTCCAGCGACACGATACTGATACCGAGCTCGTTGCACCGCGCGATCACCTCGTAGGCTTTTTGGAGGGGCGTAGCTTCAAGAGCGGAAATATCCTTGTCGTTCAAAACGCCGGATAATCGCCACTCCATAACGCCGCCCTGATAAAACGCGGTGATATTCGGATAGATTGACGCGAGCGCCTTGCACTTGGGCGTACAGCAGCCGAGCGCGAGGCTGAGCCAGATATAGTATTTTGTCGCGTTGGTCATTTTTTCATTTCCCAGAGAATGATACTTGCGGCGGCGGAGACATTCAGCGATTCCGCGTCGCCGCGCATCGGAATATACAGCCGATGAGTACACGCCTCAACGGTCTTGGGCGTGATGCCGTTGCCCTCGTTGCCGACAACGGTCAACACCGCTCCCTCGAATGTGCAGTCATTCAAAGAAACGGAGGTTTCGTCGAGCACCGCCGCGTAGGATGTGCCGAACACGTTGAAGCGTCCGATCAGCCCGGGCAGGTCGTCGGTGATATGGAACGGCAGCCGGAACACCGCGCCCATACTGCCGCGCGCTACCTTGGGCGCGTAGATATCACAGCAGTCGCGGGTCAAAATGACCAGATCAACGCCCAGCGCTTCAGCAGTTCTCAGGATCGTGCCGAGGTTGACGGGATCCTGTACGGTCTCCAAAGCCAATACTTTTCCATTATCCTTAATTTTATCAAAGTCGATGGTTTTGTCAAGTGTTTTTATGATGAACAACACGCCCTGCGGTGTTTTTGTATCGGACACAAAGGAAAAGACGTTGTCTTTGAGCAGGAATGTCTGATCCGTGATCGAAGCGACATCCTGTACGAAGGAAGCGTTCTTCGCGTAAAAGCTCTCGGAAAAGAACGCGGAGAGGATCTCGGCGCCGCTTTTGATCGCGTCATCGCACAGACGCAGTCCTTCCGCGACAAAAACACCCTCCTGCTTGCGGAAGGACGCGGAGGAAAGGAGCTTTTTGATCGTTTTGATTCGTTTATTTTCTTTAGAAGAAATTTGTTCCATATGGTTACCTGTTGTAGTTTTATATTTCGGTTGAGATTGCCACGTCGTCGTCACTCGCCGTATTCGGCAGGCATATCCGGTTGGTATGCCTTGACCTCATGTAGCGGCTCCTCCTCTCCCCAAAAAGCAGGGGCTTTTCGGGGACCCCGTTAGCGCCTCGCAATGACGATTCTGGTTGGTTGTAGGGACGTTTGATATGCTTCGCGTTTGGGTGTCATCTTGGCAGACGTTTCGGGAGGAGCAGACACGCGTGCCACGCCCCTCCCCTACAGTAGTATGTGAGATCGATATTTAACGGCGGACAATATAAAAGCGTTTGGGGATGACCCAAACGCAGTTATAGCTTATTAGTTAGGCGTTTTTAACCTGCTCTACGAGAGCGGTGAAAGCGGCGGGATCGGCGATCGCGATCTCAGACAGAACCTTGCGGTTCAGGGTGATGCCGGCTTTCTTCAGACCGTTCATAAAGGTAGAATAGTTGGTGCCGTTAGCCTTGCAGCCGGCAGAGATACGGGTGATCCACAGTCTGCGGAAATCTCTCTTCTTCTGCTTGCGGCCGATGTAAGCGTAGTTACCGCTCTTCATCACCTGCTGCTTCGCCATCTTAAAGTGCTTACTCTTTGCACCGTAATAGCCCTTAGCGAGCTTTAATGTCTTTTTTCTTCTCTTGCGAGTCATCATCGCGCCTTTAATACGTGCCATTTATCTTTACCTCCGATAATTCTAAAGTCAATTAAGCGTTGATTATTTGTAGGGGATCAGGCGCTTTACCTGAGCTACATTGGTCTTGTCTGCGACAGCAGTTTTTCTCAGACCTCTCTTACGCTTGGTGGTCTTCTTGTTCAGGATATGGCTCTTGTTAGCATGAGCGCGGATAACCTTACCGTTCTTGCTCAATTTGAAACGCTTCTTCGCGCCGCTGTGTGTTTTGATCTTAGGCATATTAAAAATCCTCCTTTTTAATCGGTTGAACTTGCCGTGATCCGACAGATGCCGAACACCGGCAATAACTTTGGTTTGTTACTTGGTGGGCTTGGGAGCCAGGAACATGATCATCTGGCGGCCGTCCAATTTTGCCGGACGCTCGATATTCGCCTCCTCGGCGCAAGCGTCGGAAAAACGCTTCATGATATCATAGCCGTACTCGGAATGTCCCATCTCACGTCCTCTAAAACGGATGGAAACCTTGACCTTATCGCCGTGCGCCAAGAATTTCTTCGCGTTCTTGAGCTTGGTGTTAAAGTCATGGGTATCGATATTCAGGGAGAGCTTAATCTCCTTGACCTCGACGGTATGCTGATTTTTTCTCGCCTCTTTTTCACGCTTTGCCTGTTCAAAGCGATACTTGCCGTAGTCCATGATCTTACAGACAGGCGGCTTTGCCTGGGGAGCGATCTTGACGAGGTCGAGGTTCTTTTCGTCCGCGATATGCTGGGCGTCGGCAGCCGACATGATGCCGAGCTGAGTGCCGTCAGATCCGATTACGCGTAACTCTCTGTCACGAATTTCCTCATTGATTTGAGGTTCCTGTTTAGCGATGTGTAAGCACCTCCAAAGTTTCTTTAACAAATAGAAAAGCGGACAGATAGCTCCGTCCGCATGCAATACAAAGATAAGGGAAAGCTCCCCCGATTGTATTGACCCGTGCAGACGACACCCCACAGGTGAAAGCTTTATCCGCAAGTTTTACGGAATTCCGCTTTACTTTGTTTTCGTTATGTATTATAATATCTTCATCGATATTTGTCAAGGATTATTTTATCGAGCACATATGATAATGTGAGATTGCCGCGTCGGCGGTTGAAACGCCTCCTCGCATTGACATTATCTTAAAACCAAAAAATAGGAGAATGAAACGTGCAATATTATCCGCAACCCATACAGCCATCTTATCCGGCACAGCCGCAATATATGCAGCCGATGTACTATCCGCCTCAGCCCGACCCCGAGATACAGCGCCAAAACACCTATCGCCGCAACCTCAGAAAAAACGCCAACAGCATCGGCTTGCTCATGCTGCTGTTCTTCGGTGCGGAGCTGTTGTTCAGTCTGATCCTGACCTTTGTGGTGATGGCAAACGGGATCGACCAATCATCGGGAGAATTCCTGCTGCTCGAAAACGGCGTGATCTCGATGTTCGTATTCTTCCTGGTCGGCGCTGTCTACTGCCTGATCCGCAGGATCCGCTTTTCCACTATTTTTCCTTTTAAGAAAATAGGCGCAGGCTTTTTGGCACAGCTATGCGTTGTCGGGCTGTGCTTCTCGCTGATGAGCAACAACGTGGTATCACTGGTCAACGGCGTTTTCGGACTGTTCGGCGTTGAGAATACCGGCGGCAATATTGACGTAGGCGATCAGCCGAATATCCTTTTGTACTTTCTGGTCGTCGCGATCATGCCTGCGTTTGCGGAGGAATTCGCCTTTCGCGGTATCGCCATGGGGATTCTCAGACCGTTCTCGGAGGGTCTGGCGATCCTGGTATCGTCCGCGTTGTTCGCGCTGATGCACGGCAACTTTGTCCAGATGCCGTTCACCTTCTGCTGCGGACTGGTGTTCGCGTTCATCGACATCAAGACCAACTCGCTGCTCCCCTCGATCATCGTGCACTTTTTGAACAACGGACTTTCTGTGCTGTCGGACATCCTGATCTCCTACAAGATATTGAATGAGTTGACAGCCAATATGTGCTACGGCATCCTCTTTGTGATCCTCGGCGTTCTCTCGTTTATCTTCATCAAGCGATTTGTCAACAAGGATGACGGCAGCTTCTTCACACTCAAATACGGCAACACCGTACTGCCGTATCAGGAAAAGGTCAAGACCGCCGTCACCTCCCCCACCCTGATTGCGTTCGCCGCTGTGATGATCATCTACAGCATACTCAGCCTTGCGATGGGTGCATAATGGACGAGATGATGATGGAGCGTGCGCTCGCGCTCGCGCAGGAGGCTTTTGACGACGGCGAGGTACCGGTAGGCGCTGTTGTTGTCCGCAAGGGCGAGATCGTAGGAGAGGGCAGGAACCGCCGTGAAAAAGGCAAAAACGCCCTGTATCACGCCGAGCTGGAGGCGATCCATAACGCCTGCAGGAAGCTGGGCGGATGGCGGCTGTGGGAATGTGAGCTGTATGTTACCTTGGAGCCCTGCCCCATGTGCGCCGGCGCGATTGTCAACGCGCGGATTCCGCAGGTCTACTTCGGCGCGTATGACCCAAAGAACGGCTGCTGCGGCTCGGTGGCGGATGTGCTGAATCTGCCGCTGGCATTCCACCCCTCTTATCAGGGCGGTGTGATGCAGGAAGCGTGCAGCGGTTTATTGAGCGAGTTTTTTAAGCGGCTGAGATAGTTATAGGCAACAGAACAATCGATTATCATTCAACGTATCAACCCTCAGTCACCGGACACACGCGTCCGGCGACAGCTCCCTTAGGAAAGGAAGCCTCAAATAATGCTGTCAACAATATGAAAATCATCAAAAACGGAATGATCATCCTCATCATCGGTGTAATCGGACTTCTCGCCGTGGTCGGCGCGGAGCTGTACGCGCACTACAGATATGAACAGCTCCCGAAGGGATATACGGCGGAAGAGATCGCCGCGATGAAGATCGAGCCGATCAATATCAATACCGCCTCTGCCGATGAACTGAGCGTCCTGCCGGGACTCAGCAAACAGCAGGCGCAGCGCATCATCGATTATCGGGAAGAAAACGGCAGGTTCGATTCTGCCGAAAACGTCACGGATATCAAGGGGATCAGCGAAAAAACCTACCGCAAGATCGCCCCCTATATCACAGCTGAATAAACAGAGAAAAAGCGCTTCGGAGATCCGAGGCGCTTATTTATTGCTATTCTTTCTCCACTTCCTGCGCGGCGAGCATAACGCTGATCTTGGCGGTGGCAAAGGAAATACCGCCCTGTAAATATACCGCGTAGGGTTCCCTGAGCGGCCCGTCGGCAGAGATCTCGATGGATGAGCCTAAGGTGAACGCTCCCGCCGCCATGATGACGTCGCTGTCATAGCCCGGCATGGGCGACGGCTGAGGCGTCACAAAGCTGTCGATGGGCGAGCCGCTCTGGATGCCGCGGCAGAAAGCGCAGAGCTTTTCGGGCGTACCGAGGGTGATCACGTCGATGATATCGCCGCGTCGCTTTCGGTAATTCGGCTCAACATCATAGCCGAGCACCTCGAAGAGTGCAGACGCAAATACAGCGGTCTTGAGCGCCTCGGCTGTCGCGACAGGGGCATGATACGCGCCGAGGTACATTTCACGCAAGGCGCCAAGCGTACAGCCAAGCTCTCTGCCTGTGCCGGGGGAGGATAAGCGATAGGCGCACAGCTCGACCAGATCGGCTCTGCCTGCGATATAGCCGCCGGTGGGCGCGATACCGCCGCCGGCGTTCTTGATCATGGAGCCTGCCATCAGATCCACGCCGACCGAGATGGGCGATTCAACCTCGGTGAACTCGCCGTAGCAGTTGTCGAGCATGATGACGGTATCGGGCGACAGGGGCTTGACGATGTCGCATATCTCCTTGATCTCCTTGATCCGCAGCGAGGGGCGTCGGGCATAGCCCTTGCTGCGCTGGATATATACCATCTTGGGCTTCTTTTCGGCTACCGCCTTTTTGATCCCCTCGAGGTCAACGGCTCCGTCGGACAGCAGAGCAACCTCGCTGTATCGGATGCCGAAATCGACCAGTGATCCCGAACATTCGGTAATACCGATCACGGGCTGGATGGTATCATACGGCGTGCCGGTCACGCTGAGCATCTCATCACCCGGGCGCAGTACGCCGAACAACGCGACAGTCAGCGTATGAGTGCCGCTCAAAAAATGCTGGCGCGCCAAGGCGTCCTCCGCATCGAAAACATAGGCATAGATCTTATCGAGTGTATCCCTGCCGCGGTCGTCATAGCCGTAGCCCGTCGATCCGGCAAACATCGCCTCGCTGACGTTATACTCCTGAAACGCCTTGAGCATCTTTTGCTGATTATATTCTTTGATCCGCTCGATCTCCTCAAAATGCTCGCGGCACAGCGCCATCGCCTGATCAGCGGCGGAGCGGATTTTGTCATCAAATTCAAATAAGCTCTTCATATTCTCTCCATGTGGCGGAAAACAAATTCCTTGGTAAGAGGGCGGGGTGTTGTACCCTTTTTAATCGGTTGAGATTGCCACGGCATAAATGCCTCGCAATGACTATTGATAATAAATCACTCAGGAAAGGGAGCCTAAGTGCTCTGCAAATTCGGCGCAGATGGCAAAGCCTGAGTTCTGATAAAATCGGGTATTCGCTTCACTGGCGCTGAACACATAAGCCTCTCTGCCCTGCGCGTTAATTTGCGACGCGAGTGTGCGCACCAGCTCGCGCGACAACCCCCTGCGGCGATAGTCGGGATGAGTGGCTACCGCGCCAAGGATAACAGCGGATGACGTTTCTGACACAGTCATTAAACCGGACACAAGTGTCCCGTCGATATCCGTGCCGAGGATCGTGCATTTGCCGAGATTGCGGCGGTGGGTCACATCGGACAAAAAGGTCATGTATTCGGGGACAATAAATATGTCGCTCGCACAGCTCTGCAGCAGCTCATAAAACGGCTTGATCCCGGGCGAGTATAATTCTGATTCAGAATTATAACACTTCCCGTTATAGCGCAAAACCTGCCCTTTTATCACACGATCCGCAGGATAATCAAAGGAGAATCCGCGCGCTGACATCACCGCTCCGGCGCCTTGAAAACGCAGAAAGGCGCTGATCTCTTCGAGATCGGAATCATCGGTGAGATACAGGCTGAACTTGTCCTCGAATCGCGAGATCGCCGAGGTATTTGCTCCGTCCGTTTCCTGCACCCAAAAACCGACAAAATCATATCCTCCGCCATAGCTTTCGTACAGCGAGAGGATACGGGTATAAAACGGATCGTTTGTGTGAAAGGAACGCAGGCTTTCTTGGTCTGCCTGTCGGATCATAGGGCGTTGACCAGCGCTTTGAAATGCTTGCCGCGCGCGTCAAAATCCTTGTACAGATCGAAGCTCGCGGATGCCGGCGACATCGACACGATATCACCCTCGACCGCGTTTTCATGCGCGCATTTTACCGCTTCTTCCATGTTGTTGACACGAATGATGACGGGGTTATTCTCGGAATATTTGGACGACTGACGGATCGCGGTCTCGATCTTGTCGGCAGTCGCGCCCATCAGGATCGCGAGCTTGACCTTGTCGCAGATCTTGTCGCCCAGCTCGGTGTAATCGAGGTGCTTATCATAACCGCCGGCGATCAGGATCAGCTTGAAGTCATAGAGCGACAGCGTACCGCTGGCGGTACGGGTCGGGCTGGAAGCGATGGAATCGTTGTAATACTTGACGCCGTCGAGCTCACGGACGAACTCGGCACGGTGCTCGACGCCGCCGAATTCACGCGCGACCTTACGGATGCTCTCAACGCTGACGTCACCCCATACGGCGCAAATCGCGGTCATATAGTTCTCGACATTGTGCATGCCGGGAATCTTGATCTCGTGGATATTGAGCACATCAAAAATCTTGCCTTCCTCCGCGTACTCGATGGTGTCGCCGTCGAGATACGCGCCGTGACGGAGCTTTTTTGTGCGAGAGAAAAAGACGGTCTCTCCCTTGCAGCTCAGGTCGAATAAACGGGTGATCTCGTTATCGTAATTCAGAACGGCCTTTTGTTTTTCATTCTGATAAAGAATAATATTTCTCTTTGCATCTATGTATTCGTCCATGTCCTTGTGGATATCGAGATGGTTGGGCGCGAGGTTGGTCACGACCGCAACGTCGGGACTTTGTCGCATAGAGATCAGCTGGAAGGAGGACAGCTCCACCACGCATACATCATCGGGCGAGATGGTCTCGATCTCGGGCAGGAGGGGCTTACCGATATTGCCGCCGACATGGACGGTGCAGCCGTCGGCTCTGAGCATTTCGGCAATAACGGAGGTGGTCGTGGTCTTGCCGTCGGAGCCTGTCACCGCGTAGATCCTGCACGGGCAGATATCGAAGAAGATCTCCATCTCGGAGCTGATGGTCACGCCTTTCTCACGCAGGGCGTTGAGCTCGTCGCACCAAAAGCGCATCCCCGGTGTACGCAGTGCGATATCGACGTCAATATCATCAAGATAATGCGCGCCCAAGGAAAGCTGCGCGCCGTCCGCCTTTGCCTTCTCAGCGATCTCGCCGAGCGCTGCTTCATCACGCTTATCACAGGCGATGACAGTCGCGCCGTATTTGGTGAACAACGGAATCAGCGGCATATGACTGCGACCCATGCCGATCAACGCAATGCGTTTTCCATGGATCGATTCAAAAAAGCTGTCGATACTCTGTTTCATTTGTATTCCTCCAAAAGCACAGATTTATCTATTATAACAGATTTATCTATTATAATTGTATTATACTATATTATAAAAAAATATCAAGAGATATCACCGCTTATTTCAGATCGGTATCAAATACACGAGCGGTGTTGAGGATACGATAGACAACAAAAATGCTGACAACATAGAACAGCACCCAGATGTTCATGCTCACAATGGAGAAATAGATCGCCGACAGCACCACCAGCGGATGCACTTTGACCTGATCGGATACGACGCGCGGCTCGAGGATCTGGCGGATCACAACGGTCAAAAGGAAGGATACCAGCAGGATCACACCGCTGACATAATTCTTTTGCAGAATAAAAATAACTGCGAACGGCACATAGACCGTGCCGGGGCCTAAAACCGGCAACACATCCGCTACAGCGGTCACAAACGCGAACGCGATCGGATATCGGACGCCTGTCACATAGAAGATCAAGACCGCCTCAGCGAAGGTGATCGCGTACAGGATCAAATAGGAGCGGATCAGGCGGCGCAGGGTATCGCCGGCGATGTGCATGACGCTGCCGAGGACACCGCTGTACTCCCCTGCCCTATCCAGCAAATTATCGCGCAAATCGCCTAAATGATGCAGGAAAAAGACCGTCAGCGCAAAGGTGACGATCACAAAGGTGATCCCGAGCGGTACCGCGTGAAACAGCGTTGTCGCGACCGCGGTCACGGTATGCAGGAGGTTGCCTGAGAAGACATTCTCTTTCAGCGTGTCGAACAGTGAAGGAGATCGAAACAGATCGACGATCACGCCGCGGTAATCTTCTAATAGACTGAGCGTCTGACTGATCGCGAGAAACAGGATGATCCCGATCACCGCGAATACAACGCCGAACGCCAAGAGCGTGAGCGCAGTCGCCGCAAAGGAGGATCGAAAACTGAATTTTGTGCGCAGATAATCATAAAACGGCTTCATCAGCACCGCGAGCAAAAGCGATATGACGAACGGCAGGACGAAAGCCGCCGCCTGCACCGCGAGGACAAATAATAATGTATAGCAAAGGAAAAAGACCAATCGAGGCTTGCCGCTGAAAAAACGGGCAATCATATCATCACCAACCTGAGGTTAGTGTTTGTGACGCGGACGGATTTATGCGACCATGACGGGATGATATAACCCATCATGAGAAGTGAGGTGTAGGAAGCATTAAAAAGCCTTCCCCTCGGGGGGGAAGGTGGCTTGGCGCAAGCCAAGTCGGATGAGGGGCTTGCTGATCCTAAAGATCAATCATACAAAGAGTGTGAAGTTTTTCTTTTCTCCAGCTGTGCTCTGTCTACCAAAAGGATCCTTCTTGATTGTATGACTTTTTTCGTATAAATTCAAACGACAGGCCCTAAAAAGGACCTGCCGTCTGAAAAAACAGAAACCAAAATGCTTGGAAAATATCGAATTGAAAATTACTGCGGAGCGCGCCCGAGCAGGAAATCCACACTAACCTCGAGGATATCCGCCAGCGCTACCAGCTCAACGTCGGTGACGAAGCGGATCTGTCCCTCGAGCTTGGATAAGCCCGACGCGTTCATGTCGACGCCGTTGACCTGCAGTTGCGCGAGCAGCTCTTTTTGCTTCATACCCTTTTTCTTACGAGCCGCTTCTACTCGTGCGCCTACAAGATTACGATCGCCTAATTCCTGTTTACGAAGTCTCATTATATCTCCCCAAATCTATTCCAAAATCTGTTAGTTATTTCTTTTAAATAATTCCGCATGGAAATTCTTTAAACGTAAAATGCTAATGTAACTGTATTATAATACGTTATTCGAAAAAAAACAACCCTTTTTTGTAAGAAAATTTAAA
>CAMJJL010000046.1 GCA_946406145.1 uncultured Clostridia bacterium | reverse complement strand
ATCATCCTACTTGCGTGCCCCCTCGTCAGAGGGGGCTGGAAAGGTTTTTCTACAGTCTGAGCCTTCCTCAGAGAGAAAGGCTCAGTTCATATTTAACTGTTAGTAAAAAGATAATCCAAGCCGTAAGCTACGGCGGTCTCGAAGTCATCACCGCTAAAGCCGTGACCCGCGCCCTCGATCAGATGGAACTCGGCATGCGGAAACAGCGCCGCCGCCTCTTTGATCGAGCTTGCGGAAACCTTCTTGTCATCCGAGCCCTGAACGATCGTGACGTTGTGCGGATAGGTGTTCAGTCGGCTGACCACATCCAATCCGAACAGGTCGCGCGCGAACATGCCGCTCACCTTATAGCCTTCACCGTAGGACAGGGTATCGGGCACATCGTCGGGGCTGTTATACCGCGCGGTCACCATCTGTGGCAAATACAGCGCCGGAAAAAGCAGGATCATGCCCCTGACGGTATCGGTGTTATCCAGTCCGACCATCGTCGCGACGAAACCGCCCATGCTGCCGCCCTCCAAAAAAACGAAGTCGGGATCGACAAAATCCCATTTCCGCGCGGTGTTGAGGATCGCCTGCAGATCGGACGCCTCTGTCACGGCGGAATTATTCATCGGATCACCGTCGCTTTTGTTCTCTTTTGACGGACGAGTGCCGCCGGGAAAATCAAACGTGTAGGCGGCAAAGCCCTTCTCGGCATAGCGCTTGCAGTATTTCGCGCCCGGCTCGTGGTTCGAGCCCATGCCGTGGGCATGGATCACCAGTGGGAATTTCGTCTCCTTATCCGTGATCGGGATATACGCCTCTCCGTAGATGCGGTTGCCCTTGTTCTCACACCAGATCACTCTGGTCTCCACCTCGTACTCCGCGTCACGGTCACGCTGACCCAATCTTGACTCTGTCTTTTGACCCGAGCACGCGGCGAGTACCGCCATCAGCCCGACCATCAGAATAACACCCAGTTTTTTCATGATTTACTTTAAAACAGCACCTCTCTGAATCGTATGACTAACCAAATAATCTTATAACCTTTTTTATTCTGTCTTGCGCTTTTATATTTTACCGCAGAATCGATAATCCGTCAATAATTTCACTGCAAAATTGTCGAAACGGAAAAGAAGAATCCGCATTACAAAAAAGCCTTCCTCAAAGAGAAAGGCTCAGCTCTTATTTAAGTGTTGGCAAAAAGATAATCCAAGCCGTATTCCACGGCGGTATCGAAGTCATCGCCGCCAAAGCCGTGTCCCGCGCCTTCGATCAGATGAAACTCGGCATGCGGAAACAGCGCCGCCGCCTCCTTGATCGAGCTCGCGGCAACCAGCCTGTCATCCGAGCCTTGAATGATCGTAACGTTGTGCGGATAGGTGTTCAGCCGGCTGACCACATCCAATCCGAACAGATCGCGCGCGAACGCGCCGCCGAGCTGATAGTCATCACCGAAGGACAAGGTATCGGGCACTTCCTCGGGTCCGCTGTAACGCGCGGTGATCGCCTGCGGCATATACAGCGCCGGATAATGCAGGATCATGCCCCTGACGGTATCGGTGTTATCCAGTCCGACCATCGTCGCGACCAGACCGCCCATACTGCCGCCTTCCACAAATACAAAGTCGGTGTCGACAAAATCCCATGTCAGGGCGGTATTGAGGATCGCCTGCAGATCGGACGCCTCTGTCACGGCGGAATTCTTCATCGGATCGCCGTCGCTTTTGTTCTCGGTCGTCGGACGACTGCCTCCGGGGAAGTCGAAGGAATAAGTGGCAAAGCCCTTCTCGGCATAGCGCTTGCCGTAGCCCTCGCCTGCCTCATGGTTCGAGCCCATGCCGTGGGCATGGATCACCAAGGGGAATTTTGTTTGTGTGTCCGAGATCGGGATATACGCCTCGCCGTAGATGCGGTTGCCGTTGTTCTCACACCAGATCACTCTGGTCTCCACCTCATACTCCGCGTTGCGGTCACGCTGTCCGAGCGCCTGTCCCGAGACAGCCTGTGTCGCGTCCGAAGCAGCTCCGGCAACGGTCGTTTCATCGACGGTCACTTTCGTCTGAGCCGACGTCGACTCCGTCCTTTGACCCGAGCACGCGGCGAGCATCGCCATCAGCCCGACCATCATCATTAATCCAAGTTTTTTCATTATACGCTTCAAAATATCACCTCTCTGAATAGTATTACCAACCAAATTGATCTTATGAAAACCCCTTATTTATTTGCGGTACCCTTATACCACCCATCGACCGGGATCAGCATCCACACCATCGCGATCAGTACCGCGATGATCGCTGCCGGCTGGTAAACCGTCGCCGACAGGATGATGCCGATAACCTTGATCGTGATATCGGGGATATACTTGACGCGCATGATCCACGCGTGTTTTTCGGAATCACAGGTCTCGATATCCACATGACATCGGTACAGCGAGACTGACAGCAGAAGATTCGCGATCGTCACGAGCAGTACGGACATACCGTAAAGCACCATTGCCAGCTTGCTGGTCGGATAGGTCACGACCACGCTCATGCTGTACGGGATCCACGAGGTGACGAACAGCAGGATCACACCCAGCCATACGACACGTTTGTTGATGATCTCGATCTGATGCCATTCGTTGTGCAGGTTCACCCACATAACGCCCAGCCAGAAGAACGACAGGATATAGCATATGTAGGTATCGCCCAGCGCGAGCACGCCCTCGATCGTCATCGGATCGGGCTTGGGCAGCTCCAGCACGAGTATCGTCATGATGATCGCCAGAACGGCGTCCATGAACGCTTCCAGTCTGTCTTTGCTCATTCTACTCACCTCAAAAAAAAGTATATCATATCAAAAACTCCGTTTTCAACAGATTTATCAGTTGTTCGCAAAAAATTTACATAACCCAATTCACCGATTCCTGTTGCAAATCGTCGGATGATTGTGTATAATCAAATTATCGGGTGAGCACCTACCGCACAAGGCTGTCTGGCTTTGTGCGTATTTTTCTGTATCGGAATAATAAACCCTTTGGAGGCAATCATGTGGGAACTGACCTATCCGATTTTGATCATCGTGTTATCCAACACCGTCTATAATATCTGCGCGAAATCCACTTCCGCCGAGATTAACGCCTTTGCATCGCTGACCATCACCTACACGGTAGCCGCGGTCGTCAGCTTCGCGGTGTTTTTGATCACCGCCAAGGGTAAAGGCATCGCCGCCGAATTCAGCAAAGCCAACTGGGCATCCTTTGTTTTAGGCATCGTCATCATCGGGCTGGAAATCGGCTACATCCTCGCCTATCGCAACGGATGGAAGATGAACGCCGTTTCTGTCACCGCCAATATCGCGCTCGCGGTCGTACTGATCGTGGTCGCGTTCCTCTTCTACAAGGAAACGATGACCGTCAAGCAGATCGTGGGAATGCTCCTGTGCGCGGGCGGTTTGATCCTGATCAACCTGTAAATAATTAAAAACGTATTGCGAACTTATGCAAAATGCGTTATAATGTGTCAATAGCTGACATTCATAGAATGAAGGAGAATCACTATGCTTCAAATCAAGAATCTTTCTTTCTCGGTCAAGGATGATTCCGCCGGGAAAGAGATCATCAAAGATATCAGTCTGGAGATCCCCGACGGTAAGCTGATCGTCATCACCGGTCCCAACGGCGGCGGTAAGTCCACCCTTGCCAAGCTGATCGCCGGTATCGAAAAGCCCACCTCGGGACAGATCCTCTTCAACGGCGAGGACATCACCGATCTGAGCATCACCGAACGCGCCAAAAAGGGCATCGCCTTCGCGTTTCAGCAGCCGGTCAAGTTCAAGGGCATCCGTGTGCTCGATCTGATCCGACTGGCGGCAGGCAGAAGGCTGACCACCGCGGACGCGTGCGTCTACCTCTCGATGGTCGGACTGTGCGCGAGAGAATACATCGACCGCGAGGTCAATTCGAGTCTTTCGGGCGGCGAATTAAAGCGTATCGAGATCGCGACGGTGCTCGCGCGCAAATCGATGCTCACCCTCTTTGACGAGCCGGAAGCCGGGATCGATCTGTGGAGCTTCGGCAATCTGATCGAGGTGTTCCGCAAGCAGCGTGAAGAGATCGCCGACCGTTCCATCATGATCATCTCCCATCAGGAGCGCATCCTCAATATCGCCGATCAGATCGTGGTGCTGGGCAGCGGCGTGATCGAAAAGCAGGGCGACAAGGATGACATCCTGCCCGAACTGATCGGCACTCCCGCGGCAGTCAAGAACTGTCAGGGTATTTCGGAAGGAGTGTAAGCATGGATCTGAATAACATACAATCCTATCTGCTCAAGGAGATCGCCGACATTGACGGCAAAAACCTCACGGGCGCGTATAATATCCGCTCCGACAGTATGTCCATCGGCAGACAGTCCACCGAGAACATCGAGATCGTCAGCAAGACGGGCGTCAGCGGCATGGATATCTTCATCAAGCCCAACACCGTCGGCGAGAGCGTGCATATCCCCGTTGTGATGACCAAGAGCGGACTCAAGGAAGAGGTCTACAACGATTTTTATATCGGTGACAACGCCGACGTCGAGATCGTCGCCGGCTGCGGTATCGACAACTGCGGCAGCCACGATTCCGAGCACGACGGCATCCACCGCTTTTATGTCGGCAAAAACGCGAAGATCAAATATGTCGAAAAGCACTTCGGCTCCGGCGAAGGCACCGGCAAGCGCATCCTCAACCCCGTCACCGAGGTCTATATGGAGGAAGGCTCCACCTGCGAGATGGAGATGGTACAGATCAAGGGCGTTGACGATACCGAGCGCAAGACGGTCGCCGAGCTCAAAGCAGGCGCGAAGCTGATCATCCGTGAGCGCCTGATGACCCATAATGTTCAGCGCGCGCTGAGCGACTATGTCGTATCGCTCAACGGGGACGGCGCCAACGCCGACGTCGTATCCCGCGGCGTGGCGCGTGACGACTCGTACCAGCGCCTCGACCTCAAGATCGTCGGCAACGCGGCGTGCAAGGGGCACACCGAATGTGACTCCATCATCATGGACAACGGCAACATCCTGGCGGTTCCGGCGCTGGAAGCGAACAACGTAGACGCGTCCCTCGTGCATGAGGCGGCAATCGGCAAGATCGCGGGCGACCAGATCATCAAGCTGATGACCCTCGGTCTGACCGAGTCGGAAGCAGAGGAACAGATCATCAACGGCTTCCTCCGATAGCGGCGTGCCGCTTTGTTCCGCCTATGGATAGAATGGTTTTACGGTAACGCCTATTCAACGGCGAGTCAATTGTTTCATCTTTTGATTACGTACCGATGATAACGTATCAGCTTTAGCAAATTAAGTTTTATTTCCAATAAAGAAATATCCCTCGGTAAGAATCCTGCCCTACCGAGGGATACATTTTTGTCAAAAAATCAATACACTATTTGTAGGGTACGGCATTCATGACGTACCGAACCGTCTGTCAAAATGTCATTCAAACGCGAAGTATACCCATCTTACCGAATAAAATTGGTGTACGTCTTCTGCTCCGCCTCGGGCAGACCGATCTGCTCCTTACCGAGGGCGATACTCTTCATCAAAAAGCTCATGTTCTCCGCCAACACGCGGACGGTCTGCAAGCCCTCCGCATCCTGCTCCGCGTCGCCCTTCGCGCCGCCGTGGACGCTGTTCCAATAATTGGACGCGGCAACGGGCATGGAGTTGATGGTGAAATACTTGTTCAGCTCGTCAAAGGTTGCGGAGAGTCCTCCTCTGCGCGCGACCGCTACAGACGCGCCAACCTTCATGCGCTTGTCGCACTTGCAGGAATAAAACAACCTGTCGAGGAACGATACCAGCGTACCGTTGGCGGACGCGTAGTAAACCGGCGAGGCGATCACCAGACCGTCCGCCTCGGCGAACTTCGGCGCCGCTTCATTCACCGCGTCATCAAACACACACTGACCCTTGGTCGCGCAGGTGCCGCAGGCGATACAGCCGCGGATCGCCTGATTGCCGATTGGCATGGTCTCGACCTCGATCCCGTTTTTCTCAAACGCTTTTTCCATCTCTTTGAGCGCGATCGCGGTATTGCCGTCCTTGCGCGGCGAGCCGTTGATCATCAAAACCTTCATATCATAACCCTCTTTCATTTTAATCGATCATCACCGCACAACTCCCGAGCACGCGTACCCGGAACCGCGGCAACTAATATATATGTATTATAATAGCAACAAATTATTCTGTCAACGTAGATTGTAGACAGAATAATCCGGATGTGTTATAATCGAATCTATCACGGAGGATTACCAAATGAAAGCATATGCCGTTACGATCGGGTTTGACAAAAGCACAACAGATATTATACAGGAACATATTGATAAGATTGCTAAAGCGACCAAAAACGACTATATGGTCTCGAACAACATAGAACCGCACATTACAATCGGAGCATTTTGTGCCGAAAACGGTCAAGCGATCATTGATATATTAGATATCGAAACACTGCGACTGAAACCGGATATGGTTTTTTTGAAAAGTATTGAATCCTTCTATCCAAATGTCGTTTATATTTCTCCTGAAAAGAACAGTTATCTTTCCATTTTAAATCAAACAATTCACAATAAAATGTCCGATTTATTTGTTGCGGCTGATCATGAATACTACACACCAAAAAACTGGGTGCCCCACTGCGCGCTTGCGGTTCAGCTCAATATGTATCAACACAAGATCGCTATCAGTGAAGCCACAAAAATCGAACTGCCCTTTTGGGCGACCGTTGAACAAATCAGCCTTGCAGAATGTTTGCCTTATCGGCAAATAAAAACGTGGACACTATAAATACAGATTATTCCCCAAGCTCAAAAGCTCTTGACCGTGTATCTACACTGCCAAGAGCTTTCCTGTTTTTTAATTCTTAACAAGAATTATATTGATAACTTGCCGGAAATCTTTAGTGATCAGTGAGCAGTTATGATTCCGCTAAAGCGGAAGTAATGATATGAACGCTTCCGCGATCATAGTTGAGCCGCAAGCGGCTCACTGCCACTCTACCGTTGCCGGGGGCTTGGGGGTAATATCGTAGACGATGCGAGTGATGCCCGGGACTTCGCCGGTGATACGCGCCGACGCGGTCGCTAAGATCTCATACGGGATACGCGACCAATCCGCGGTCATGAAGTCGTCGCTGGTAACAGAGCGCAAAACGATCGTGCTGCCGACCACGCGCTCCTCGCCCAGCACGCCGACCGAATGGGTGTCGGTCATGACGGCAAAATACTGGTTGGTGAAGCGGTCATAGCCGGACTTGGCGATCTCTTCGCGGAAGATCGCGTCAGCCTCGCGCAGGGTATCGAGCTTCTCCTTGGTGATCTCACCGACACAGCGGATGGCAAGACCCGGACCGGGGAACGGCTGGCGGTAGCAGAATTCCTCGGGCATACCGAGCGCAAGACCTGCCTTGCGCACTTCATCCTTGAAGAGAGCGCGCAGAGGCTCCGCCATCTCATCATACTCGACGACCTGATGCAGCGCGCCCTCGCCCGATGCGGTGAAGGAGATATCGCCGGCGCCTCTTTCCAGAACATCGGA
Source organism: uncultured Clostridia bacterium (assembly GCA_946406145.1). GTDB lineage: Bacteria > Bacillota > Clostridia > Oscillospirales > Acutalibacteraceae > Ruminococcoides. The sequence goes on along the minus strand of CAMJJL010000046.1, from coordinate 10,708 downwards.
GTAGATGGTGCCCTGTACCAGACAATCGACCTTGCCGAGCTTCTTTGCTTCTTCTTCAAACACGTTATTGAACTCTTCGCCGATGATACGGCGCTTTTCGTCGGGAGATGTCACGCCCTTGAGCGCGGACAGGAAGCGATCTGCCGCGTCAACGCGCGTGAAATTGATATCGAGGATATCGCGGCAGGTCTTTTCGACATGATCCGCCTCATCCTTGCGGAGCAGTCCGGTATCGACAAAGACGCAGGTGAGGTTATCGCCGATCGCCTTATTGACCAGCACCGCCGCTACGGAGCTGTCAACGCCGCCGGAGAGAGCCAGCAGGACCTTCTTATCCGCTAAGCGCTCACGATACTGCGCGATCTTCTGCTCGACAAAGCGCTCCATCTTCCACTCTCCCTCACAGCCGCAGATGTTGTACAGGAAGTTGTGGAGCACCAGCTCGCCGTATTCGGTCTCGATCATTTCGGGGTGGAACTGCACGCCGTAGATATGATCCTTGCTGTTTTCCATCGCCGCTACGGGACAGCGCTCGGTGTAGGCGGTGACATGGAAGCCTAAGGGCGCTTCTTTGATATGATTGCGGTGACTCATCCAGCAGATGCTCACGGGCGGAAAACCGTCGAGCAGCTCACTGCCGTCGGAGATCAGCTCGGTCTCGCCGAACTCACTGATCTCGCTGGCGTAGGTCACCTTACCGCCTGCCATATACGCGATGAGCTGACAGCCGTAGCCGATGCCGAGGATCGGCAGACCGGCAGACAGGATCGCAGAGTCGCAATGCGGCGCGTCAGGCTCAAACACACTGTCGGGACCACCGGTAAAGATGATGCCTTTGTAGCCCTGCGCGACGATCTCATCCGCTGTGATCTTTTGATAAGACACAATTTCGGCATAGACGTTCTGCTCTCTGACCTTGCGGGCGATAGGCTGGTTATAATGACCGCCGAAATCAAGTACCAATACTTTTTCCATGGTGTTCCCTCTTTCTGATTGATATTATTGTTTTATCGCTTTAACGCAGGATAAAACTCTTGCTTTCATTATAATATTAATTCATGCGAGTGTCAATGACTTTACGGTAGTTTTTCACAGAGATTTTTGCAATTCATATGCTGTATTTATTCAATTTGATAAAAAATTAACAGAACATTCGAACTTCTCACTCCGAATATGAATCGACACAAATCGTTCCTGCATTTTTGAAATCGATTGACTCTTTTTGACTTTCACGTTATAATATTGTTAAAGAAAACCGTCAACAATTATCATATCAAGGAGGCAAAAATGTTAGGCAATTTCAGTTATCACAACCCGACACAGCTCTATTTCGGAGACGATTCTCTGCAATATCTGAACAATGAGCTCCCCAAATACGGCAAAACCGTACAGCTGATCTACGGCGGAGGCTCGATCAAGAAGAACGGGATCTATGACGCGGTGACAAAGCTCCTCAGGGATAACGGCAAGACCATCGTTGAGGACGCGGGCGTAATGCCGAATCCCACCGCCGATAAGCTGCGCGAGGGCGTGCGGATCGCGCGTGAGAACCATGTTGATCTTCTGCTGGCGGTCGGCGGCGGCTCCTGCTGCGACTACGCCAAGGCGGTATCGGTATCCGTCAACTGCGACGACGATCCGTGGGACAAATATTATATCCGCTTTGAAGAACCCGACTGCGCGATCATCCCCGTCGGCTGTATTTTGACGATGGCAGGCACCGGCTCCGAGATGAACGGCGGCGCGGTCATCACCAACCATCAGCAAAAGCTCAAGATCGGTCATGTATTCGGCGATAACGTCATGCCGAAGTTCTCGATCCTCAACCCCACCTTCACCTTCTCTCTGCCCAAGAAACAGATGGTGGCAGGTATCTATGACATCTTCAACCACATCTGTGAGCAGTACTTTTCGGGCGACGATGACAACACCTCCGACTATCTTGCCGAGGCGCTGATGAAATCCGTCATCCGCAGCTCGCTGATCGCGATCGATGATCCCGAAAACTATGAGGCACGCTCCAACATCATGTGGACGGCAACATGGGCGCTGAATACGCTGATCTCACGCGGCAAGACCACCGACTGGATGGTACACATGCTGGGTCAGGCGGTCGGCGCGATCACCGACGCGACCCACGGCATGACGCTCGCGGCGGTTTCTCTGCCCTATTACAACTTTATCAAGCCCTACGGTCTGCACAAATTCGTCCGTTTCGCGACCGAGGTCTGGGGCGTTGATCCGAGCGGCAAATCCGATGAACAGATCGCCGACGAGGGACTTTCCGCCATGGAGAGCTGGATGAAGAAGCTCGGCGTCGCGCTGAACCTCACCGAGCTCGGCGCGACACCTGATATGATCGAGGATATCGCCGACGCGACCATCATCCTCGACGGCGGCTACAAAAAGCTGAGCCGTGACGAGGTCGTCACCGTCCTCAAGGCGAGCCTGTCATCCTCGAACTGATTCATCCATCCCGCTGAGTTTGCAGCCCACTGTAAGCTCAGTGGGTTTTTATGCAATATCCTTTGTTCCGACGCATAGCGGCAGCCGGAGCAACCGCCGTCAAATACCGATCCGCAATGATTCCGCCGGCTGTTTTATGCTCCTTTTTTCATCGAAAAATATGTAATACACGGGTAGATATTCTTTTTTAGCCATGACGATCATCGATACATCGTCATCACGGGAACGGGATTTTGACCATAATTTTCGGCTATTTAGACAACATACAACCATTTCCATTGTGCAAAATCATCAAAGCAACGGATTAGCTGAGGACGCAAGTGTGCAAAAGTTAAGAAAAAGTAAATTTAGCATTGATTGTATTGAATTCTCGAATTTATTGTGTTATGATCTAGACAAGTGATAGGGAACTATCACATTCACCCACCACATGATGGATGGGCAACAATCGCGGAGACTCATCCGCGCGTTACCGTAAACCGGTATGTGAAAAAATATGCATTGAGAAAGGAAAATCAAACTATGAAACGTGTATTAGCTATTGTACTTTGTGTAATGATGGTAGGCTCTGTGTTCGCGATGGCAATTTCCGCTAACGCAGTTGAGAATGAAGAGGCAGCTCCTGTTGCAGCAGCCGCTACCGATGAGCTCGGCGAGCCCGTCCCCACCGAGACTACTGTCACTGATGAGACTGTTGTCACCGACGAGACTGTTGTCACCGACGAGACTACTGCCGAAACTACCGCGGAGACCACCGCGGAGACCATCACCGCTACCAGCGCTACCACGGCTCCGACTGCTGCCGCTACTACCGCTGCTACTACCGTAGCTACCGCGGACCAGAAGAAGGCTTCTCCCAAGACCGGCGACAACATGTGGCTGTGGATCGGCATCGGCATCTTCGGTGTTGCTCTTGTCGCGATCATCATCACCTTCATCGTGAAGAAGAAGGCAAAATAATCAAACGGTAAAACACAAACTTTGACCGATAGGCGGTGACGGGTTTTCCCGCCGCCGCCTTGTTTTTACTACTATGAACAATCAAAACAACAATCGACATTATTCACAATCCGACGAATACTACGGCAGAAGAGTCCGCCGTAACGTCTACTCCGATAACGACCGCGGCAACTTTGACGCAGGCGGCGATCAGCCCCCTCGTCGTGCCCGACAGGACTACGGCTCACAGGGACGTCAGTCATATCCCTCAGGGCAGAGCGATTACGGTCAGGGCTACAGCGGTCAGAACCGCCGGCAATACCCCTCCCGTCAGGGCTACGACACCCGGAGCCGTCAGCAATATCCGCCGCGACAGGGTTATCAAAACGGAGGCAGACAGCAATATCCCTCCCGTCAGGGCTATAACGACTACTATGACGGCAGGGCGCGGCAGCCGCGTCCGCAGAACGGCGCATACGGCAGGAACGGCTATAACGACGGCTACAACAGACGGCCGCAGGGCAGCTACGATAACCGCAGCCGTCCGCGCGGCAGAAGGCCGAAAAAGCGCACAAGCACGGGGATCATCGTGGTCAGAGTCATCGCGATCATCATGCTGCTGGTCGGCGCCGGCATTATCGGCACCAAGCTGTTCCACTACTATTCCGACAAAAAGGGACATATGGAGCTGCAGCAATTATCGACCGACTATGAGGCGCTGTACGCGAAGAACCACGACTTCTTCGGCTGGCTGAAGATCGACGATACCGTTATCGATTACCCTGTCATGTATGTACAGAACGATAACGACAAATATCTGCACACCGACTTTGACGGCGACAGATCCGAGAGCGGCGAGCTCTTTATGGACGGCTACTGCAATCCCAACGGTCTGCACTATCTGATCTACGGTCACCATATGTTCAACGGCTCGATGTTCGGCAGCCTGCCCAAGTTCGACAATGCCGAATACTACAACGAGCACAAGATCATCCACTTCAACACCCGGTTCGAGAAGGGAGATTATGAGATCTTCGCGATCTTCTACAGCCAGATCTATGACGCGAATGATAACACCTCCTTCCAATACTATGAGTGCCGCAACCTCGACGACGAGGCAAGCTATAACTACTATGTCCAGAACGTCAAGGCGCTCTCGAGTATCGACACGGGCATCACACCGCAGTACGGTGAAAAAATCATCTCGCTCTCAACCTGTAACTATCATACGCAGGACGGACGCTTCGTCGTCTGTGCGAGAAAGATATCATAACACGATAAAAAGCTCACGGAAACCTCCGTGAGCTTTGCTTTTTACGGAAAAGAGGCTCTTGCGCCTCTTCCCTGTTCTATTTGATCAGGATGATCGGATCGATGTTGCAGGCGATACCGCCGCGGAACACCTCCGTTTTTTCGCCGTTGATCAGATTGGTGTACACGCCGTCGGGGAAATCGACCTCGATATACCGAATGCTGTCCGTGCCTCCGACCGTGAACACGCCCAGCGCCTTTCTGTCGCCCTTTTCATGCGTGGCGATCAGGACGCTGTTGTGCTGTGCCTTGACGGTATAGACGCTGTCGGTGAAGAGCGTATCCCGACGCATTTGAGAGAGCTTCTTCATCATGGGCGCGAGCCAATGATAATTGCCGTCATCGGAGAAATCGACGGTGTCCTTGTCGAACAGACTCGGCGTATGGGTCGCCGCGTATTCCTGACCGGCATAGACGAGCGGCATGCCCTTCTGGAAGAAGGTAAACGCCGTCCAGTTCTTCAGGTTCGCCTGATGGGGAATGAGCATCCCGGCACGCGTCTGGTCATGATTCTCCAGAAAACGGAGCTTGATGTAATTCTCGGGATAGGTATACTCCTGTCGGTCGATCGCCTCGGCATATTCCTCGAGCGTCCCCTTGCCGGTCAGATAGGCGCGGAACTTGCCGTATACATCATAATCGTAGCAAAGATCGAACGCCTGATAGAGCTCGCCGTCGGACAACGCGGTGATCCCCCTGCCGCGCATATAGGTGATGAAGCCGGGCTCAACGCTCTCGCTCAGCCAGATACAGCCGGGACGCACCTTCTCGACCTCCTGCCTTGCCTTGAGCCAAAACGCAAGCGGAATCAGCGGCGCGACGTCACAGCGGAAGCCGTCGACGATCTCTGCCCACATTTTGAGCGTTTCGATCTGATAATCCCATAATTCTTTATTGGAATAATCAAGATCGATAATATCCGTCCAGTCTCCCACGCGGTTGCCGAAGCTCCCGTCCTCCTTATGATAGAACCATTCGGGGTGCTCCCGGCTCAGCAGGGAATCGGGCGAGGTGTGATTATACACCACATCGATGATGCACTTCATCCCCCTTTTGTGAATCTCCGCAGCCAGCGCCTTGAAATCGTCCATCGTACCGAACTCGGGATTGACCGCGCGGTAATCGCTGATCGCGTAGGGCGAGCCGAGCGTACCCTTACGCGCGATCTTGCCGATCGGGTGGATGGGCATCAGCCAGATGATATCCATCCCGAGCGCTTTGATATCATCGAGCTTTTCGGCGACCTTGTTGAAGGTGCCCTCCTCACTGAAATTGCGTACAAACACCTGATACATCGTCATATTCCTCAGGGTTTTCGGTGTTGTGATTGCCATCATATCACCTCCTGTTATCGGTTGATCGGCAGAAATCCACGATCAGATCCTGCGCCCTCTCGGCTTCGGGAATATCCTCGATCACAAATACATGCCCGAGCCCCTCGCCGAAGGTCAGTGAAACGTTATTTCCTGCTTCCTTCATTTGATGGAACAGCTTTGTATTATCCGGCGCCATGATATCGTCGGTACCGCAGAACAGCATTGTCGGCGGCAGGTTCCTCAGATCGCCGTAGATCGGGCTGATCAGCGGATCCTTCAGCTCCAGCTCAGCCGCCCACAGTCTGCCCAGCTCTGTCAATCCGTAGGCGTCGAGCTGCAGATCCTTCTCCTCATATGCGGGAACATCGGGGTCGGACAGTGAAAGATCCACCCACGGTGAGAGCAGGATCATTTTCTGCGGCAGTTGCAGCCCTTTCTCTCTCCATCGCTGTACCATTGCAAGCGCCATGCCGCCGCCTGCGGAATCGCCAACCAGATACACGGGCTTATTCTCCCGGAGCGCCTCGTCATAGACCGCGTCAACGAAGGGGTAAGCGTCATGATATGTCGCCTGCGGCGTCAGCGGATAGAGCGGCAGATACGCCTTCGCGTTCAGCCGTTCGGCAAGCGTATCACAGAACTTGATCTGTTTTTCAGCGATCCCGAACGCATATGCGCCGCCGTGGAGATAAATGATGACGCTGTCGGCGTTATCATTTTCCAGCGTATAGACGTCATTGCCGGCGATGACGGTATGCCCCTGCTTTTTCCGGGTATCCGTCTGCGGAAACGCCTGTCCCTCACGGGATTGCAGCATCGTCAGCACTTGGGGGAAATTGTTCTCGGAAAGCATATGATCCGCCCCCTTCTTTCGCATCGCCTCTCGTTCTTTCGCGGTTTCAGCCGTCAGCGGAATCGTGGCGATCGCCTCATCGGCAGTCGATTTGTTCTCCGCCTGAACGGTCGTTTCAACCGCAGATGACGCAGCGTTCTCCGCTTTCTTTGCGCTGTTCTGACAGCCTGCAACAGACGCCGCGAGCAAAGCCGCGAGCAGTATCGAAATCCATATTTTTATCGATCTGTTCATCACAAGCGCTCCCTTATTTGAAAATTAGTCGGTACAACGATCGACACATTGTTTTGTAAAAAAGGATCAACCGCTCCTTCAAATCCTGTTACCTGCATGAAATTGCTTTCCTACGGATCTGATTGCCGCGTCACGTCGGTGAATCCCGATTTTCCCATTCTCAAGCCGTTTTTGATAGTTTGATCCTTCCTGAGACAACGGGATCGGTCAAATGGTTTCTCTGATGAAAATGAAGTCATTACGCGACCTTAACTCTTTCTCTGTTCTGATTTTCATATTCATCAATACCAGTTGAAGATATAATAAGTGCCGCCTCCGTTAGTAATATAGTAATTGATCATAGAGGCATACCTCGCGGCGCTGATCTCTGTATCGTTGTACTCAAACTCGTATTTTGTAAAGGCGTTCCAATTGCCGTTGCCGTCGGCAGTGTACTGAATGATCTCTGTGATCACACCGTCCTTCTTCACGACCTCATACTTTGCCTGCTGCTGAACACCGAATTCGGACAGCTCCGCTGTAGACTGATTCACAATCCCGTCAGGATCGTAAGTGTTCGTGTATATGCCCCTGAATCGAATCCATTTTTTCTCCTGTCTTTCACTCCAATAAGCATACATACCGGTGTTCGTAGTGGATTTCAACAAGCCGTTCTCTGTCGTGATCGAAACCGAGTCAACCTCCTCCATATGAACATCGGGATTGTATTCATTTCCCTTTCGAAGCTGATCATGCAGCACCATGGTGAAGTAGTCGTCGCCGTTACCGTACTGATACATCAGCTTTGTGGTTCCGCCGACGCCGAAGTCATAGGTGACGTTATATACCCTTCCGTTCGAGTATTCCACAGTCTTTTTCGCTCCCGTAGAGCCGTCGATCTCGGTGCCGGTCAGGGGAATATCGCCGTCAAAGGTATAGGTGACCGTTGTCTGAACCGGTTCGGAGCCCTCATAGTTATCAATCGAATCAAACAAGATAGGATAGCTGTTCTCATACGTTATGGCTTTGGTATGAGACAATTTCCAATCGCCGGTTTCAAAATCCATAGAATATGTTTTCACGCTGTTGAGCAGCTTGTGCTCGGTATCGCCGGGCAGGACGGGTTTTTCACCGATCGGCTTGCCGATCCCCTCGGGAGCGGGGAGCTCTGCCAGCCAGCGCTGGATACAAGTCACATCGAAAACGGTCACTTCTCCGTCAGAATTGACATCGGCAACACTGTCATTGAACTCAAACGGGATCGGGATACTTGCGAGCTTTCTCTGAATGAATGTTGCGTCGTTGACGGTTACTTTGCCGTCACCGTCCGCATCGCCGAGGATCGGCGCAGCAGGAGTCGGCGGAATTTGATAAGTCAAGCCAAAGCCTCTTGCATACAGCACCGTATCGGTGAAGCTGTATTCCGCGTCAAGCGCAGGGATATTGATCGGCAGCTTTGCGGTCGGAGCATCCTCCGCGCTGAACATCATGTACAGCGCTGCCGGCATGTTGGGTCCGTACTGCCTCATCTCCTTGACCTTATCACCGGGGTCTTCCGGCATAGAGCGCGCGAGGTAAGCGATCATGATCGCGTCGGCTTTTTCGAAACGAGCGACGTCATACGGCAGGCTGACCGACATCACGATGAATCTGCCGCCTTTGGAATGGATCAGATCGGCAAGGTTATCCACCGCCTTCAAGAGATCGTTTTTCAGCGCGGATGCGCCGTATATCTCGGACATAAAGACAACATTATCCGCGCCGTCGATCATAGGCAGGACTTCATCGACAGATTTTTGATAGTAGGAGTACGCGGTCACATCCGCTCCCTCGGGGAGCTTGCCATCCTCTGTCAGCTTTCTGACCGCGTAGTTCATCGGGATGGTCTCGTCGTTATACGGAACCAACACGACGGTCTTTTGATTCGGCTTAGTCAACGGCAAGGTGTTGTCGTCATTCTTAACGAGGGTTATCGCCTTTTTGGTCAGCTCCCACTCTCTGTCGTGTCTCTCCTTTGTACCGACCGTATCGATCGCTTTCTGTACACGGCTCTCAATATCCGACCCATCGTAAGCCTCAAACAATCCGTTGTTCTCTTTCAGCGTCAGGATCCTGAGCACAGCGGCGTTGATCTTCTCCATCGATATCTCGCCGCTGTCCGCCATACGCACCAGCTCGGCAATATACTCATCCAACTCGCGGAACCCTTCATAATCGTCGTCCACCGAGGGAGTATTGACCGGAGCAAGAAGGATATCGATACCCGCTTCGATCGCGAGCTTCGCCGCGTCCAGCTTGTCAAAGTGCTTTGCGATCGCGTCCATCTCCATCGCATCGGTGATGGTGACGCCGTTAAAGCCCATATCGCCGCGCAGGATGTCGGTCATAATCTTTTTGCTGAGGGTGGCGGGCAGGTGGATGGTCTCCCCCGTCGCCTTAGAGGTGTAGGTACCGGTCTCAATCTGCGGATAGACAATGTGCGCGGTCATGATCATCTGAGAGCCGGCGTCAATACACGCCTGGAACGGAATCAGCTCGTTTTGCTGTAATTCTTCATAGGACTTGTTGATACACGGCAGCCCGGAGTGACTGTCGGTATCGGTATCGCCGTGCCCGGGAAAATGCTTGAGAGTCGATATGACGCCGGTATCGTTGAGCGCTTTGACAAAAGCGCTGCCGTGAGAAGCGACGGTCTGCGCGTCGTCAGAGAAGGAGCGCACGCCGATAACGGGGTTGGCAGGATTATTGTTGACGTCTACCACCGGAGCAAAGTCCGCGTTGACGCCGACCGCGTTCAACTCGTTTCCGAGCATAGCGGCGACTTCTTTCGTCGTTTCGACATCGTTGATCGCGCCGAGCGCCATATTGCCGGGCGTCATGGTGCCCTGACCTAAACGTGTGACGTTTCCGCCCTCCTGATCGATCGTAATCAAAAGCTGCGGACGCTCTCCGCCTGCGGCGTTAGCCTTTTGCAGCGCGTCGGTCAAGCGTGTGGCGCCCTCGTTGGTCGGCGCATTCTGTCCCATCAGTATCACGCCGCTCAAGCTGTACTTTTCCAACGCCGCTTCCATATCTGAGGTGATCTCTGTCACGTTCGATCTGTTTCCGGCGGCGTCATAGCTGTAACGAAACACCGGCATGAGCATCATACCGATCTTTTCCTCAGTTGTCATCGAAGCCATGTACCGCTCTGCTTTACTGACCTGCGCGTTCACGGGTATCACCGTCACAGACAAAGCTAAGATAAGGATAACGAGTATCATCGAAATTGTTCTTTTTTTCATCATATTTCTCTCCTGATTTTCCAAGATACAGCAAATCATGGTTTTTGCTTTTGCGTATCGGGTTTTTTGCGAGCATTTCGGCAATACCCTATCCGAATATCTGTCACGATCGATCACCTGATCGCATCATTCGACATGTATGCGCATTGACGCTTTTTGCTCGATTTGAGTATATCATATTCATTTGCAAATATCAATATTTCTACGAACCGGCACCGGCCGAATAAGACAAAAGGTGAGCAGGCACAAAACCTGCTCACCACATACAAATCGGATGAAATTGAATAAAAAATGAGTGTCCATAACATAAATCCGTTATGAACACT
>CAMJJL010000045.1 GCA_946406145.1 uncultured Clostridia bacterium | reverse complement strand
ACTTGCGTGCCCCCTCGTCAGAGGGGGCTGGAAAGGTTTTTCTACAGCCTGAGGGGTTGGCTTCTGCCAACCCTTTTTCGTAATGTGGAAGGCTGTTGATTTGATCCGCTTTGCGAAAACAAAAGGATTGACAGAAACGCTTTGATGCGATATGATCGTTATAGAAAATCGCACATGGAAAGGCGGCTGACGATGAACATATCATGCCGGTCGCCGCGAATGGTGCGGTGTTGCCTAAAGTGAGGAAATAATATGTTTAACGCTGAAAAAGTTAAGAACGAGTGCGTACAGTGGATACGCGATTTTTTTGAAGCAAACGGAAAGGGCTGTAACGCCGTCGTCGGTATCTCGGGCGGCAAGGACAGCTCCGTCGTCGCGGCATTATGCGTCGAAGCGCTGGGCAAAGACAGGGTCATCGGCGTGCTGATGCCCAACGGCGAGCAGGCGGATATCGATAAAGCAAAGCTGCTTGTCGATACCCTCGGCATCCAGCATTATATCATCAATATCAAGGACGCCTATGAGGGACTGATCCAACAGCTCCCCTTTGAGCCGACTGCTCAGACCGTACAGAATCTGCCGCCGCGCATCCGCATGGCGACCCTCTACGCGGTGTCGCAGAGCCATAACGGGCGCGTCGCCAACACCTGCAATCTCAGCGAGGATTGGGTCGGCTACTCCACCCGATACGGCGACAGTGTGGGCGATTTCAGCCCCTGCTCAAACCTGACCGTACAGGAGGTCAAGCAGATCGGCAGATTGCTCGGACTGCCCTCGGAGCTGGTCGACAAAGTCCCGTCCGACGGATTGTGCGGCAAGACGGATGAGGACAATCTCGGCTTTACCTACGCGGAGCTCGACCGTTATATCCGCACAGGCGAGATCGAAAATCAAGAGAGCAAGGAGAAGATCGACTGCAAGCACAAGGTCAATCTGTTCAAATTAGAGCTCATGCCTGCGTTCAAGCCGGAGTTACCCATCAAAGCTGAATAATGAATACAATAAAAAGGGATGTCGTTCCATACGGAGTGACATCCCTTTTCAATTATTGTGCTTTGTTGTGTTTGTCTACCATTTCCTGCAATCTTTTGAGCAGTTCCTCTGTCGGGAGCCCTGATTTTTCACTCAGATCGGTGACGGTCGCCTTTTTGATCATCATCTTGCCGATCGGCGTATTCACGATCTTAAAGCGGCTGTCGAGCCTGATCAGCTCCTCGGGAAGCCACGGATACGCCGCGAGGATCTCGGTCAGCTTTGTCTGGTCGTTATAATTCATCTTCCTCATCCTTTATCTGATTATTTGATTCCGCGTAAGTTGATTTCATCGATGGTCACGGGCGTGATACCGCGCTTTAGGAGGTTTTGCTCACAATTGCGGTAAATCTCTTCATTCAACAATATCTCGGGCGTATGCGCGTCATAGCCGATGACCGCCTTGTTGCCCGTTTGCGCGACGATGTCCCAGAAGGTCGGGTTCGGGTAACAGCGCTTATTGCAATAGCCGAGGATGTTGTACTCCAGCGGAATGTCACGCGCCTTGGCAAAGCGGCACAGCTCGGTCATCTGCTCAAGATAGAAATCGGGATCACCCTCATACCAGACGGTGTCGGGATGCGCCAGGTAGGTGAACGCGCCAGTCGATAACCCCTCCTTGACCTGAGCGACGTACTGCGCGAGGTAATCTTCCTTCTTCGCTTTACCTGCGACATAGTACGAGCCCTCGTCGTATTCGTTGCCGACAAAATGCTGACCCATGATCATATAGTCGAGGTGCAAAGGTCGGACAAATTCGATCAGCTTATCGAAGGTCTCGGGATAATATTCCGTTTCGAATCCGAGGAGGATGCGGATATCGGAGGCGTACTCCTTTTGCAGGGCACGGATGCTCTCGGCATATTCCTGCGCTTGTTCGGGGAACATGCGGAAGTGGCTGTAATAGTCATCGACAGGGAAGAACTGCGGACAGTGGTCGGCAAAGCCGAGTGTGGTGAGCCCTGCCTTGATCGCCGCCTCGACATATTCTCTGTCCTCGCCCACGGCGTGATGACAGCGTGTGGTGTGCGTGTGCAGATTGTAATCCGCCATTTTCATCCTCCCTTGCTGAAAGCTGATTGTATCATAACAAATATAAAACGTTTTGTCCAGAACAATCGCGGCGCTTATGAAAAACAGTCTTTGCAGAGCTCCTTGACACACGGCAAGGGGCTGTGGTGATCCCGACAAAAAAGGAGACTCCCTATTCGGGAGCCTCCTGAGGATGAAAAATGAAGAAAAAGATCATCAGTTATTGGGCTTTTCGGGAGGTGTGCCGTGATCGGAGCCGCCCTCGCCGGGTTGATCGGGAGGGGTACTGCCGCCGCCGTGCCCGCTTCCGGTCGATACGACCGCGATCGCTTCACCGGTGGACGCCGTGCCTGCGGTATATGCCTTGCCGTTTACATAGAGGGTGTGACCGTTGAGGTCGATGCTGTCCGCGTCACAGGCCAATGAGGTGATGTAGCTGTCGGAGGTGAGCGTCCACTTCGCGCCGCCGCTGAGATCGACATAGACCTCGCCAGCCTGACCGGAGCTGTTGATCGCACCCTTATAGACGGAGTTTTCGGAAAGATAGAGATTGAGGTGGGATACGTCATCCACCACCATATCGCCGTTGATTGTCTGCTGTTTGGTTTTCATGGTGACCTGTCCGCCGTTTTTGCCTTCGCTACCCCATCCGGCTGCCGCCGCTCTGAGGAATACGCCTTCCGTATCGTTGTTGGTGATGGTCGCGCCCGTCAGGCTGATGTCGGTCGCGGTGTTATTGACGAAGAAAATATCGCCGTTTTCATTGGTGAGTGTACCGCCGTTCATCGTAAAGGACGAGGTGCCCTCTGCCGCGTCGCCGGACATGCTCTGATAGATCATGACCGCCTGATACCAGCTCGATTTGTTGCTGTTTTTCTTGTTGTTATCAGCGTTTAGGTTGACGTTATTCAGCGTGACGCTGTTCTTGCCTTCGACCACGACGCCCTGTGAGGCGGTGGACGCCATCTCGGCATCGGATACCGTGATATCGGCGGTGGAGTAGATGACCGGTGAGCCGGTGCCCGAGGTGGTGTAATAGCCGCCGCTTACGTTGACGGTGCCGCCGCCGCGGTCGGAGCGGATCGCCGCCGAGGAGTTGCCCGAGGTGTTGATGGTGAGGTCGGTGGCGTTCATCGTGCCGCCGCCGGTCGTCATCAGACCGCCCGAGCAGTTGCCCGCGGTCTCGATGTAGGAGTCCTTGATGTTGACGGTCGTGCCCTCGCCGTAGCTGAACACGCCGTTCGCGTGCTTGCCGTCGGATTTGACGACGATCTCGCTTAAGTCGAGCGTACCGGCATTAGTGGCAAAGATCGTGGCGTTGTCGCCGTAGAAGTCAGCTTCGTCATTCTCACTGCTGTCGCCGCTCTTGACGACCTTGACGTTGCTGTAGCTTGCCTTTTCACCGTCGGCTGTGATCGCGTGCTCGCCGCCTGTGGTGTTCTCTATGGTTTGAGTGGTGTTGACGTCCGCTTCCGTCAGCTTTTTGGCAGAGGATTTTGCTTGATCCGCTGTGCTTGCCGCGGTGGAGTGGACGGCTTCATCGATGGTAGCGACGGTCGCTTCCGTACTGCTCTTTTGATTGCCGCATGCCGCGAGCGGTAACGCCATGAGCGCCGCCAGGATGACAGCGGTGCTTTTCTTCGATAAAAACTTCATAGGATGACCCCCTTGCTTTTTGATTATGAGTTTATCCTAACATATGATATTGAAAATCATTTGAACACAATGTGAAAAACAGGTGAAAAATGCAGAAAAGGAGCTCTCGTGTGAGAACTCCTTTATCGGTATATGATGATTATTCAGCCTGTGCCGCTGTCATCAGGTCCTTGCCTGCGTTCCATGCCTTGCCGACCTGATCGCCGACGACATAGTAGCCTGAGCGGAACTGGTCGAAGATCAGGGCGTTCAGCTTTTCGGGAACGATCTTGCCGTCCTCGGCAACGACCGCTTCATCCGCGCTGACGTTGACGATCGTGCCGACGACCGCGTGCAGGTTGTCTGTCAGGGTGATCTCGGCAAGCTCACACTCGATCGTCAGGGGGAACTCCGTGATGATCGGAGCGTTGATATGGACGCTCTTTTCGGCATGACAGCCGGATTTGATGAACTTATCGGGCATCTTGTTGCCAGTCGCGATGCCGAAGAAGTCCGCGGCGTCCATATGCTCCTTGTCGGCAATGCTGACGGTGAACGCCTTTGTCTGACGGATCGCCTTGGTGGTGGCGTGATCCTCGTTGATGAACAGCGCGATCTTGTCCATGCCGCTGATCATGCCCCATGCGGCGTTCATCGCCTGTACGGTGCCGTTCGCGTCATAGGCGGCGACGATCAATACGGGCATCGGGTAGACGGCAGGTACTTTTCCTAAATCTTTTCTCATGTTGATTCCTCCTATTGTTGATCAATTATTTACAGACGGGCGTATTCTTCGTCGGAAACAGGCTCGCACCATTCGGTGGATGCGTTCTCGCCGCTGATCTCCAGCGCTAAGTGAGAGAACCAGCTGTCCTTAGCCGCGCCGTGCCAGTGCTTGACGTTGGGCGGAATGTTGACGACGGAGCCTTCCTGCAGTTCGACGGCTTCTTTGCCCTCTTCCTGATACCAACCCTTGCCGCCGACGCAGATCAGCATCTGACCGCCGCCCGAGGTGGCGTGGTGGATGTGCCAGTTGTTGCGGCATGACGGCTCAAAGGTGACGTTGAACACGGGCACCTGCTGAGTAGACAGCGGCGCAAGATAGCTCTGACCGATGAAGTAGTCGCCGTAAGGATTCGGCTCGCCGATGGGGAAGAAGAGGGAGTTTTGGAATCTTTCCTTGTCGCTCAGAGCAGGCGCTTCTTCGTGCCAGATCTCCTTGGCGAGGCGGAACACCGCCCAGCCCTTCGGCCAGCCGACGTACATCGTCGCGTGGGTGATGATCGCGGCGATCTCTTCCTTGGTCACGCCGTGAGCCTTGGCGTTTTGCAGATGATAGGAGAGGGAGGAGTCGGTGATACCCGACGCCATCAGCGATACGACCGTGATGATACATTTGGTCTTGACGTCGATCGCTTCTTCATTCCATACCTCGCCGAACAGTACGTCGTCATTCAGATGCGCGAACATCGGTGAGAATTCGCCGAGCTGATCTCTGCCGGCGGTTTGCGTGATCTTTTTCATGTTACCAGTCCTTTACGTTTTTCTTTTATTATAGCGAAACGATGATGGTTCTTCAAGAATTTAAAAGGATTTGTTGAGATCTTTTGCGGACGGAAAATATCTGATATGAGTGTGGAATCACCCGGGAACGGAATCAGGCTTTTCCGTGATCGATCAGCTCGATTTTTTGCTGTCTGGTCAGCTGTTTGATGTGATACTCGCGGCTCATCGCCTCTTGCTTGGTCGCGAACTGTTCTGTGTAGACGATCTCAACAGGTCGGCGCGGCGCGGTGTATTTCGATGCCGTACCTGCGTTATGCGCGGCAAGACGTTTTTCGAGGTTGTTTGTCCATCCGCAGTAAAAGGTGCCGTCGGCACATTGGAGGATATAGGTATAGTTATGCTTGGTCATAATTTCTCCGTTGTGATTTTTTATACAGAAATATGATACACCAAAAACCGCGGTTTGTCTATAATAAAACCTGTATGCAAATAGTGCTTGACAAACATAAGATGGGCTGATATAATACTTGAGTAAGGCAAGGCTAACCGCATATGCTTTTTATTTAACCCCAAAGGTTAGCTCTAGCTAATCAAGTTAGCAAAATATAACCATGGGATGACTCCTGTCACCCTATCGCAAAAGGAGATCGCTATGCCGCTCACCTTAGCCGTTATCGGCGAAGAAAATATCATCAAACGAATCGGCGGAAACGCACAGGTCAGAACCCACCTGCAAAATCTGGGCTTTGTATCCGGCGCGACCGTCACGGTTGTCAGCTCTATGGGCGGCAACCTGATCGTGAACATCAAAGGCACGCGCATCGCCATCAGCAAAGAAATGGCGCAGAAGATCATGGTATAAATATAGTCATTGCGAACCCCGTGTATGAGGTCGGGGTGTGGCAATCTCAACCGAATATTATGTTGATGATTGTCTGTGATGACAGAATATAAAGGAGGAAGAGTATGAAAACACTGAAAGAGGTCGCCATCGGCAGTACCTGCAAGGTCAAGAAGCTCCACGGTGAGGGTGCGGTCAAGCGCCGTATCATGGATATGGGCATCACCAAGGGCGTCGAGATCAAGGTGCAGAAGGTCGCTCCCTTAGGCGATCCGATGGAGGTTACCGTGCGTGGCTATCAGCTGTCGATCCGCAAGGCGGACGCAGAGATGGTCGAGGTAGAATGATGCGGACGCGTGCGTCTATATTTGACTGATAGTAACGCGGATTGTATCCAAAACAAAAACAGTATTTTTTATCCGATGGTTAGCGAAAACTAACTAAGAAATGAGGTATCACCATGAACATCAAGATTGCCTTGGCAGGCAACCCGAACAGCGGCAAGACCACCCTGTTCAATGCTCTGACAGGCGCGAATCAGTTCGTCGGCAACTGGCCCGGCGTAACGGTCGAGAAAAAGGAAGGTAAGCTCAAAAAGCACAGCGACGTGACCATCACCGATCTGCCCGGTATCTACTCGCTCTCACCCTACACGATGGAAGAGGTCGTGGCACGTAACTATCTGATCGATGAACGTCCCGACGCGATTCTGAACATCGTCGACGGTACCAACCTGGAGCGTAACCTGTATCTGACCACCCAGCTCTGTGAGCTCGGCATCCCCGTCGTCATCGCGATCAACATGATGGATGTTGTCGAGAAAACAGGCGTCAGGATCAACACCGCGGAGCTCAGCCGCCAGCTGGGCTGCAAGATCATTTCAATCTCCGCCTTAAAGGGCAAGGGCGTGATGGACGCCGCCGAAGAAGCGATCAAGGCGGCAAAGGAGAAGAAGCCCGTCCCGAAGCATCCGTTTGACGGTTCGGTCGAGCACGCGATCGCGCATATCGAAGAAGCCTGCGTCCATGATATGCCCGAGGAGGAGCAGAGATGGTATGCGGTCAAGATCTTTGAGCGCGATGATAAAGTCGTGGAGAAGCTCAACCTGAGCAAGGAGACCCTCGACCATATCGAAAAGGATATCAAGGCTGTTGAGGAAGAATATGACGATGACGCGGAGTCGATCATCACCAACGAGCGTTATGTCTATATCGGCAAGATCATCAACAGTGTCTATAAGAATAAGCAGAAGGGTCAGCTCTCAACCTCCGACAAGATCGATAAGATTGTGACCAACCGCTGGTTGGGTCTGCCGATCTTCATGGTCGTCATGTTCCTCGTGTACTATATCTCGATGGTCACGGTCGGAACCGCCGCGACAGACTGGGCAAATGACGGTCTGTTCGGCGACGGCTTCCATCTGTTCGGTATCGGTACCGCGCAGTATGAGGAGCATGCCGACGCGATCGGCAAACTGACCGGCGCCGCCGAATCGGCAAAGAATGAAGACCTGCTCGCGGCGCTCGACTTTGAATCGGAAAAATATGACGCTGATAAGGCGGTGACCTCCGTCAAGAGCTTTGCCGCAAGCGTCAGGGACAGTGATGAATTCACCTTTGAGGTCGAGGATGAGGAGACCCTCGAGGTCAAGAACGAGACCATCACCGGTAAGGACGTCAAAGACGCGGCGGAAATCTTCGTCAAAAACGAGGGTAAGCCCGACGATCCTGCCGAGTTCGGCGTATGGGTACCCGGTATCCCCGCTGTTGTCGGCAACTGGCTGGAGGCAGCCAAGGCTCCCGAATGGCTCTCGAGCCTGATCCTCGACGGTATCATTGCCGGCGTGGGCGCGGTGCTCGGCTTTGTACCGCAGATGCTCGTACTGTTCTTCCTGCTCGCGTTCCTTGAATCCTGCGGCTACATGGCGCGTATCGCCTTTGTCCTCGACCGTATCTTCCGCCGCTTCGGTCTGTCGGGTAAGAGCTTCATTCCGATCCTGATCGGCACGGGCTGCGGTATCCCCGGCATTATGGCGTCGCGTACCATTGAGAATGAGCGCGACCGCCGCATGACCATCATGACCACCACCTTCATCCCCTGCGGTGCAAAGGTGCCCTTCATCTCGATGATTGCCGGTGCGATCTTCGGCGGCTCTCCGTTGGTCGCAACAAGCGCGTATTTCATCGGTATGGCGGCGATCATCATCTCCGGTATCATGCTCAAAAAGACCAAGCCCTTTGCAGGCGAGCCCGCTCCGTTCGTCATGGAGCTGCCGGCATACCACTGGCCGACCCTCGGCAATGTGCTCCGTTCCATGTGGGAGCGCGGCTGGTCATTCATCAAAAAGGCAGGTACCATCATCCTGCTCTCCACCATCGTTCTGTGGTTCCTGAGTCGTTTCGGATGGGTCGACGGCGCCTTTACCATGCTGGGTGAAGAAGAGATCGGCAACAGCATCCTTGCGGCGATCGGCAACGGCATCGCATGGATTTTCGCACCGCTCGGCTGGGGCAACTGGCAGGCGGCTGTCGCCTCCATCACCGGCTTGATCGCCAAGGAGAACATCGTCGGTACGATGGGTGTGCTCTACGGCGGCGGAGAAATGTCCACATGGGCGACGCTCGCGAGCGTATTCACCGGTGTGACAGGCTTCTCGTTCCTTGTATTCAACCTGCTGTGCGCGCCGTGCTTTGCGGCGATGGGCGCCATCAGACGCGAGATGAACTCCGGCAAGTGGACGGCGTTCGCGATCGCTTATCAGTGCGGCTTTGCGTATGTGATCGCGCTGTGTATCAACCAGATCGGCGGTGCATTCTCCGGTAACCTGAATGTATTCGGCTTGATCGTTGCGATCCTACTGATCGCCTTCATGCTGTATATGCTCTTCCGACCGTATAAGGAAGCCGATAAGCTGACCAAAAAGGTCAAAATCAAATAACCTATATCGGATAACAAGGAGTGGAATGTATGTTACCATGGATATCGAATAACATCGGCACGATTATCATCTGTGCAGTGCTGATCGCGATCGTTACGGCGATCATCGTCAGCATGATCAAAAAGAAAAAGCAGGGTAAGTCGGTGGTATGCAGCTGCGGCAACTGCAAGCACTGCGCGATGTCCGGCTCCTGTCATAAGCAATAATTGTTTTCCTCCGGTACCGGGCGCTCTGTGCGCTCGGTACCTTTTTGTCGGATGACTTTTTACGCGAAGCATATCTCCTTAACCGACATTGTATCTTGACCAACGTCCGTCTGCGGCTGAGCAACAAGCCCCTCCCCTACAATAGAATGGAATTGCTACATTTGATATTGAAAAAATATTGAAAAAAGGAATAAATTCCCCTTGACAAATCTATTTATCTTTGATACAATATAATTGCACAAGAGATAAAAGGGGCGCAACAGAAATGGAAATGAGCGATAAAGAAGAGATGAAGCTCGAGAATCAGCTGTGCTTTCCGCTGTATGCGGCGGCGCGGAGTGTGACGGCGCTTTATACACCGTACCTCAAACCGCTGGGGCTGACCTACACCCAGTACATCGTGTTTTTGGTACTGTGGGAAAAGGACGGCATCCCCGTGGGTGAGCTCGGCAAGCGGCTGATGCTCGACAGCGGCACGCTCTCACCTCTTCTCAAAAAGATGCGGCAGGCAGGCTATATCGAAAAACGACAGAGCGCGGAGGATGAGCGATCTTTTCTGATTATCCTGACTGACAAGGGCAGAGCGTTGCAGGAGCAGGCGAGTGAGATCCCGCGCAAGGTCGGCGGCTGTATCGCGATCAGCCCGGAAAAAGCCGCACAATTATATCAATTGTTGTATGAGTTTTTGGGAAAAGAACCATCATAACCAATGAACCGAAAGGAGAATAACAATGAAAACAGTATACGATTTTACGGTAAAAGACAGAAAAGGTAACGATGTCAGTCTTGCCGATTACAAGGGCAAGCTGCTGTTGATTGTCAACACGGCGACAGGCTGCGGCTTTACACCGCACTATGAGCCGCTTGAGGAGATGTACCGCGACCTGCGAGACAAGGGCTTTGAGATCCTCGATTTCCCGTGCAACCAGTTCGCGAATCAGGCGCCCGGAGACGAGGAGGAGATCCACAACTTCTGTACGCTGAAATTCGGCGCCGACTTCCCCCAGTTCAAGAAGATCGACGTCAACGGCGACAACGCCGATCCGCTGTTTGCGTTCCTTGCGACTGAAAAGCCGTTTGAGGGCTTTGGCAAGGGTCTCAAAAACAAGGCGCTGAACAAGTTTGCCGACATGAACAACAAGGCATTCGGCGACAAGGCGTATATCAAATGGAACTTCACCAAGTTCCTCGTTGACCGCGAGGGTAACGTTATCGCTCGTTTTGAGCCGACCGTTGACATGAAGGACGTCAGAAAAGCGGTTGAAGAAGCGCTCTGAGGTGTCATATGAAAGTTGCAGTCAGATATTATACCAAAACCGGCAATACCGAAAAGTTGGCAAAAGCGGTTGCCGACGCGGTCGGCGCCGAGGCGCTGCCGATCAGCGAGCCGATCACCGAGCCTGTCGATATCCTCTTTCTCGGCAATTCCTACTATGCGTTCAGTATCGATCCCGAGGTGAGGGATTATATCCGCTCATTGGACAACACCAAGGTGAAGCGCATCGTCAATTTCGGCTCCGCCGCCATGCTCAACTCTACATGGAAAAAGGTGAAGGCGGAGGCTGATCAGGTCGGTATCACGATGGATGACCGTGAATTCCACTGTAAGGGTGAGTTCAAGGGGCTCCACAAGGGCAGACCCAATGAAAGCGATTTGAAGAAAGCCGCAACATTCGCGCGCAAGATCGTCAATTAAAACAAACCGGTAACTGACTAAATCGGTTACCGGTTTTTCGTGTATTAATTCTCGGTTTTATCATATTTATTGACTTTGACGGAGTAATCATATAGAATTGAGCTAGCAGATTTTCACCAAAGAGGTGACATTATGAACATGAAGAAATGGAATGCGCGGCTGTCGCTGTTAACGGTCGTGCTGCTTTTGATACATGAGGGTTACCAGCTCTATGCCTACACCGCCATGTATTACAATCCGGTTTTGTCAAAGGTGACGGGCTATGCGGTCGCTGTCGCGATGGGATTGCACGCGATCCTGTCGATCATCAGCGTTTTTGTCTTGCATGACGCTAAGAGAATTACCTACAAAAAGTTGAATCTCAAGACCGTGCTTCAGCGTGTCAGCGCGGTGTTGATCGTCCTGCTGCTGCCGATCCATATTCTCTCATTCGGCTTGCTGAAAAGCAGTGTCGGCGGAGTAGGATACATCCTGACGGAGACTGCTCAGATCCTGTTCTATGCGGCGCTCTTCTGTCATATCGTGTTATCCTTTTCGAACGCGTTCGTCACGCTCGGAATCCTCTCAGATATGCGCAAAAAGCGTATCCTCGACATCTTTGTCGCTGTTGTTTGTGTGATTCTGTTTATCGCGGTCAGCGTGATCATCACGTCAGCGCATTCCATGATGTTTAAAGGTTAGGCGGTGCAGAGAATGAAACATGTATTAGTGATCGGAAGCGGCATCGCCGGACTGAGCTGTGCGGTCAGCTGTGCGCAAAAGGGCATGCAGGTCATACTGGTATCGCCGTTTCCCTCGGAACGCTCCCAGTCTGTTTTAGCGGCAGGCGGTATCAACGCCGTGACTCCTTCCCATGAAACGGGCGACAGCATCGACAAACATATCGATGATACCCTCAAGGGCGGTTGTGAGATCGCAGGCAAAAAGGCTGTCAGGGGTCTGTGCGAGAGCGCGCCCGATATCATTGCGTGGCTCGAAAAGCTCGGCACGGTCTTTACGACGGAGCCTGACGGCAGTGTCAGCAAGCGTGCGTTCGGCGGACAATCCTATCGGCGTACCTGCTTTTGCGGCGCCTCCACGGGCAAACAGATTGTGACCGCGCTCGTGATGGAGGCGAGGAGCTATGAGGGCATGGGGAGGATCAAGCGGCGACTCTGGACGGATTTTTACGGCGCGCTGATCAAGGACGGCAGTTGTTACGGCGCTATTCTGTATAATGAAGCGACAAGACAGCCCGAGGCGATCACGGCGGACAGCGTCGTCATTGCCACAGGCGGACAGAACGCGCTGTTCGGCAAGACGACAGGCTCTACCCAGTGCGACGGCTATGTCGCCGGCAAGCTATTGATGCAGGGTGTGGAGCTCAAGAACCTCGAGTTCATCCAGTACCATCCCACCACCATCGAGACCGCGCAGAAGATGATGCTGATCTCCGAGGCGGTCAGGGGAGAGGGTGGCAGGCTCTATGTGGAAGAAAACGGCAGCCGTGTTTATTTTATGGAAGAAAAGTACGGCGAGCGCGGCAATCTCATGCTCCGTGATATCGTGTCGCGCTGTATCGAAGCAACCGGAAAACAGGTCTATCTGGATATCACCTTCCTCGGGAAAGAGAAGATACGGCAAAAGCTGCCCGAGGTGTATGAGCTTTGCCAAAAATACCGTGGGATCGATATCACGAAAGAAAGTATCCCTGTCACACCTTCGGTACACTTTTTCATGGGTGGTATCGCGGTGAAGAACAACCATGAGACGAATATCAGGAATCTGTACGCGATCGGAGAATGTGCCTCCATCTATCACGGCGCCAATCGTCTGGGCGGCAATTCACTGCTCGCGGCGATTTACGGCGGCAGGGTGGCGTCCGCATCCATCGAAGCTTCAGAATCAAGCGATACACAAAACGATTGGTCGGCTGAGCTGAAGGAAGCAAAGGAAAAGCTGCGCTCTCTCAAAGGCTCCAAAAGCCCCTATCCCGTCAAATATATTCGTGATATGCTCGCTGAGACAATGCAGGAGAACCTCGGGATCGTCCGCAGTGTCGACAAGCTGCGGAAGGGGATCGACGACGTGACCTTCTATCTGTCCGTTGTGGACAAGATCCGCTTCGACAACTCCGAGATGCCGTACTTCGGCTACAGCCTCAAGGGCATTTTGACGCTCGCCAAGGCGACTCTGCTCTGCGCGCAGAGCAGACAGGAGAGCCGCGGCGCACATTACAGGAGCGATTATCCGACCGCGTCGGACGCATACAAAGCCGCTACCATCATCCGGTATGATGACGGCGCATTCAGCACCTACCTCGATACGGAGGGCAAGTATGAGAGTTAAGATATTACGGCAAATGTCTCCTGTCACAGAACCGTACTGGCAGGAATTTGAGGGTGAATTTGCAGAGAATCAGACCGTCGCAGGCATGCTCGACGAGCTGAATTATAAGGATGATCTGATCGACGTCAACGGCGATCCGGCGCCGAGGATCCAGTGGGAGTGCTCGTGCCTGCAGGGAATGTGCGGCGCGTGCGCGATGGTCATCAACGGCAGACCTGCCCTTGCGTGCGAGACCTTTTTGAGAGAGATCAAAGGTGATACCGTTGTCATCGAGCCGTTGAAGAAGTTTGCGACGATTGCCGATCTGGTGATCGACCGCGGCGTAATCCATGACAATCTGAAAAAGGCTAACGCCTATATCGGCGAGTACGAGGGCGCCGATCCCAAGGAATATGACCATATGTACGCGGCGGGTAAGTGCCTCAAATGCGGACTGTGTCTGGAGGTTTGTCCCAACTACCTCGACGGCAGTACCTTTTACGGCGCGGCATTCGCCAACGATTGCTACCTGATCGCGTCACGCAGCGGATCGCATAAGAACGCCATCACAAAGTCGTATCAAAAGAACTTTGAGCAGGGCTGCTCCAAATCGCTGTCCTGTGTGGACGTCTGTCCGATGCAGATCCCGACCCTTGCGTCAATCGCGAAGATGAACCGCAGATAACAGGGAGGATCTATGAAAAAGACTTGTCAAAAACTGGACATTCATCATATACAAGATCTTGCGGCGATCTCCAAAGCGGAGGGCTTTCCGTATCCGATCTCAGAGGACGTCGCCCGGGTCTATTGCCAAAGCAGGGAGGCAAACGCCCCCGGCGTGCAGACATACGGCATTTTTGAAGATGACAAACTCGTCAGCGTGATGACCGCCACCTTTTGCCCGGTGTTTCCGTGCGAGGATTCACCGAGCGGTCGGATCACGCATATCAGCGGCGCTTATACGCTGCCCGATTGTCGGCACCGCCGTTACGCGACCGAGCTTTTGACGGCGATAGAGGCGGACGCCGAGGCGTTCGGTGCGGATTATCTTTGCTGTGACAGTACGGCGGACGGCTTATACCTGCGCTTCGGCATGTATCCGACGTCGGATGACGAAACAAGAATGTGGAAAAGGATCTCATACTGATTTCTGATAAAACGGTTTAAATAGAAAATAGAGAGAATTTTCGTAGAGCCCAACAAAGCAATACGGAAATTCTCGCATTAAATGTTAAAGGGTTTCATTAGAATTAGTATCAAGTGAGGAGGAAAACAAATGATAGAAACAGGCTGGGTATCGATCCTGCCGCCGTTGATCGCGATCGTGCTCGCGCTGGTGACCAAAGAGGTGTACTCGTCGCTGTTTTTGGGCGTGTTGTCCGGAATGGTGATCTACGTTGTGTCAGCGCAGGAGCCGTTCATGGCGGTATTCTCGCGCATGTTCGACATGATGGCGCAGAAGATCGCGGACAACGCATATATGATCATCTTTTTGGCACTGCTATGGGCGGTGATCACGCTGGTCGGCAAGTCAGGCGGCACGGCGGCTTACGGCAGATGGGCGGATAAACGGCTCAAGAATAAGCGCGCGACACTGCTCACGACCGCGCTGTTGGGCGTTCTGATTTTCATCGACGACGGCTTCAACTGTCTGACGATCGGTACGGTCATGCGACCCATCTATGACCGCCAGCGCATCTCACGCGAAAAGCTCGCCTACATCATTGACGCGACCGCGGCGCCGATCTGTATCATCGCGCCTGTGTCCTCATGGGCGGTAGCAGTAGCGTCGGAGGTCAGCGACACCAACGGTTTTCAGACATTTTTGTCCACCGTACCCTATAATTTGTACGCGCTGCTCACGATCCTGATGGTTGCGTTCGTCTGTATCACGGGGCTCGACTTCGGCAAGATGCGAAAGGCGGAGCAAAGAACGCAGCGCGAGGGCTACAGCGACACCTTAACGGAGGAAATGGATGACGAAAAAGAGAGCAAGGGCCGCGTGATTGACCTGATCCTGCCCATCCTCTTGCTCATCGTCTGCGCGATTCTGGGCATGGCGTATGTCGGCGGCTTCTTCAGCGGCACGCCCTTCTCTGAGGCGATCGGCGCCAATCCCACCGCGGGTCTGTCCCTCGGCGCGTTTGCGGGTCTGGTAACAGCGTTCATCCTCTATATTCCGCGCAAGATCATGAAGCCCAAGGATTTTGCAGGCAATATCGTCAGCGGTATCGGCAGTATCGTACCGCCCATGCTGATCCTGATCCTCTCTTGGACGCTCGGCGGCGTATGCCGTGAGCTGATCGGCACCGGTGAGTTCATCTCCGGCTTTATCGCGTCATCGAACGTACCGTTACAGCTCCTGCCCTTCGTGGTATTCGTGATCGCGGCGCTGATGTCCTTCTCGATGGGTACCTCATGGGGCACCTTCGGTCTGCTGATCCCCATCGTGACCATGATCTGTTCGGCGACTGCCGGCAGCGAGCTGCTGGTTCCCACTCTGGGCGCGACGCTTGCCGGTTCTGTCTACGGCGACCACTGCTCCCCGATCTCCGACACGACAATCCTCGCCTCCACGGGCGCGCAGTGTGAGCATATCCGCCATGTGGAGACCCAGATCCCCTATGCGACCCTGACGGCTGTTGTGTGCGCGGTTGGCTACCTGATCATCGGCTTCACCAATATGCCGTGGATCGGTCTGGGCGTGAGCGCGGCGCTGCTGATCAGTGCGATGCTGATTCTGCGTAAATTCGCCAAGCCCAAGGAAGCGTAATTGAATAAAGCGAAAAACCACCGGCAAAACCAAGCCGGTGGTTTTTAATATCATCTTATCCTATTGTTGTGCCGATCGGATACGGGGTATTCATGTTGGCAAGGTAATACTGAATTGCGGTGACATCGGTCAATTCCAGATCGCCGCTGTCATCAACGTCGCCCCGCATTAGCTCACTCTTTGTAAAAGGAGTATCGATCTTTGCGAGATAACGCAGGATATATGCTGCATCCGCGGAGCTCAGTTCTCCATTTCCATCGGCGTCGCCGAGCAAATAAGGCTCAATCGCTCCGAGGTAAGAAGGCGTGATGTACCAGTAGTTTCCGTTGCCCAGTTCATAGGGCTTGAAGTAGAAATCGTATCTTCCCGACTGTGTGATCGAAACATCTCTGCCAACGCCATCGGGATAGACGGTAAAGGTGTTTTTGCCGTTATACCGGGCGGTACGTACAACATCGCCCTGTGTCAGCCTGACTCCTTCCAAGATCATGGAATCGGAGGAGTAATCCTTGAATCGCAATCCCTTGTGAACATTAGCAGTACCGCTGTTATCTCCGTTGATGGAACCAGTCAGGTAGTATTCGCCCGGAATATATCCGTAGCTGTCAGTCGGCGGTTCGGTAGGAGGAACATAGGGCGGCGTCCAATCGACTCGAACGCCTGCTTCCGCAATCGCCTTGCTGACGTCGTCATTGGACAGATTCAACCGGCTCGCGATATCATCCAGCAGTTGCTGATCGGATTTACCCAAATATTGCCTCGCGTTGTCCAGTGTGTATTTCAGGAACTCCACAAACATTGCATATGGTGTGGTATGTCTCGGGCAGGTCTCACCAATCACGTTACCAATCGAGGTGATTTGAAGTCGGGAGTCTAAGGAAGAATTCTTCCATTTTGCTTCCTTACATGTTTTATTGCAATCGACCGGGTTTTCGACTGATCTGCCGGTACAGTAGGCGGTATCACCCAGACAGGAGGTATCAAGTAGAAGCTCATAGGTCTGGTCCCATGACAGTTTGTGAACAAAAATAATAGCATATTGTATTCCCGGGACAAGATTCATATTTGACGGATCATAAGACCATATCCCGTTGCCGACATAAGTTCCATCCAGTTTTTTGGAACCCCACGCGATCAATTCCTGTCCGGTAGATACTTCATATACATAGAATTGGACTGTATCATTCACATCCCAACCGGCTGACGGTGAATAGAAGTTGATTGTTTTTCCACCTACACTGGGAATATCGCCAGACTCATCCGGAGTTGCCGGGCTGCCTTGAACGATATGTAAAATACCGGTTGCTTCTCCATCGGAGAAAACGAACTTCGAGTAATAATCGCCGACCGAAAAAGTATTCAGATATTCAGGCTTGAGGGTGATCAGTAATGCGCCGTTCTCGTCAGCGGATGCGGTGTAATCGTCATAGCTTACGAGGGTCTCATTACCGTTGCCGTCGATGATCCAGAGAGATCTGAACTTATCATAAGCCTTGGTGGGATCCTTCTCAGAGGATACGGTGAAGGTCTTCTCCTCCATAGAACCGGTTACATAGGTCTGATCGCCGACGACAGTGTAGGTGTCGATCCACTTCGCGCCTGGCTGTCCGTCGAGTTCGCCGTCTCTCTGTACAGGCGGCTGCTTGACATCGGTACCAACGAAGATCTGCTTCTCTTCATTAGGACCTTCTAAGGTCTTGACCTTGGTGTTGATGTAGTAGATACCGTCGGGAGTATTCTCGTCAACATGGATGGTGAAGGTGATGACATCAGCCTTACCGCTTGCGTCTACGCCGACAGCGTTGGTCCAGTTGAACATGATCTCGTTGATGTTGCCCTTATCGTTGTTGAAGTATTTGTAAACTACATTACCGGCGGAATCGGGATCATAGCAATCACCGCGTTTGTCTCCGAATATGGGGAAGGTGGGATCGCCAACTAGTTCGATATACGGAGCATCCCAAGTGGTGGTTGAATCAATACCGTAGATCATACCTGCATCCTGCAGGAAGAAGGTGTAGGTGTGATCGGAATCGGCCTCTACCTCATAGAGAGCACCGTCAGCATTGATGATGATCTTATCAATCACAGGTGCAGGTTGAGTTAATCTCTCGGTAGTAGCAGTGGTGGAAGTCACAACGCCGACTGCCATCACGGAAACGACCATCATCACCGTTAACAGCAGTGATAAAAATTTCTTGAACATGAAAAATACCTCCTCGAAAAAGAATCTTTATAATCTGTTTATATCTTATCATATACTTGGCTGTCACGCAATCCAAATTCTATCATACATATTTAGGCAATCTGCACAGGGAAACAACCTTTTGATAGACGTCTGGATTCAGTCGGAACGCTGATTATCATTATGATAGAGAAAATCGGTAACCGGCGATGTGCCGATTACCGATTCAATGTCTTATTCTGTTTTATACTCTACGAGCGATCATGCCGGTTTCTTTTTTGTGATGGCTTTGTAAACAGGCTTCATCGTCAGACCCTGGATGACCGTGGTGAAGAATACGACGGCGTAGGTACAGCCGAGGATGATGTAATAGACCTTTTCAGGCACCATATCTTTCGTACTCATCGCGAGGGCGACGGATAAGCCTCCTCTCAGTCCGCCCCATGTGAACAGAGCGACGAAGCCGGGCTTAGAGAAGCCGTCGGGTATCTTGCCCATGAACAGTGAAGAGATCGACAGACTGCCGACGCGCGCGATCAGGTTTGCGGCGATCGCGGTGAGCGAGAGCAGCAGGACGCTCTCCATCTTGAGGATGCTGACAAACGACAGGCCTAAGAGGACATAGAGCAGCGAGTTGAAGAATACGTCGAGCGTCTCCCAGAAGGAGTCAAACAATTCCGCGTGCTCCTTTTCCTCGGATTCCGCGTATTTGGTGCGCAGGTGAGAGAACAGGATACCGCAGATGACGGATGCAATCGCGCCCGAGCAGTGGAATACCTCGCACAGAGAATATGCCAGAGAAACGGTCAGCAGGCTGATGAAGATCTTGAGCTGCGGATGCTTTGAGAAGCGGAACATCAAAAAGCACACCAGTGTGACGATAACGCCGATGGCGACCGCGCCGAGTACCTCGCGGAGCATCACG
>CAMJJL010000044.1 GCA_946406145.1 uncultured Clostridia bacterium | reverse complement strand
ATCGGTCACGCGGGCTACATCAAATACTGGTACGAAAACGGCTTGAAGCTGCCCGACTTTGACGTACGCAGCTACTGGCAGTACTACCATCCGCCGTTCCATCACTGGACGATGGCGGCGCTTTTGAAGCTGCTCACCCTGCTGGGCGTGAGCTTTATTAAAGCGAGTGAAGCGATCCAGATCCTGCCGATGCTGTATTCCTCACTGACCATGGTTGTCAGCTATAAGATCTTCCGCATGGTCAGACTCAAGGGGAATCCCCTGATCGCGGCGATGGCGCTCGTTTGCTTCCACCCGACATTCATCATCTTCGGCGGTTCATTCAATAACGATATGCTGCTGATGCTCTTTATGATGGCGGCGATCCTATGGGGACTCAGATGGTACCGTGAGCCGACATTCGGCAATATCATCCCTCTCGCGTTCTGTATCGGACTGGGCATGATGACCAAGCTCTCCGGCTGGATGGTCGCGCCCGCGGTGGCTTTTGTTTTCCTCGTTATCCTGATCAAAAACATCAAAAAGCCGCTCAAAATGATCGGACAGTACGCGGTGTTCGGCGTGATCTGTGTACCGCTGGGACTGTGGTGGCAGGTACGCAACCTGATCAAGTTCCATATTCCGCTGACCTATGTGCCTGACCTCGGCGCCGACAGCGTGATGTACTCGGGCAACATGCCGCTGGCACAGCGACTGTTCAGCTTCGGCAACGGCCAGCTTGACTTTGTATACGGCTCGATCACCTTTGTCGGCGCGCCGTATAACGAATACAATCCTACGCTGGGACTGTTCAAGACCGCGATGTTTGACGAATGTGCCAACAGCATCAACGATGTGCATTTTCCGCAGATCCATATCACGGGACCGATCCTGTTCTGGATCTCGGTCGTACTCTTTTTGACCGCCTTCATTTGCTTTATCGTCAGCATGATCCGCAAGAGTGAGAACATCAACGGTATGGAGCGCATTTATTTCAGCCTGCTGTTCGGTGTGATCCTTGTGAGCTACTATTCGTTCTGCCTCGCCTATCCCCTGTCCTGCACCTACAACATCCGTTACGCAATGCCGCTGATTCCGTTGTGCGCGATGGGATTGGCAATGGTACTGCAAAGAAGCGAGAGCAGTAAGAAGGCTGTGTCGACTTGGCTGCGCCGTGTGATGTACGCGCTGAGCGCGGCATTCTGCTGCATGAGCTATGTTGTCTATACACAGGTAGCCGCTACGATGTAACTGATCCGTCGAAAATCGCCGCAGATTCCGATCATTCTATACAATAACAACGCCCACTGTACGTTTACAGTGGGCGTTGATTGTTTTATACCGTTATGAATTATGCCTTGGTTTCGTCTGCCTTCTGGCGGTTCTTATTAATGAACTTGAGGAAGAACAGGGTAGCGATCATCAGTACGATGCCGACAGGCAGCGCGATGAACCAGCTCTTGACAAAGCCGGCGACGATGAAGCTGACAAACGATACCGCGGCAACGGTGATCGCGTACGGCAGCTGAGTCGATACGTGGTTGATATGGTTACACTGTGCGCCTGCCGAGGACATGATGGTGGTATCGGAGATGGGGGAGCAGTGGTCGCCGCATACCGCGCCTGCAAGGCAGGCAGAGATGCCGATAACCTGCAGCTCGCCGTTCGGGAAGATGGACAGAACGATCGGTATGAGGATACCGAAGGTGCCCCATGAGGTACCGGTCGCGAACGCCAGCAGACACGCAACCAAGAAGATGATCGCGGGCAGGAAGTTCGCGAGCTGTTCGGCAGCGCCGCTCATCATGTACGCGACAAAGTATTTGGCGCCGAGCAGGGTGGTCATGTTCTTGAGCGCGGTAGCAAAGGTCAGGATCAGGATAGGAGGAACCATCGCGAAGAAGCCCTTCGGAACCTGCTCCATCGCCTCTTTGAAGGTAACGATCCTGCGCAGCATGAGGTAAGCGATGGTGAATACCAGCGCGATCGCGCCTGCCCACGGCAGACCGACCGTCGCGTCGGTATCGCCGAACGCGTCGAGGAAGGGTACGCCGTCGAGGATGCCGCCGTTATAGACCAGCGCAAAGACGGATACAATGATCAGGAAGATGACGGGCAGAATCAGGTCGATGACCTTGCCGTTGGGGTTGACGCCCTCGTTGTCGAGCTCCTTATCGACTCTCTCACCGGTGGTGTAGAGGTCGCCCTTGAACTGAGCGTTATACTCGTGCATCGCCATGGAACCGTAGTCGAAGCCCATGATACAGATCGCGATGATGAACACAAAGGTGAGCAGTGAATAGAAGTTGTAGGGGATCGCCGCGATAAAGAGCTTTAAGCCCTTGCCGTCCTCGGCATAGGAAGCGACAGCCGCCGCCCATGAGGATACGGGTGCGATCATACAGACGGGAGCCGCGGTCGCGTCGATCAGGTACGCAAGCTTCGCGCGCGAGACCTTGTGACCGTCGGTGACAGGACGCATAACGGAACCAACCGTCAGGCAGTTGAAATAGTCGTCGATGAAGATCAGTACGCCGAGTACAAAGGTCGCGAGCATCGCGCCGGTGCGGCTCTTGATATGCTTTGCCGCCCATGTACCGAACGCGCGTGAGCCGCCTGCCTTGTTGATCAGGGCGACAATGATGCCCAGCTCAACCAGAAAGACAAAGATACCTGCCGTATCGCTGACAGCCGTGATCAGACCGTCGGAGGTGATCGCGTCCATCGCCTTGAGGAAGTCGAAGTTCGCGTACATCAAGCCGCCTACAACGATACCGATCGCCAGAGAGGAATAGACTTCCTTGGTAATCAGCGCCAGAGCGATCGCGATGATCGGCGGCAGGAGCGCCCATGCGGAACCCTGTACCGTGCCGTCGCCGGCGATCTTGCCATAGCCGTGGCAGTCCTCACACAATGCGCCTTCGATCGCGCCGTGACCCTCGCAGGTCTCACACTGCGCACTGCAGGTCTCGCAGGGTAGGCCATCCACCAGACCGGTGCCCTCGCAGTCCTGACACTTGACCGTGCCGAGCGCGCCGCCCGATACCGCGACATAGATCAACAGACCGACAATGATGACCGCCGCGATCGCAAGCACGATTTTTTTCGTTTTTGTCATTTGTTTTCTCTCCTCTATTATTTGGATATCCGCGTCAACGAAAAGACAGGTCGATTCCACCGCATCCGCCGCTGCGCGATCCCCCCCCTCAAGTTGACAATGATTCATTCGAGTGCGTGAATCACGCTTTCAGATTTTTCGTCAAAGTGTCCAAACAATCCGCATGCATACTGTCGTATGTACAAGGAGCGTTGGACAGATTGGCGGAAAAGCTGCAGGTGAGTTGCGTGCTCGCCGTCAGGGATGAATAAATCAGTGGCTAATCAAGGGAAAGGCAGTATAAAAGCCGCAGGAGTACCCACGGCTCAAAAAACAAGCTGAATGAATAGCACTCCGTTAATAGATCGGTTACCGTTACACGCCGTCGGTGTGATCCGACTCCTTGCAATGGCAACGCTATCATAACGACAGGATAACGCATCTTCTGCATTATCCCAGCGGTCATGCCCTCGGGAGGAGCATGTCGCTTCGGCAGGATCCCCTTTCATCGGTGCACTCCCGTACAGGAATGATCATCCGTCCGACTACTGATGAAGCCTGCGCCTCTATCACAAAGACCATTATATAACTAAAAAACAATATCCGTCAACTGTTTTTTATGACTTTTTTTACAAAAAATGATCGATTCTTTTGAAATCTGTATCAAAATTGACAAAACAAATATAAAAGAAACGCTCCGAAGCATAACCTCGGAGCATAGTGATCAAACCTGCAATTATGATTTTTTGGTGATGCGCAGATTCTGGCGCGTCTTGCGCAGCTCGGTGAGCTGAGCGGTGATCGCGTCGTCGGTGCGCTTCATCACGTTCTCGACATAGTCGTTAGCGGCTTTGCGCATCTCAGATGCCTTTGCCTTTACGTCGTTGAGCAGCTCAGCAGCCTCAGCCTTAGCCTCGCGCATGATCTCGCTCTGATCGACCAACTGCTTTTTACGCTCTTCGGCAGCGCGGATGATATCGTCGGACTCCTTCTTCGCTTCGGCAATGATCTGGCTGCGGTCGGCAACGATGTTCTTAGCCTGTCTTACCTCAGCAGGCAGAGTGTCCTGAATCTCGTCGAGAATGTCGTAAATCTTATCCGCCTCGATAATGACCTTTCCGCCGGAGAGGGGCATGGTCTTAGCGTCCGCAACAAGGTCCTGTAATTCCTGAATCAGTTCGTCTACTCTCATTTTACATATTCCTTTCGTGTTCAGGCGAAGGGTCAACCCTTCAGCGCCTTTATTCTGTTAAATACTTCGTCATGTATTGCGGCAGGGACAAAATTCGTGATATCGCCGCCGTGGTACGCAACATTTTTTACGATTGAAGAGCTCAGGTAGGTGTAGCTCACATCACTCGCCAAAAAGACGGTGTCGAGCTCGGAGTTCAGCTTTCGGTTCGTCAGCGCCATCTGGAATTCATACTCGAAATCCGATACCGCACGCAGTCCCCTTACGACTGCCGAAGCGCCGAGATCCTTCGCGCACTGTGCCAACAGCCCGTCGCATCCGATCACCTTGACGTTCGGAATATCGCCGACAGTCCGCTGTAAAAAGTCGATTCTCTCCTCCATGGAGAATACAGGGTGCTTTTCACCGTTTGCAAAAACACCGACGATCACATGATCAAACATACCGCTCGCGCGAGTGATGATGTCAATGTGTCCGAGGGTGACAGGATCAAAGCTGCCGGGGCATATCACGGTACTGTGCATAGAACGTTCCTAACCTTACTTTTCAGTCACATATCCTACCGGGATCAGTCGCTGATAAAATCTTCATGACGATATGTGCTTACCCTTATTTTACCATAGGTTCGTTCTCTGTCAAGAGTAAATTTGTAATATTTTTGTAATATTTTATCATTTAATGCACTTTCACAAATAATGACCCCTGTTTTTTTCATTCTTTGTGCAATAATTGGCATGATTTCCTGTAATATTCCACGATTATAGGGGGGATCCAGAAAGGCGACGTCGAATTCTCGGGTAGTGTTTTTGAGATACGCGACCGAGTCGGCGCAGATGACCGTCGCAAATTGTTGCAGATTTGTAACCTTTAGGTTGCGTTCAATTACCGTGATCGCCTTTTTGGAAGAATCAAGAAAAAGCGCGCTGCGCGCGCCGCGAGACAGCGCCTCGATCCCCATCTGACCGGAGCCCGCGAAAACGTCGATGAAATCGCGCCCCTCGATCTCGAATTGTACGGAGGAAAAAACCGCCCCCTTGACCTTGTCGGTCGTCGGTCGGACGATATCCTCGCCCTTTAAGGTCTCTAACGCCCTGCCTCGCGCAGAGCCGGTGATCACACGCATAATAAAAATACCTCTTTCGGTGTTGTGAGGCTCCCTTTGGTAAAGGGAGCCTTTATGACGCTTCTGAAATAAGAGCGCCTGCTCGAACTGCTTTGCTGGATACTGAATGATTATTTCCGCTTTTTAAAGACGATCGTATCTCCGGGTTTATATATTGAAATGTCCGCATCGACTTCTTCGACATTAACGGTTAATGTATCAGCAAAATAATTCATGTCCCTGATTCCGTATAGAATGACTGCATTATCACTTTTGTCTAAATGTGCAAGAAAGCCGACATTTATATCAATTTCAATTTCATATTCCAAACCACTGTTATCAACATATTTTCCCTGATAGACGCCTCTGCCTTGAATGCCTTTGATGCTATCCGCCACAAATGTTATGTGTTTGTCATCACTGATCCATTCAACAGCATATTTTTCGTCATAGATATCTGCTGTAAATAAATTCTTAATATATTTTATACCGGGGATGCTTAACGCAATCAATATGACTCCCAAAACAACGGATAATATGATAATAAGGGTTTTCTTTTTCATATGGGTCAATCCTTTTGTTTTCTTAGGGAACCTATGATTCCTCATGAAAATAGTTGTAGACATTCAGCGCGGCGGGGTGGGTCATGCCGGGCGCCTGCTCGAGCTCCTCCATCGACGCGCTGCTGATATTTTTGATGGTGCGGAAAAAGCGCATCAGCTCTTTCGCGCGTTTTTTCCCTATTCCGGGGATCTCTTCCAGGGACGATCCCAGCACACGCTTGCGCTGTTGGCGGTTGAAGCCGATCGCATAACGGTGAACCTCGTCCTGGATGTTGGTCACAAAGGTGAACGCCGAGCGGTTGGGCCTCAGAGCGATCTCGCCCTTATCACTGACGATGGCACGGGTGCGGTGGCGGTCATCCTTGACCATGCCGAACACGGGGATGCGCAGTCCCGACGCCGCTACCACGGGCAGCACGGCGCCGACCTGTCCCTTGCCGCCGTCGAGCAGGATGAGATCGGGCAGTCTGCCGAAGCCGGTAGATACGCCCTCCTCCTGCGCCTTTTTGTATTCATTCAATCGGCGTGTGAGCACCTCCGCCATCGAACCGTAGTCGTCCTGTCCGGAGAACGACTTGATCTTGAACTTGCGATAGGCGCTTTTCAGCGGTCTGGCATTCTCGAACACGACCATTCCAGCGACATTATCCGCGCCGGCAAGGTTGGAGATATCGTAGCTCTCGATGTATTCGGGGATCTTATCCAGACCGAGAAGGTCTTTCAGCTCATCCAGCACGCTCAGTTGCCTGCCGGTCACGCCCTTGAGCTGTCCGAGCGACTCAAACGCGTTTTTGCGGCACATATCGACGAGGTTTTTCTGCGTGCCGCGTTGTGGAATACTCAAATAAACGCGCTTTTCCTTTTTCTCGCTGAGCCAGCGCTCGGTGTTCTCGCTGTCCTCGATCTCGCCGTCGAGCGCGATGTGCGAGGGGATCTCGTCGCGCAGGGTGTAATAGCGCAGGATAAACTGGGATCGGAAATCGATCTCGTCATCCACGTCGTCGATGATAAAGCTCTCGGTATCGTACAGGCGCGATTCATTGAAGCGCAGAACCGTCGCGCAACCGCGGTTGCCTTCTCTTGCAACAGCGATCACGTCCAGCTCGTCGAGATGGATATCCACGACCTTCTGCTTGTCGCGCATCTTCTTCATCGCGGCGATCTGGTCACGATACCGCGCGGCGCGCTCAAAGTCCAATGCCTCCGCCGCGGCAGTCATCCGCTCCTGCAACTCACGCAGGGTCTTGCTGCTGTCGCCCGACAGATACTCGAGGGCGCGCTCGACACGCTCGTTATAATCTTGGAGCCTGACGCGTCCCGTACACGGCGCGCAGCACTGCTTGATGTGGAAGTTCAGGCACGGGCGATAGCGCCCGAAATCCTCCGGGAATCGGCGGTTGCAGGTCGGCAGTCCGAAGATCTTGTTCGCTTCTTCGACCGACGACTTGACGTAATAGCTCGACTTATACGGCCCGATGTACCGTGCGCCGTCATCTGCTTTTTGCAGGACATAGCTGAGCCTGCGCCACGGCTCATCGGTGACGCGAATGTAGCTGTAGCCCTTATCGTCCTTCAATAAGATATTGTACTTCGGGGTGTGCTGTTTGATCAGCGAGCACTCCAGGATCAGACATTCAAACTCACTGTCGGTGATGATGTATTCAAAGTCGTCGACGTTGTCCACCATGCGGCGCACCTTTTCGGTGTGGTTGTTCTGGGAGCCGAAATACTGACTGACGCGGTTCTTGAGCTTCTTCGCCTTGCCGATATAGATGATCTCGCCTTGGGCGTTCTTCATAATGTAGACGCCCGGCTGCAGCGGCAGCGCCATCGCCTTGGCGCGCAGCTCCTTCAACTTCGGATTCAATTCATCACCTCCTCGTCGTCGTTCGCCGTAGTGGCGACTTTTTTTCGCTCCAAAATAAATATGGAAAATGCTCTTCCGGTTTCTCTATTGAGGCCCCCTTTCCTAAGGGGGCTGTCGCCAACGGCGACTGGGGGTTCCCGATCCAATCATGCGAACGGCAACCCTCCGACGCGGACAAATGTCCTCGCCACCTCCCTTAGAAAAGGGAGGCTTTTTATCTCTCATGCACATGCTTGCCTGTCATGTGCTCGATCTTCAATTCGATCACGGCGCATCTGCCGCCGTTTTTCTGTATATCGCTCTCGGTCATTGCGGTATTCGGAAAATACTTATTACCGAGCTGACGAAGATGATCGGTCTTTTCAACGGGATCGGTCACCTCGCGCAGTCTGCCGAACGCCGTGACGCTGTCGAAGAAATAAGACCAGCCGTCATCCGCCTTTTGCGGCTCGCCGAGCACATTGAACGAGCCTTTGTCGCAGGAGCGGATCGCGTCGAGCTTATGCCCCTCAACGGCAGAGTGAAAATAGATACAGCCGGTGTCATAGACAAAGTTGAGCGGTACGGCGTAAGGGTAGCCCTCATCACCGAGCACCGCCAATACGCCGCGCTTTCGGGCGCGGAGGATGCTCTCACATTCTTCACTTGTCAACTGCTGTTTGAAGCGTCGCATTTTTCTGAACATTTTTGTTTCCTCTGTGTGATCCATTGTGTTTTTCTGCGAGAGTGATCCCCCCGCTGCTGATTGTTATTTCAACTTTGATATATCCATCAGCACCAACGAGAATCTGCCGACCTCGTCATAGACCTTCTCAAAGCGGTCGGCGTCCTCCCACTCGGTCACGCCGCCCCAGGAATCGGCGATCTTGACCTCGTTATCCTCGAGGTCATAACCGTACAGACAGACACAATGCTCCGTGTCGTACCACGGATATCGGATGCCGTCATACTCCGTGTACTGCTCGATACGGGGACTGTTGCGGTCATAGGTCGTCCAGATCAGCGCGGGACACCCGGCGTTGACAAAGCGGTACAGCTCATTCAGGCTCAGCCCCGTTGTATCGAAGGGATACAGTCGGGCGTTGTTTTCTTTAATAAAATTCCATGCCGTCGTCACCAAACCGGGCGGATAGATGCCCGAGCCGTCATAGAATCGGCGCGGATTGCCGCAGTAGCCGATGACAAAATTATTGTCGTAGACCATGTAATCATCCACGATGTCGTCGATATCCAGATCAAAGCCGAAATGGCGCAGCGCGGCGGTCAGAGCGAGCGCCTCGCAGCCTGCCTGCATGCCGTTCATCTGGTTGAGCGCTTCGACGTCGTCGAGCTGAGCGTAGGCGGCGTAAGAGCCGTTCAGGATCTTGTGATACTGCCGCTGCGCCAGCTCATCGATCGACGGCGGCTCGGTGGGCGGCAGCGTCGGCGCCTGAGTAGGCGGTTGCGTCGCCGGATCGGCTGTCGCGGAATCCGCCGTCGTACTGTCGGGCGTTGCTTCGACATTCTTTGCACATCCGGCAAGCAGGAGCATCGCTGCCAGCAGTAGTGCCCCTATTTTTTTCATATCTTACCCCTATATGTATGGATCACGGTATCGTCGCTCTCGGCAATTCCGTTTTCCGGGTTCCTATTTCTTATCTCTTCATTCTTATTTCAGCTCAACGATCGTGACGCCGCTTTCACCCTCGCCGAAGGTACCCAGCCGAAAGCTCTTAACCGCTTTATGGTGTCTGAGATATTGCTGGATGCGCGAGCGCAGAACGCCGGTGCCCTTGCCGTGGATGATGGTGAGCATATGGATGTTGCTGAGCATACAGCTGTCCAAAGCGCTGTCCACGCTCATGATCGCCTCCTCGGCGGTCTGTCCGCGCACATCGATCTCGGTTTTGGCGAGCGATTTGACGTCCTTGGTGACGGTGCGTTCACGACGCTTGGGCACAGTGACCTTCTCCGCCTCTAACAGTCGCAGATTGTTGAGCTTGACGCGCGTCTTGATGATGCCTGCCTGCACCAGCACGCTGTCCTTCTCGGGCTTTTCAAGAACGACAGCCTTTTTATCGATATCGAAGATCAGGACGTTATCGCCGACCTGCAGCGGTCGGGGCAGCTTATAATCGCCCTGCTCGCTTTCCTTGATGGGATCGGCGGTTTCCTCGAGCGCTTTCATGCCTGTCTTGAACTTCGCCTTTTGCTCCGCCTCATACCTTTGATTCTTCTTTGCCTGTTCCAGCTCGTCGATGATCGCGTATGCCTGCGCTCTGGTCTTGGCGGCAAGCTCCTGTGCCTTGTGCTTCGCCATTTCGACCTCGCGCTTTGACTCTGCCTTGGCGCGCTCGAGCTCTTTCTCCGCCTGCGCCTGCTTTTGCTGTGCAGCGAGGGTCGCCTCACGCGCTCTTTCCAGCTCGTCAGCCAGCTCCTTGCGGCTGACCTCCAGACTCTCGACAACATTCTCAAATTGGCGGCTCTCTGAGGAGGTCAGGAGCTTGGCGCGTTCGATGACGTCATCCTCCATGCCGAGGCGCTTGCTGATTGCGAAGGCGTTGCTCTTGCCGGGTACGCCGATGAGCAGCTTATAGGTCGGGCGCAGGGTGGTCACGTCGAATTCACAGCAGCCGTTCTCCACGCCCTCTGTTTTCAGCGCGAACTCCTTGAGCTCGGAATAGTGGGTGGTAGCGGCGATCTTCGCCCCGCGTTCACGGAGCTTTTCGAGGATAGCGACCGCCAAAGCCGCGCCCTCGACCGGGTCGGTGCCTGCGCCCAGCTCATCGATCACCGCGAGGGTGGAGCGGTTGCAGAGCTTTAAGATACCGATGATGTTGGTGATGTGCGCCGAGAAGGTGGACAGGCTCTGTTCGATGCTCTGCTCGTCGCCGATATCCACCAGTACGCGGCGAAATACCGACAGACGCGAGTTATCCGACGCGGGCACCATCATGCCGCACATCGCCATCAGTGTGAGCAGTCCCAACGTTTTCAGACAGACGGTCTTGCCGCCCGTGTTGGGACCGGTGATGACCAGCGTGTCAAATTCGTCACCCAGACGGATATCCGTAGGGACGACCTTGTCCTTGGGGATCAGCGGATGGCGCGCCGCTTTCAGCTCGATCACGCCGCTGTCGTTCATCACGGGGCGCACCGCTTTCATTTTATATGCCAAATGTGCTTTAGCAAAAACCAGGTTCAGCTGAACCAGTGTTTTGTAGCTTTCGATGATATCGGTCGCACAGCCGGCACACAGTCCGCTGAGCTCGAAGAGGATCCGCTCGATCTCCTTCTCCTCCTCACCCTTGAGCACGCGGATATCGTTGTTCGCGTTGACAACGCCCATCGGCTCGATGAAAACCGTCGAGCCGGACGATGAGGTGTCATG
Source organism: uncultured Clostridia bacterium (assembly GCA_946406145.1). GTDB lineage: Bacteria > Bacillota > Clostridia > Oscillospirales > Acutalibacteraceae > Ruminococcoides. The sequence continues at coordinate 8,641 of CAMJJL010000044.1, read as the reverse complement.
TACCAAGCCTGCTACCTGAGAGCGGAATTCCTGCTTGACGGGGACGACATATCTGCCGTCGCGCTGGGTGATGATCGCCTCCTGCAAATACTTTTGATAGGTGGAGGAGTGGATGATCTTATCCAGCACCTCACGCGCCTTGGATGCGGCGATCCGCATTTTGCGGCGGATGTCGGCGAGTTCTCTGGACGCGCCGTCCGAGATCTCGTCCGCGCCGATGATGCAAGCGGTGATGCGGTCGCTGAGGTTGGGGTTGGTATACAGCGCGCGAAAATAGCCGTCCAGCGAGGTGCTCACGCCGGCACAGTGCGCGTGCCAGTCACGCACGCCCTTGATGACGCGCAATGCGCGTGCGATCGAGAGCAGCTCCGAGGTATTCAGACAGCCGCCTGCCTCGGCACGGCGCAGCGCATTTGTCACGTTGCTGATACCGCCGAAGGACGGCGCGCCGAATCGCCCGATCAGGATGTGGGCGTCCTCGGTCTGCGTCAACAAACGCTCAACCTTATCCAGGTCATACTGCGGCTCGACACAGAGCGCCAGCTCCCCTGCCTCGTCGATCGAGGTCTCCTCCGACAGCATATGTAAAATTTTATCCAGTTCCAGTGTTTTAAAATGTCTGTTCATCTTTCAGCATTCCTTATGGTGATATAAAGCCTTCCCCTCGGGGGGAAGGTGGGCTTTTCAGCTCCTAATGAGCTGAAAAGGTCGGATGAGGGGACTACTCTTCCAAATTTCTCCGGATTCCATTTGGCAGGACTCTCAAAACCATATCATGATTCACTGTATTCCCTCCGAATCCAAATTCAAAAGGAAACGTTTGCCCCTCATCAGTCACCTATGGTGACAGCTTCTCCCCGAGGAGAAGCCTTTTGCCGACTTCATCTATTTCAAGCCCTTATAAGGGAGCCTATAACATCGCTTTATAGAATTGTAAGGTCGGATAATCCTTTTGCGTCATATAGGCGACATAACGCTCCGACGCGAGAGACAAGGGTTCTAAGAGCGCCTCTTTGAGCTCAAAGGAAAAGAGCTTGTCAAAATCCGCATACACGGTATGTCTCAGCGCCGTGATCGAAGCAATCGGCAGGCGCACGCCCTGAACAGCGTGTTTGTCCGCGCAGGAGGCGCAATAGAGCTTGCCTGTATGGGGCACAAAAACCATCTCGGGCGCTTCATAGGCGCCGCAGATATCGCACATCACGAGGTCGGGCATATAGCCGCACAAGGTGATCAGCCGCATCTCAAAGCAGATCTTGAGCTGCAAGGGAGGACGTTTTTTGTTCGCCAAAAGGTAGATCGAATTGAGCGCCAGCCTCAGCTGCTCCTTTGCTTCCTGTCCCGTCGGGCACAGGTTCAGGCACAGCTCGCAGAAATACTGCGCGAGCGACATATTCTCGATATCGGAACGCAGTCCGATGAACTGCTCGAGCGCATCTGCCTCATCGATGCTGTAGCTGTCGCGACCCTCAAAGATCGTCAGCGCCGCATATGATAAAAGCCCCGTGCCGGCGCACTTAGGGCTTTTGATATTCTTGGCGCCGCGCGCAAAGGCACGCAGGATGCCGTGGCTCTCCGTCAAAACCCATACCAGCCTGTCACGTTCACCGATATTCTGCTGTTTGATGATCAGACCCTTGGTTTTGAACTTCATCCTTGCCCTCTTGCTGTTCGTCGTCATGCCGATGGCGGATCTCAATATACGCCAGATAATCCATGACACTGCCGCTCTCGGTAAACGATCTCCACGCGTCTTTTTCGTCTTTCACACGATCATTCCCTTTACTATGGTATAGGATTATTATACCGAGCCGGGGTTACATTATCGCGTGAAATATGTAGATGGAAAATATTCGTAAATGCTCCCTGATTTCGTCAGACCCCACTACATGTTGATTCTATCACAAAAGAATGGTCATATCAAGAGGAATCTCGACCGAAACAGGGAAGAAAAAACTCCCTCAATCGAGGGAGTCACCGTTTGACAGAATGTATCAGTCAAAGCTCTTTTTATCATAGCCGAAGTTCGTCAGCAAGGCACGGCGGTTGCGCCAGTCCTCCTTGACCTTGACCCATGTTTGCAGATTCACCTTGCAGCCGAAGAAGCGCTCGATATCCTGCCGTGCATAGGTCGAGATCTTCTTGAGCATGGCGCCCTTCTTACCGATGATAATACCCTTGTGGGAGTCGCGCTCACAGTAGATGGTCGCCTCGATATCCATGATATCGCCTCCCTCGCGCTCCTTGAGGCTCTCGATCACCACCGCGGTGCCGTGGGGGATCTCTTTGTCGCACAGTCTGAGGATCTTCTCGCGGATGATCTCGGAGACGATTACCTTCTCGGGCTGATCGGTCAGCGCGTCGTCGTCAAAGAAGTGACCGCCCTCGACACAGTGCTTTTTCAACTCGTCCGTCAACGCCGGAAAGCCCTCGCCCGTCTGGGCGGAAATGGGCACGACCGCATCAAAGTTGTACAGCTCGCTGTAGGCGAGGATCGCTTCCATCAGCTCTTCCTTTTTATTCTTGAGCATATCGATCTTGTTGATCGCCAAAATCGCAGGCATATCGGACTTTTTGAGCTTTTCGATCAGGCTCAGCTCGCCCTTGCGCACGCCGCCGGTCGCTTCGACCGCCAGCACGGCGACGTCGCCGTTCGGTACGCTCTCGTTGATCGCCTTGACCATATATTCGCCCAGCTCGTTACGCGGCTTCAACAGACCGGGGGTGTCGATGAACACCAGCTGATCGTCGCCGTCCGTGAGGATGCCCGTGATGCGAGTACGGGTCGTTTGGGGTTTGGAGCTGACGATCGCGATCTTGTGCCCTAAGAGGCGGTTCAGGATAGAGCTTTTGCCGACATTCGGGATGCCGACGATAGTAACGAATACGGATCTTTGTTGATTGTTCATAATCTGTTTCCTTTATCTTTTATCAACCATTGTTATACCGAAAAACGACGGGATTGTCAATAACTTATTCGAATTTTTGCCGCCGTAATTTAAGGCGCACGCTTTACTGCGTGCGCCCTATCCGATCTATATTCTTCTTTCCAGTCCGATCCGCTCCATGACGGTTTCTTCCTTCATGCGCATCTCTGCCTTTTCCTGCGGCTCCATGTGGTCGTAGCCGAGCAGATGGAGCATGCTGTGTACCGTGAGGTAACACACCTCGCGCTCAAAGCTGTGACCGTATTCCATCGCCTGCTTCTGCGCGCGCTCCATCGAAATGACGACGTCGCCGAGGAGCTTTGCGCCTGTATCGGGGTTGACGTCATACACGCCGTTCTCGCCCAAGGGGAACGAGAGCACGTCGGTGGCGGAATCGATATTTCTGAACTCCTTGTTCAGCTTGCGGATCTCTTCATTATCCACAAAGCTCACCGAGACCTCGCTGTCGCCCTCGAATTTTTCCTCGCGCAAAACAGCGATGCACGCACGGCGAATCTGCATCCGCATCCCCGTGGGGATACGCACCTTTTTTTGACTGTCGGTAATGATCACTTTCACTTTGTCGGTTGCCATTGCCATCATAAACATCATAATCCCTGCTCTCTCTGGCTCATCGATACGATGAGATCATGTTACATCGGAATACGGAAAGTGTAGGCGGAAAACTGCCCGTCAAAACCGAGATCGGATTTGTTCTCGGTTACTTACTACCGGCAAATCCATAACCAAACTATATCCTTCGTTAACGCGTATTTGCTTTCTCTCCTATATATAACCTATTGCTGTTTATTACTTCTGCTTCGCTCCTGCGCCTTTTCATACGCGCGGATGATATCCTGTACCAGCCGATGGCGCACAACGTCCTTGTCGGAGAAGGTCATGCGCTCGATCCCCTTGATCCCCTTGAGGATCTTGACCGCTTCCTTCAAGCCGGATCTCGCGCCCGAGGGCAGATCGATCTGGGTGATGTCGCCCGTGATGACCATCTTGGAGTTGTTGCCCAGTCGGGTGAGAAACATCTTCATCTGCTCGGAGGTGGTGTTTTGCGCCTCGTCGAGGATGATGAAGCTGTCATCCAGCGTCCTGCCGCGCATATAGGCAAGCGGCGCTACCTCGATATTCCCTCGCTCGAGGTACTTCTGATAGGTCTCGGCGCCCAGCATATCGAAGAGCGCGTCATACAACGGGCGCAGATACGGATCAACCTTGCTTTGCAGATCACCGGGCAAAAAGCCCAGCTTCTCACCTGCTTCTACGGCAGGTCGGGTGAGGATGATGCGATTGACCTCCTTACTGCGGAAGGCGGTCACCGCCATCGCAACCGCCAGATAAGTCTTGCCGGTACCGGCAGGACCTACGGCGATCGTGATCGTATTGTTCTCGATCGCGGAGCAATAGCGCTTTTGACCCATCGTCTTGGGCTTGATGGGCTTTCCCTTCGCGGTCACGCAGACACAGTCGGAGGCAAGTGTTTCGATCTTCTCCTCACTGCCGTCGTTGACCAGCGAGATACAGTAGGTAATGTTCTGCTCCGAGAGCTGTTCACCGCGGTTGAGCAAGCTCAGCAGACTGTCAATAACCTTGCTCGCCTTGAGCACGCCCTCGGCGTCACCCGAGATCTTGAGCTCACTGTCACGAGCGTGGACGCGCACACCGAACTCATCTTCAATGATTTTGATGTTGGAATCAAAGCTGCCGAACAACGCCGCGGCATGCTCCATACGATCGATGTTGATTATTTGTTCCATATTTCCTCTTGTAGAAAAGAATGACACTTTTCATTTATATGATTAATCATTATAGCACAAAATTCTGTGAAAATCAACTATAATTTTCAAATAAATTCTATTAAAATTGCCAAAACGCCTAATTTTTGCGGATGACAGTGATATTATTGACATTTGAGAATTAAATATAGTATAATAAGCGTTAGCCCATTTTGGAATACATTCATTATGTGATATGAATAAGGAGATCATTCCATGAAACGAATCATATGTCTTGCGCTTTGTGCTTTGGCAGCTTTGCTGGCGTGTGCATGCGACAATACGAAAGATTCTACGCCGACACAGGCGCCGCAGGAGGAAACACAGGCACAGCAAACGCCCGATTCCGTGCCTCCGACCGAGGACGGTAACTCGCTGAGCTTGAAGAAGTTCATCAACTCCTTTGATAAAAAGCCCACCGTCGCCGAGCAAAAGAAGCTCTATGACGATGAAAACCTCTCTGTCACCGTCAAGGGTATCGACTATACCGCGGTATCGGGTCCGCAGCTGCAGTTGAATATTGAGAATAAGAGCAACAAAGAGATCGTCGCGCAGTCGCCCTATTCGATCGTCAACGACTATATGATCACTCCCGAGCTCAACAGCAAGATTGCCGTCGCAAAGAGTGCGGATTGCACGCTGACCCTGCCCTACTTCAAGCTCGCGATCTCGGGCATTACCTCGATCAAAAAGGTCGAGTTCGCCGTCAGGCTCGTCGACGCAAAGACCTATAATCCTATCACGACGACCGACCTGATCGCGGTCGAGACCTCCGCAAAGCAGGACGAAGAGGTCGAGTGTGACGAGAGCGGTCAGGTCGCCTATGATAAAGACGATATCAAGATCATCTTTAAGGGCGTCAACATCGACCGCGCGTATTCCGACGGCGCGGAGCTGATGGTCTATATGTACAACGGCACCGATCAGAAGATCGCCGTCATGGCGAAGGATGTCGTCGTCAACGGCTACACCATGACCTCGGCGATGAACAGCACGATCCTCCCCAACAAGCGCGCTGTGGATGTGGTCACCTTCTATAAGCTCGATATGGAAGAACACGATATCGTAGATATCGACAGCATCAAGGTTTCCTTCACCATCAAGGACGCCGACAACTGGGAGACCATCGACTCCACCGATATGATCAGCGTGACCATTCCCGAAAAACCGACAGCTGCCGCTACGGTTAATGAAACAACCAAATAATATATCTCTATAAGCTCGCTTCATCGCGGGCTTATTTTATACTGAGCTTCATTAAAACACTTGACAATCACGGTACAGGGTGCTATAATAGCCGAGGTGTAAAGTTCTTTGCTTTACAGGAAGGATGAAGCGCCACATGAACAGCAAGCCGGATATCTCACTGCTCTACGATTTTTATGCGGAGCTGCTCAATGACTCACAGCGACAGGTCGTTGAACTGTACGTCAACGAGGATCTGTCCCTGTCCGAGGTCGCCGAGATCCTGCATATCAGCCGCCAAGGGGTGCGTGATTCCTTAGGACGTGCCGAGCGCAAGCTGGTTGAATATGAAAATAAGCTCGGTCTGCTCAAGGATTATCATCAGCGTATGGAGCGTGATGAAGCCGTGCGCGAGCTGATCGACAAAATCAAACACACCGGGAGCGGCGATATCACACCGCTGCTCGAACAGATAGAAGATTTGATGCAGCTGAACAGCGATTGATGTTCAGGCTGAAAGGAGTTGACCGCAATGGCATTTGAGAGCTTATCCGATAAACTGAATAACGCGTTCAAAAAGCTCAAAAGCAAGGGCAAGCTGACAGAAGCCGACGTCAAGGAAGCGATGCGCGAGGTGCGTCTGGCTCTGCTCGAAGCCGACGTTAACTTCAAGGTCGCCAAGGGCTTTACCAACACCGTCACCGAACGCGCCATCGGAGCCGACGTCATGGAGAGCCTGACTCCTGCTCAGATGGTCATCAAAATCGTCAACGAGGAGCTCGTCAACCTGATGGGCGCTGAAGACGCGCGTCTGGATTACGCCTCCAAGCCGCCCACCGTCATTATGCTGTGCGGCTTACAGGGCGCCGGTAAAACCACCCACGCCGCCAAGCTGGGCAAATACCTCAAGGCACAGGATCACCGCCCCATGCTGGTCGCCTGCGACATCTACCGTCCGGCGGCGATCGAACAGCTCAAGGTCGTCGGCGCGAAGGCGGAGGTACCGGTCTTTGAGATGGGCACCGAAAACCCCGTCACTATCGCGAAAGAAGCCATCAAGCACGCTAAGGACTACGGCAACGATATCGTGATCCTCGATACCGCCGGCCGTCTGCATATCGATGAAGCGCTGATGAAGGAGCTGCAGGACATCAAGGCGGCCGTCAGCCCCAATGAGATCCTGCTGACTATCGACGCGATGACCGGTCAGGACGCTGTCAACGTCGCCAAGACGTTCAACGACCTGCTGGATATCACCGGCGTTATTCTGACGAAGCTCGACGGCGATACCCGAGGCGGCGCCGCGCTGTCCGTCAAGGCAGTCACCGGCAAGCCGATCAAGTTCTCCGGTACGGGTGAGAAGCTCGAGGATCTCGAGATGTTCCACCCCGACCGTATGGCGTCCCGAATACTGGGCATGGGCGATGTGCTCACGCTGATCGAGGAAGCAGAGCAGAAGCTCGACCAGGAAAAGGCGGAAGAGCTCGCGCGCAAGATGCTCAAAAATAAAATGGACTTCAACGACATGCTCGATCAGCTCGATCAGGTGCGCAATATGGGTCCCATCAAGGGGATCCTCAGTAAGCTCCCGGGCGTAGGCAACAAGGTCGATGAGATGGATATCAACGAACGCATCCTCGATTGGAACAGGGCGATCATCCTGTCGATGACCCCTGCCGAGAGAGAACATCCCGGACTGCTCAATCCCTCGCGCAAGCGCAGGATCGCCGCAGGCAGCGGCAGACCGGTGGAGGAAGTCAACCGACTGATCAAACAGCTCGAACAGACACAGAAGATGATGCGCCAGTTCACCTCCAAGGGCAAGAAGGGCAGACAGCTCAGAAAGATGCTCAACTCAAACGGCGGCATGCCCCCGATGGGCGGCACAGGCGGCTTCCCGGGGATGTAATTTTTCGGTTAACGGTTGTCGGAAACCCACTCGGATTTTGATATATTATAATCGGGTGTGGGCAGAGCCCGCCATTCACCGTTCACCATTCACCATTCACCGTTCACCAAATTTGCTGATCACGGAGCAATCCGTTCAGATAATTTACGATTTTCGATTGTAAATTAGATATAGTATTCTAAACAGACAGGAGGTAAGACCATGGTAAAAATCAGACTGAAAAGAATGGGTGCGAAAAAGAACCCCTTCTATCGTATTGTTGTAGCTGACTCGCGTTATCCGCGCGACGGCCGCTTCATCGAGGAAATCGGTACCTACAAACCCACCGCCGAGCCCTCTGAGGTTAACGTAGATGCCGATAAGGTTAAGGAATGGATCGCCAAGGGCGCACAGCCGACCGATACCGTAAAGGCTTTATTGAAGAACACAGGCATTATCTAAGTATTTCAAAATGAAATACTTAAACAATAGTATTTCTAATTGTAATTGCGAAAGGACCATAATTATGAAAGACTTACTTCTTACGATTGCTAAGGGCTTGGTTGAAGAGCCCGATGCGGTTTCCGTGACCGTTGACGAACCTAACGAAGAGGGTACCATCGTGTATCACATCCATGTTGCAGAGGGCGATATGGGCAGAATCATCGGTAAGCAGGGCAGAATCGCCAAAGCGATCCGCACTGTAGCACGTTCCGCCGCGATCCGCAAGGACGAGAAGGTTATGGTAGAAATCGACTAATTCCACATTCCATAGCACAAAAGCGCACCCAACCGGGTGCGCTTTCAGTTTGTCGAAAAAGTATATAAGTTAGGAACAGTACGTCTATCATCCT
>CAMJJL010000043.1 GCA_946406145.1 uncultured Clostridia bacterium | reverse complement strand
TTTTGACGACCGATCCTCAGCTCATGGAGGATAAGAAAAACGCGCGGCTCTTATGGGGAGAGGAGGAGCCGCAGCACGAGGTCAAAGCGCACCTGCCGGGTACGCTTACCGAGTACAGCGAGCGACGACGAAACAAAGTTATACGAAATTAGACGCAACAGATGATAAGCTGTTTTATTAGAGAATAGTATTAATATGAAAGAAATAAAGATAACATTAGACTTTACCAATATGGAATATCCTGCACAACTCCATAGGGAACTGAAAACAAAGTTTGAGCTTCCGGATTATTACGGTGAGAATTGGGATGCTCTATGGGACTGTTTAGATGGCTGGTATGAAGATGATGAGAATGTAACCGTTGAAATCAAAGGGTTAGAAACAGTGTCGGATGATATGCGACAATACGCGCAGACTATGCTCAAGGTGTTTGATGATGTACACAGCAATTCGCCCAATGTTATTTTTAAAATAATAATCACGGAAGAATAGCCGCTTGCTCGTTATGAACAAGCGGCTATTCTCGGGGCATATAGCTCTAAAACAAACCACCCGTAAAAACGGGTGGTCACGCTTCGAGTATCTACAGTTGATTAATACTCTGCTATGTTATGTTTTTTATCTTGCCGATTATATCACCAAATCGCTTTCCTCGATCTTTTCATTGAAGAAGGCAATGATCTTGATACACGGCTTTCTCAGCAGCAGACCGAGGATCAGTGCAGGAACGATGAAGATCAGCAGCATACCGAGGTTATGCCAATAGCTGCTCCAATCCAAGCCCGCGACAGTCTCGCGAAGGGCGTTGATCCCGTATTTGAACGGCAAAAACGGCGCGATCGCCTTGAACGGCGCGGGAAGAACCTCGATCGGGAACGTGCCGCCGGAGCCGGCTACCTGCAGGATCAGTATGATAACCGCGAGCGCTTTGCCGACTACGCTGAAGGTGATCGTCAGCGAATAGATGATCAGCGAATAGACGATGCTGGATATCATGCAGGTGGCAATAAACAGCAGAGGATTCTCGCATTGGATCTTGAGGAAATACAAGTCGCCCAGCGCGATGATCAGCCCCTGAATCAGGCTGATCACGAGGAACATCATATATCTGCCGAAGAAAAGTTGTACGGAATTCGCTTTTCCGAGCTTTTTGCGGTCGTTTTTGGTTAGGTCGGTATTCAGCACCGCTACCAGTACAACGCCGCCGACCCAAAGAGCAAGTGAAGAATAGAAGGGCGTCATCGCGGAGCCGTAGTTTTCGATCGGATAGACTCTTGTGGTATCATAAGCGACGGGAGAGGAAACAAAGCTGCCCAGCGCTTCGGGATTCTCGATGATCGGCGTGATGATGTTTTCGATCAGGTTGGAGCTTTCGACGTCCTTGACCTTTTCGATCAGCGTGTCGATCTTGCCATCGACAGTCGTCAAAAAGGTCTTTAGACTGTTAAGGGCATTTTTGAGGTTGGAGGTGGTATCCAGCGCGCTGTCAAACACCGTATCAAGCTGACCCGTACCGGCGCTCACAGTCTGGAGGAAGCCGGTAATATCGTTAAGCGAAGAGAAAGAATCGGAAACGACCGAGTCGATATCCTGGCGGATCGCGCTGAATTCCGTTGCCGCGGAGGAAAGCTCCGTTTTGGCGTCGCCGATCAGCGTTTCAATTTCAGACTTTGCGTTTGCTGGCAGATTGCCTGTTTTTGTGATATTGTCGCGGATGCTGTCTATTTTATTGATGATAGCGTCCTGCTTTTCATTCGCGCGGTTCAGAGCGCTCAGCGCCTTTGCGCAATCGATGCCCAGATTTGTCTTGATTTTTTCCAGAATACCGATAACAACATTGTTGACAGATTTAATCTTCTGATTGATCGTCTCGATCTTTGCCAGCTTATTGGACACAGCCTCCGCGTCGTCGCTCAACGCGCCGAACACATCATCCATTTGATCCGATACGCTGTCCATGTAGGTGGAACCGGAGCCGATCAAGCCGTCAAGGGAGGTCGTGATCTGAGACGCGATGCCCTGCGTCGATGAAAGAGTCTCCGCTACGTCGGCAGTGAACACGCCCGCGCCCGCAAGGGTCGACTGGATCGTAGGCACTAATTCCTTGTTCGATTTAACCAAACCGTCAATGGAATCCAGCGTCGTGATCAGCACATCAACAGAGGAATCAAAGGTACTGATATCTGTTTTTGCGTCATTTAAGGCAGTGATTACTTTGTCTGCAAGATCGTTCTTGCTTTCGCTGTATTCGCTTTCGGAAAGATTCAGCACCTTAGCGATCGTCTCTGTCAGCGAGCTGACATAGGTCGAGCCGACGCTTGTTTCGATTGCTTCGATTCCCTTATCCGTGATCTTGGGAGAGATCGCGTTCCTTTTTTCATTGACGTAGTATTCGAGCTTTGCCTGCGTAAAATCACCGGTCGTGATCGAGAGCAGATTCTCGCTGAAATCCTCGGGAATGATCACGGCGGCGTAGTATTCGCCGTTTTTGACGCCATCCTTCGCTTGATCGGCGTCAACAAACTCCCACCCCATCTTGTCGTTCTGCTTGAGGCTGTCTATGATCTTATCGCCCGCGTTGATCGACAGGGTCTTGTAGCTGTAGCCCTTATCCTCGGAGCATACCGCGAACGCCAGATTTCCCGTATTGGAATACGGATCCCAGTTGGCGGCGATATTGAACCACGCGTAAAGCGCCGGTAAGATGGTGATACCGATCACGACGACAAATACGATCAGGTTCTTGGTCAGGCTTTTCAGATCTAATCGGAAAACAGAAAATATCTTTTTCATTCTTTCTCCTCCTGTTGGTTCTTTGATGACGCGGTCTTTGGCGCTTGCACCTCGGTCGATCCATTCGGCTGTGATTCTTCCGTTTCAGTCTCCGCGCTTACTTCTTCCGCGGTTTCTTCCTCTTTCAGACCGAGATATCTCCGGAACAGGTGATACTTGTATTCTGTACGGATCATCAAAGCGACGGTGTATAGAATCGTAATGACCCAAAAGATCAGAAACGTGATCTTGTTCTCGAGTGTGAATATCAGAGCAAGAAAGATGATACCCGAGACCAACACAAAGATCGGACCGATTTTCTTGTATTTCTCACGCTTGCGCTTGGCTTCCTCATAAGCTCTCACGACATTTTGGAATACCAGCTCCTTGTCGGGCTCTCCGATCTCTTCGATCGTATCGGGAGAAAGAGTGATCTCTTCCTCCATAGGCGCCGGATCCTCCGGTGCCTGTTCAACGGGTTCCATATCCGCCGCATCGACTTCCGCTTCTTTATTCTCAGGATCTACTTTTGTTTCATCTAACGGAGCGGATTTCTGAGCCTCCGGAACGGAAGGCTTTGCGCTTTTCCTTTTCTTCGCCATGTTCTCATCTCCTCAACAGAGCTATTGTACGATAATACCGCATTAAAATCAAGTGCGGAACAGCAAAAAACACCCTGTGCCGCGCGGCGCAGGGTATTCTCGTCAATGCCTTTTGTGTCCCATAGCCCTTTTTAACGATAGGTTGGTATTGATATATTGCTTTGTCGAAAGCCTCTGGCGCTCACGCTCAGCGGCGCGCGCACTTGCGGATCTGGCGCGGTATTCGTCGACCTCCTCCGCCTTGACGGCGGTGTCCGCGAACAGCCGCACATATGTCGGCATGACCTCGACAAAGCCCTCTGTGACGGCGACTCTGTTCCATTCGCCGTCGGTCAGATAGCGGATCTCGCCCTTAGCAAGCGCGCAGATCATCGGCTCATGCCCTGCCATCACGCCTCTGCTTCCGTCTGCCGAGCCAAAAATCAGGTGTTCGCAGTCGCCGTTATAGAAGCAGCCGTCGGTGGCATAGATCTCAAGTTTAAAGCTGTTCATGGTTGGATCACTCCTCTTCGAGCTTAGCCGCCTTTGCGATCACGTCGTCGATCGTTCCCACGTTATGGAACGCGGGCTCGGGATACTGATCCATCTCGCCGTCGAGGATCGCCTTGAAGCCGCGCAGCGTCTCCTTGATCGGGACATAACAGCCGGGGATACCCGTGAAGGTCTCGGCGACATGGAACGGCTGGGACATAAATCGCTGGATCTTGCGGGCACGCATAACCGTCGCCTTATCGGCTTCATCCAGCTCCTCCATACCGAGGATCGCGATGATATCCTGTAGCTCCTTGTATTTCTGGAGCACTTCCACAACACGGCGGGCGATCGCGTAATGCTCCTCGCCGACGACATCGGGTTCAAGGATACGGCTCGTGGACTCCAGGGGATCAACCGCAGGGTAAATACCCTGTTCTACGATCTTTCTTGACAGAACGGTGGTCGCGTCAAGATGAGTAAAGGTGATAGCGGGAGCAGGGTCGGTCAGATCGTCAGCGGGGACATAGACCGCCTGTACCGATGTAATCGAGCCCTTTTCGGTAGAGGTGATACGTTCCTCCAGCTCGCCCATTTCGTTCGCGAGCGTAGGCTGATAGCCGACCGCGGAGGGCATTCTGCCCAGAAGCGCGGATACCTCTGAGCCCGCCTGTAAATATCTGAATATATTATCGACGAACAGAAGCACGTCTTGGTGCTGTACATCACGGAAATACTCCGCCATCGTCAGTCCGGTCTGGGCAACTCTCATTCTGGAGCCCGGCGGCTCGTTCATCTGACCGAACACGAGCGCGGTCTTGGCGATAACGCCGGAATCCATCATCTCATGCCACAGGTCGTTGCCCTCGCGCGAACGCTCGCCGACGCCGGTAAAGATCGAATAGCCGCCGTGCTCGGTGGCGATGTTTCTGATCAGCTCCTGGATCAGTACGGTTTTGCCGACGCCTGCGCCGCCGAACAGACCGATCTTGCCGCCCTTTGCGTAGGGAGCGAGCAGGTCGATGACCTTGATACCGGTCTCGAGGATCTCTACAACGGGGCTTTGATCCGCAAACTTAGGCGGTTCACGGTGGATCTCCCAATAATCGTCCGCCTCAACGTCTCCGGCAAAGTCGATCGGCTCGCCGAGAACATTGAACATTCTGCCGAGCGTCGCCTCGCCGACCGGCACCCTGATACCGCTGCCGGTCGCGGTGACCTCCATGCCCTTGCACAGTCCGTCGCTTGCGGTCAGCATGATCGCACGGACGACATGACCGCCCATATGCTGGGCGACCTCCATCACACGGGTACGGCCGTCGAGCTCAACGGTGAGAGCGTCCTTGACCATGGGGAGCTTCCGATCGGGAAACTCCACGTCGACAACGGCGCCCAGCACCTGTAATATTTTACCTTTTATTGTTTCCATATTTGCACCTCTTCATTGCGCGTTGCTCAGGCTTTTTTCTGGCTCAGGCTCTTTGCGCCGCCGACGATCTCGGAGATCTCCTGCGTGATCGCCGCCTGTCTCGCGCGGTTATATTCAAGAGAAAGCTGTGTTATCATATCGCGTGCGCTGGTGGTGGAGGCGTCCATCGCGGACATTCTCGCGTTATGCTCCGCGCAGTACGCGGCTGTCAGCACACCGTAGATCAGACCTCTCGCGACGATCGGACCGACCGTGTCTATCACCGCATGCGGCGACGGCTCGAAGCGAGTGGTCATATACCGCTCCTTTGCTGGGTCGCCCTCTTCAAAGCGGTGTCTTTCAAGGGGGAACATCTTCACGATCTTCGGGACCTCCGCGCCCCTTTCGATCCTTGTATAGATGATATAGACCTCGTCGAGTCTGCCCTTCAAATAATGCTCGGTGATCGTATCTGCGATCATCTTCGCCTTTTCAAAGGTCGGATCCTGTACCGTGTAGAGAAATTCTACGTCTACATTGGCGCCGATCCGTTCAAAATGAATCCTGCCGGCAGTACCCACGGCGAAGATCGCGGCATTCTCATGCTTTGCTATTTCCGCCTGAGCGAATTTCACGATATTGTGGTTATACGATCCGCACATTCCCTTATCGCCGCTGACGACGATATATCCGTACTTTTTTTGATCGTCGGGCTTATCCTTGCCGTTATCAAAATACGGGTGCGAGAATTCCTCTGTATGCTCGAGGACATGATGCACGGTAGCCTGAATATTGTCAAAATACGGCTGCATCGCTTCCCAGTTGGCACGCGCCTTTTTCAGTTTTGAGGAGGAGATCAGATACATCGCGTTGGTGATCTTCATGATATCCTTGATACCGGATATCCTGTCCTTGATCTCATTCATATTCGCCATAGGCTATGAACTCCTTTATGGTTGTTTATGCTTATTGGGCTTTGTATTCCTTGAAGGCGCTGATTAGCTTCTCCTCAAGCTCGGGAGAGAGCGCCTTCTTTTCGTTGATCTCGTCGATAAGCTCCTTGTGCTCGTCCTCCATGTAGCGGAGAAGCCCCTTGGAAAACGGCTTGATCTCGCTCAAGGGAACGTCCTGCATCTGCTTTTTGCCCGCGGCAAGCAGGAGGATCACCTGCTCGTGCATTTTCAGCGGTTGACCGAGCGGCTGCTTCAACAGCTCCATCAGCCTGTCGCCGAAGTCGAGCAGATCCTTTGTCGCCTTGTCGAGCTCCGAGCTGAACTGGGTGAATACGCCCATCTCACGGTACTGCGCGAGATCCATTCTCAGTGTACCGGAGACCTTCTTCATCGCCTTTGTCTGAGCGGCGCCGCCGACGCGCGATACCGACAGTCCGACGTTGACCGCGGGGCGCATACCCGAGTTGAATAGCTGTGTTTCAAGGAAGATCTGTCCGTCGGTGATCGAGATGACGTTGGTGGGGATATAAGCGGATACGTCGCCCGCCTGTGTTTCGATGATCGGCAAAGCCGAGATCGAACCGCCGCCGTGCTCATCGTCAAGCCTTGACGAACGCTCCAGCAATCTCGAATGGAGATAGAATACGTCGCCGGGGAATGCTTCTCGACCCGGAGAACGCTCTAAAAGCAGGCTCATCGTTCTGTACGCGACGGCGTGCTTGGAGAGATCGTCATAGACGATCAGGACGTCCTTGCCCTGTTTCATAAAATATTCGGCGATCGCCGTGCCGCTGTAGGGCGCGATCCACTGCAGCGGTGCGAGGTCGCTCGCCAGTGCGGCTACGACGATGGTATAATCCATCGCGCCGTGCTTTTTGAGGTCGCCAACGACCTTAGCGACGGTGGACGCCTTCTGACCGATCGCGACATAAATGCAGATCATGTCCTGACCCTTTTGGTTGATCATCGTGTCAACGGCGATCGAGGTCTTGCCTGTCTGCCTGTCGCCGATGATCAGCTCGCGCTGTCCGCGTCCGATCGGGAACATGGAGTCGATCGCGAGGATACCGGTCTGGAGCGGCTCAGAGACGCTCTTTCGCACACAAACGCCGGCAGCCTCGGTCTCAATCGGGAAATAATCGACCGCTTCCACAGTGCCGAGTCCGTCGATCGGATCGCCGAGCGCGTCAACGACGCGTCCGATCATGCCCTCGCCGACGGGAACGCCGGCTTTTTTGCTGGTGCGTACTACCTGTGAGCCTTCATATAAACCGCGGTCGCTGCCCAGCAGGACAACGCCGACGTGATCCTTGGTGATATTCTGTACAATGCCCTTGACGCCGGTGTCAAACTGAACCAGCTCGCCGAACATGACCTTTTCCAAACCAAAGCAGTTCACGATACCGTCATGGATCGAGATGACCGAGCCGCCCTCGTTGACCTCGAGCTTGACCTCAAAGTCGGCGATCTCTTCCTTGATCATCGAAACGATATCCGTATTGCCCTGTTCGGACGCGGCTCTGCGGGCAAGATCGCCCTGCAGGCTCTTTAGCGCGTTCTTAACGCTTTTATCATAGATCTTTCCGTCAACGTGAAGGACATATCCGCCGATCAGCGAGGGATCGATCCTGATATCGAGGACGACCTCCTGACAGCCGAGCTTCTCGCGAATGACCTCGCGGAATTCCTTCGTCAGCTCCTGCGACGGCTTTTGCGTGCAGTAAAGCTGACAGACGACGGTCCCGCTTTGCTTTAGCTTGAGTCTTTCATATTCTTTTACGATCGCCGGCAGCTCGGTCAAAGCGCCGTCATGCATCAGCTTTTTGATGCAGGCGGAGCCTGCCGGAGAGAACGCTCTGTCCGCGATACGTTCCTTTTCTTCGTCCGAAACACCGGTCGAGAGTAGCGCGCTGCGCAGCTCCTCGCTGTTGTTCCATGTGTCCGCGAGCTCTCTGATATCGTCGTGAGCGATATCGGATTCCAGCAGACCGGACGCTATTTTATTGATGTCTGAATTATTCATGATGATCCGCACCTACCTGTGAGAGAAGCTGCTCCGCGTACGCGCGGTCGCTCTCCTCGTCTATATTTTTTGATACCAAGCGGGCAGCGGTCAAAACCGCCAGCCCCGCGATCTCGTTGTGTGCGGATTCGATAGCCTCCTGCTTATCGCGCGCGATCGTTTTCTGCGCGTCCGAGATAAGCCTGTCGGCCTGTGCGTGAGCGTCCGCGATGATCTCGGCCTTTTCCTTTTCGGCGCTTTTTTTCGCGTTGCTTCTGATCCTATCCGCTTCATCGTGGACGTTTGCAAGCTCGGCGTCGTACTGCGCCTTGAGCTCCTCTGACTCTTCTCTCGCGGCTTGGGCGCCGTCAAGATCGTCCCTGATCTTCTGCTCTCGCTCGTTCATCACCTTCAGAACAGGCTTGAAGAGAAAGATCCTCAGCAGGACAAAGAACAGCAGCAGATTCACGACCGTCCACACGATGTCCCATATGTTGATATTAAGCATATTACTGTCCGCCTTCTTGTGATTTTTTACTCTATGCGTTCAAAATCACGCGACAAATATCAGCATGATCGAAACCAGCAGACCGTAGATAGCGGTAGCCTCAGCCAGAGCGCAGCCGATCAGCATGGTGCTTCTGATGTCCTTTTTGACCTCGGGCTGTCGGGCGATACCGTCACACGCGCGGCTGGTAGCAAAACCGATACCGATGCCGGCGCCCATGCCGGTGACGACCGCGATGGCGGCGCCGAGCACGGAGTTGCTGCCCGGATCCGCTACAAATATCAGCATGATAGCCACCAGCAGGCCGTAGATAGCGGTAGCCTCCGCCAGCGCGCAGCCGATGAGCATGGTGCTTCTGATGTCCTTCTTTGCCTCAGGCTGCTTGGCGATAGCCTCGCTGGCATGGCTTGTCGCCATACCGATACCGATCGCGGCGCCCGCGCCTGTCAATACTGCAATCGCAGCTGCTAATGCGATTCCCATAATAAACTCTCCTTATCAAATAAAAGTATTATTCCTCTGCTTCCTCAATGCCTTCGCCGATAAACAGCGAGGTAAGGAATACAAATATGTACGCCTGCAGGAAGCCGTCAAAAATATCAAAGTACAAGCTGAAAACAGTCGGGATTCCGACGGGAATCACGAACTTGATCAGCTCCATAATGATGAATGCCGCTACAACGTTGCCGAACAATCGCAGACAAAGCGAAAGCGGTCTGATACCGATTTCAAGAACATTCATCGGCGCCATAATAGGCGTAGGGCTGCCCAGATGCTTAAAGAAGCCTAAGAAGCCGTGCTTTCTCAGCGTCGCTCCCTCGATCAGGATAATGCTCATCAGGGCGAGAGCGATCGTCACGCTCAGATCCTTGGTCGGAGGCTTCATACCGAACATGCCGATGATATTCGCCGTGCCGATATATATCAGCACCGTCCCGAGATAACACATATACCTGTCTCCCTCGGGACCGATATTATCGCGGCAAAAATCCCTGATCCAGCCGACGCAGGTCTCAAGGGCGACCTGCCTCTTGCCTGTCGGCACTACCTTCAGGTTCCGCGTCAAAAGAGCGGCGATCAGCACGATCACAGCCATGATGATCCAGGTGACGACCGTTGATTCATAGACCGGGATCCCTCCGTCAACGAACGGGACCGGTATCCGGAACAAGACGACGCATTCGATCTGTTCCTGTATCTCGGCGGATAGCCCGCCCGAAGAGGTCGCCTGCTCTGCGACGGCAGCCGCTGTAGGAGCGACGTTGGCAGCACTTAACAAAGTGCTTAACATTGTTTCACCTCCTGTAAAGCAGTCGGAAAACCGACGCTTTCATAAAACTATGCACGGATCACAGACCGAGCCACGCCTTGATCTGAGATTCCTGTTTGAGCTCATTAGCGTCCTTGCTCTCGATGACCTCTCCCTTGCAGTGCTCGCGGATCAGCTCTGTGCCGACCGAATGACTCCCCATGTGGGTGTTGAACAGGTGTACCCTTTTGCCGGTAAAGTCATACTGTTCGAGGAAGGACAGAATGATCATGGGACAGGTGTGCCACCATGCCGGATAACCGATAATAACGTCGCTATAATCATCAAAATTCTCGACCGTACCGATCAGCGCAGGACGGGCGTTCTTATCGCGCTCCGCCTTAGCCGCTATGGCGCATCTGGCATACAGACGGGGATACGGCTCTGTCGGGACGATCTCAAAGAGATTGCCGCCCGTTACCCTTGCGATACGCTCGGCTGTCATTTTAGTATGGCCTGACCAGGAATAATACGCGATCAAATACTTCATGGTATATACCTCCTCTCCTTTTCCGAAAATATATTTTATAATAAATAAAAAAACAAGTAAACGAAATTTCTTCTGTTTTCACCGAATTGGAGAATTCTGCTTTCACCAGATTGGGGAATGACTTTTTCGCCGATTCGTTTTATAATTAAATAAAGTATAGGTTCGGGAAGTGATACCAATATGAATCCATCCATCATCGACTATATCGCCGGCAATTATATTTCGCTGATTCTGCTTGTTGGGCTTACGGTGATTATCACGCTGAACAAGGACGCGAAGATCCCTGCCGTCGGCTCGGTGTATCTCATCCTGCTGCTGGCGTTTGCTGTTATTGTATCTGAAATGGTAACGGAATGGGCAAGTGAGGAAATGTCCCGGGTCTCTGTCAATTATGCGATGACAGCGCTCAGATATATTCTTTATCCGTTTATTATCGCTCTCGAGGTATTTGTACTGACTAAGAGCCGCCTGCATCGCATGCTGATCCTGATCCCCGCCGTCATCAACGCGCTGGTTGTGCTGCGGCTGCCGAGGATCGACTCTGTCGCTGTCTTTCGTTACAGCGAGAAGAACTATTTTATCTCGGGAAATCTGCATTTCTTCCCGTTTGCTGTCAATATCCTTTATCTGATCCTGCTGGTGGTTTTCTCTTACACGCAGTTCAAGGAGCACAAAAGGTTCAGCGTCGTCGTTTCCGTCTCGATCATCACGATCACCGGAGTAACTATGATTTTGGAATATGAAAATGTGATCACCGATATGCTGACGGAGATCACCCTGATCGATATTTACATCTATTACTTCTATCTGACAACGATCTACCGCAATCAGGTGCATCGGAAGATGCTTGAAAAAGAAAGAGAACTGTCAAAGTCAAAGGTCAGGCTGATGCAGGAGCAAATATCGCCTCACTTTATGTATAACGCTCTCGCCATCATCAAATCTCTGGTCAGAGAGAATCCGGAGCAGGCGTCGGAAACGATCGACGATTTCTCCACCTATCTCAGACAGAACATCAGCGCGCTCAGACACAACGAGAATATGATCCCGTTCACCGCCGAGCTGGAGCATATCAAGGCGCTGCAGCGCATCCATGAAGCAGGCTTGGAAAGCAAAACCAATATCATCTATGACGTACGCGAAAGCGGCTTCCGTGTGCCGCCGCTGACGATAGAGCCGCTGTTTGAGAACGCCTTGATCCACGGGATCGGCGAGAAGCGCGAAGCAGGCGTTATCCAAATCATCTCCGACGCCGCCGACGATCATTATATCGTCAGCGTCATCGACAACGGCAGAGGCTTTGACGCCAATATCGAAAGCTTCGGCGATGGCATCAATAACGTCAGACAAAGGCTGAAACACTTTTGCGGCGGTACGCTCGATATCCAAAGCGGAGAAGAGGGTACGACTGCGACGGTATACATCCCTAAGAACGGAGAAAAAGCATGAGAATCATCATTTGCGACGACTATCCGGTTATTGTGAAAAACCTTATCCGAGATATCAAACAGATTGTTCCGCAGGCGGAGTGCGCCGGATTCAGCAAAGCGAAAGAGGCACAGGAATACGCGCTGAAAAACGCAGCCGACGTCGCGATTCTGGACATCAATATGCCTGAGATCAGCGGACTGACCCTTGCGCAGATCATTCAGAAAAAGAGTCCCCGCGTCAATATCATCTTTGTGACAGGATATCCCGAATACGCGCTCGAGGCGCACGAGCTGTATGCCAGCTCCTTTCTGGTCAAGCCGGTCACTGCAAAGGCGCTGAAAAAGGCGTTTGGAAATCTGCGGAACCCGGTCGCGAATCTGACCGGCGATGTGATACAGAATTATTATGAGGGCAAGATCAGACTGGGAACGAACATCCGCCGCCTGAGAGCAGAGCGCGATCTGAGCGTACAGGAGTTCGCCGATGCGATGGGTGTGACCGCGCAGACGGTCTACCGCTGGGAAAATAACGAGCGCCTGCCCGATATCGTAAAGCTCGTCGTCATTTCCGATTTCTTCGGTGTGGACATCCGCACGCTTTTACGGTAGAAAGAATGATTGTAAATTACCATTAGTTTTTTGGGGAGGTACTGAATATGAAACAACTCAGGAAACCGATCATGAAAGCTGTGAGTATGCTGTTGTCATTCGTGATGATCGTCAGTATATTTACCGTTATTCCGAATGTTGAGAAGGCCCAAGCGGCTCAAACACCGAGCAAACTGACAGCCTATCCCGGATATGATAATCTCAACTCGCATTGGGATAAGGAATGGATGAGTTATATTCCCGACGACGCAAAGCTCAACGAGCTGAGCATACCGGGTATTCATGACGCCTGCGCGGTCGATATGGATTATTCCACATGGATGGGTCATTTTGTCCGGACGCAGGATTATTATTATATGGAGCAAATGGCTAACGGGGTTCGCTACTTTGATTTGCGAATCGGTAAGGATGACGGAAAGCTCACCATGTGTCACGGCTCTATCTACCTCAACGGAGTGGGCGGCGAAAGATTGAGACTGGACGAAGTGATTAGGGGTATGCTACGGTTTCTTTCGTTCCATGAAAGCGAAACGATGATAATCCAGATCAAATGCGATAAGGATAAATGTGATCAAGATATTTACAAGTATTTCCAAGATCTGCTTGCCGAGCAGCCCGACAAAATATACTGCGGCAATCATGCACCGACGCTCGGCGAGGCGCGCGGAAAGCTGGTTATCCTCAGTCGTCTGAAATTGAAAGAATCCGAAGATGAGCTATATCAAAATGCAGTTTATCAGCCGAATTATCTGCTTGACGACGGCACATACTGGGCGCTCGACGTCAGCAGCTTTGAAGGCGGAGATGAATACAACAGAACAATGGCAAAAACAACTGACTTCGATACGGTTGAGGTTTGGACTGAGGACGTTTACAATATAGAACCAAGCGGAAAATGGAAATATATTGAAAGCTCGCTGTTGAGCGATTATAATGCCGCTTTCAGAAAGAATGACGCAAGAAGCAAGGGCAAGGACGCTTGGTCTATTATATATACCAGTCTGAGCTACCAAGATTCAGACGTTCTTCTCGCAGGATTACTCGCCGGTATCATCGGAGGAGCAGTGCTCGGGGGCTTTTTAGGGGCTCTCGCCGGCGCGGATATCGTTTTTCTTATCGAAGATAATCATGATATGGTCTGGCCTGACGACGGCGCTGCTAAGATCAATCCGTCGCTATGTAGACTTTTGCGCGAATATCCTGACTTGTATACCGGCTGTCTTGAAACCGATTTCATGGATTATGAACTCGCACGGCTGATATACAGTACGAATTTCAACCGCAGAAATCAGGATCCGTGGAACCGGACGTATCGTGTGACCTTCGACAGTACCGGCGGCTCCTCTGTCAAATCTCAGGACATCCTTCCCGGAGGCTATGTGTCAGCACCCGAGCCTCCCGTGCGCGAAGGATATAGCTTCTCGGGCTGGTACACAAAGCCGGAGGCTACCCGTTATGACTATTGGTATTTTGACTATGATCCCGTCTACAGCAATATGACGTTATATGCTAAATGGGATGAAAGCAGTGTCCCTTATGTCGATGCAAACGGAAGCAGTATGCCTCCTGAGGAGGCTGAGGGAATCTTTGACGACAGCCTTGAGGGACTCTTTACGCTCAGCGAAAGCGGCGCTTCCGGCGGCTGGTATGCCGCTCAAAAGGATTTCGGCGGAGATCGAACCGGATTAGTAATAGACGGAGACGTCAACCTCATCCTCTGCGACGGAGTGACTCTAAAGCTATACGATGGAATCAAGGTGCCGCAGGGCTCCTCGCTGACTATCTGGGCGCAGTCTACGGACGCCATGACAAGAGGCTCGCTCGAGGTCTTCAAAAATTATTCAGACGCCGCGATCGGCACATCGCTCACCGAACCGGGCGGCTCTGTCATTATCAACGGCGGAACGGTCAGGGCGACAGGAAACGCAGGCGCCGCGTCGATCGGCGGCTTGGATACAAACATCACCATCAACGGCGGCTCCGTAAGGGCAAATAGCAGTAGTATGAGCGATCTTCACCTGCCCGCGATCGGCGGCTCGGGCGGATCTGTCACGATCACCGGCGGCGTTGTAACGGCGTACTCCGAAGAATATGCGCCCGCAATCGGCAGCGTAGGCGAGAACAGCACTAATGTCGTCATCAGCGGCGGCAAAGTCAACGCTTACGGAGGCTTAAGAGAATCCCCGGCGATCGGCGCGGGCAGCACTGCCGCGGGTCAGCCGACAGCCGATGCTGACGTGACGATCACCGGCGGCAGAGTGAACGCAACGGCAAGAAGCTATTCCGATGAAAAAAGCGGATGGGCGATAGGCGGACAGAGCGGTACCGTTACCATAACGGGCGGCAATGTGATTGCCTCAGCCGACTACAGCGCTACTCCCTATGCAGGCATCGGCGGCGAGAATTGTACCGTCGACCTCTCATGGACGAACGCGGACGATTCCATCACCTCCTATTCCTATGACGGAAACCTTGTTCTCCATGAGGATAAGCCGTTCCGCTATAAGGATGAAGCAGGCGCTGTTTCGACGCAGGATATTATATCTTCTCAAAACAAAACCATCGTCCCGAAAACCGCCGTGGGCACGCTGACCAAAACAGACGAGCTTGCTCCGACCTGTATGTCTTACGGATACAAGGCGTATTGGACAGACGAGGAAGGAAACCTATTCGCGGATGAAAAAGGAACGCGGCAAATCGAAGAGCCGGAGATCATACCCGCGCTCGGACATGACTGGGGCGAGCCGGTATATACATGGGAGAACGACTACGATATTCCGGACATAGAGACACATCATTATATGTGTTCGGCAATCAGAACCTGCAAAAGAGACGACGCGCATACAGAGTCCGAGTACGTTATCGCTGCCGAGACGATCGTGACGGAGGCAGGCTGTACAACGCCCGGAGTAAAGGAGCTGAAAGCTGACTTTGATAAAGACTGGGCTGAGGATCAGACGATACAGATCGAGCTTCCCGCCCTCGGTCACGACTGGGGCAAGTGGACGGTCACAAAGGAAGCGACCTTGACAGAAGAGGGCGAAGAAACCCGCGTATGCCGGAACGACGCCTCCCATATTGAGACGCGCGCGATCCCCAAGATAGATGAAAACGCGACCTTTACGATCACCTTTGCCGACGAGGACGGCACGATCCTGCAATCCTCTGAGCTAAGATACGACGAAACGCCTGTCTTTTCGGGCGAGCTTCCTCTCAAGGACGGCTTTACCTTTGTCGGCTGGACAGACGGCGAGAATACCTATGCCGCCGATAAACTGCCCGCTGTCAAAAAAGCAGCGGCATATACCGCGGTGTTCCTACGGTATTCTGCGCTTGTTGAGCCGAGAATTGACGAAAACGGCGACTATATTCTCGGACAAGTCGCATACTATGAGGTGAACGACAAGAAATACGCCGTCAATGAGGACGGAGGCGTCGGCGAGGAGCTTGAGTCGGTCGAACTGAGCTACTTTGATTTCAAGCCGATCGACAACGGCGCGGCGTATCAGATCAACTATTACACCGGCCCGACACAGGAGCTCGAAGAGCTTGTGATCCCCAAGACGTTTAACGGCAAGCCGATCACCGTGCTCGGCAACGATGATATTACCGAAACGAACAACAGCAAGCTGTTCAGGAACGGAAACCGTGATCTGCACCCGTTTGTACTCCGGCTCAATGAGAACATCACCGAGATCAAGCCCTATACCTTCTGGGCAATATTTGTCACAAAGGTAACGGGCGATACCGATAACCTCGGTACGATCGGCAAATATGCTTTCTCATGGGCGAACAGCACTGGCGGCTATGCGCTCGATATTCAGCTCGATTATGAGGGAAAAATCAAATGCGGCGCGGGAATCTTCAACAATATGAACGTCACCGCCCGCATAAAGCACGCGACCGGCTTTGACAGATCAAGCTTTAGTCAGAAGAGTATGACATACTCCTTTACCGACGCTCATACCTACGGCGAGCCGAAATGGACATGGGCGGACGATCACAGATCGGCAACGGCGACCTTCACCTGTACTGATTCACGCTGCAAGCATCAGGAAACCGTTGATGCGAATGTCACGAGTGAAAAGCAGACGGGAAAGATCACCTATACCGCGACAACTGAGATGAACGGCAGGACCTATACCGATACAAAGGAAACAGACAGAGAATACTTTGTCGGTCACAGCTTGAGTCTGAACGGCGATATCGGCGTGAACTTCTATCTCGATCTGACTGATCGGGAGATCACCGACGGCGCAAAGGTCGATTTTGCATGGACTGTCAACGGGACGGAGAAGTCCTCATCCGTTACCCTGTCTGTTGACGAGAAAAACTCCTGCGGATACAAGGCGACCTGTAAAGTAGCGGTCGCCGAGATGACATACGACGTCACCGCGACGCTTTCAATCGGCGGAGAAGTTATCAAAACAGATACCTACTCCGTTAAGAACTATGCCGATACCATCCTAACGAGCGATGATTTCAGAACGAAATATATCGCGGAAAAGAGAGAGGAAAAGTATGATCAGCTTGTCACTCTCGTCAAAACCATGCTCGATTACGGCTCAAAGGCGCAGCTAACCTTTGACCGCAACACCGACGCTCTCGCAAACGGCGGAACGGATTATTTCACCGATACAGTGAACGCCTCGGATATCGCCTCGACCATGAGCAATATGACCGAGAACCTGAGCTCCTACGGCTTGGAGTACACCGGCACTACCATCGTCTATCTGACCGAGACCTCGATCCGTCATTATTACACGATCACCGATCAGGACACTTTTGATTTGGTGAAGGACAATATCACCTTTGACGGTGTGAAGGTCGGCTATACGAAAAAGGGCAACGAGATCTATTTTGAAAAGAAGGGTGTCGCTGCCGCTGATCTGGATGTAGCCTATACGTTCTCGATCGGCACGAACAGTTATGATTATGCCGTGCTCGATTATGTCAAGCGCTGCTTAGAGTCCGACAAGGTCAAGCCTGAGACAAAGGAACTGGTCGCTGCGACCTACCGCTATAATCAGGCGGCAAACACCTATTTCGGCAGATAAGGAGGGCCAAATGAAAAAAGAAAAATATGAGCGTACAGAATTGGAAGTTATCGAATTCGAAACGAAAGACGTCATCCTTACCTCCGGCGTAAACCCTGATGATGAGTACGAGGGCGAGAGAGTGATGATTCATTTAAGATAATTCGTTATCATCATGCAGGAATTCATACATAGACAGCTTACTATTCAGTAGTTTACTGGCGTTTACTTTGACATTGTATAATGTCTACTGAATAAATGCCAATTTAAAACTGCGCATAAAGAACAGGAATATCCCTGCCCTCAACTTCTCAATCCTCCTCAGGCTGAGAATCAGGACGAACAAGCGATGCCGTGACAAATTGTATTTTCAATCTTGTCACTTTCGGTTTTGAGCCAAAAGATCGATGTATCGCTTACGAAGTGATTTGACCATAGGCAGCTTTTTCAGACCAAGCTGATCAAAGTGATTTGCTGCTGTTTGCTGGATCACGATCTCCGCTTCGTATTGTACCTGAAATATTTATTGATCAATCACTTGACTTTATTGTTTTCTGTGGTATTGTGTTGTGCTTGAAGGAGGCGCAATGCCATGACCACGTTAGAAAACTTCTATTTCGGGAATATCAATCCGAGCGAGTACAGGCAGAGCGGAGATACAAAGAAAAAGCTGTCAGAAATAGCGAAATTGCTTGATGGACTGCTATCTATGCTCACGACAGAGCATCAGAAAGATAAGCTGGAGCAGATCGAGAACTGTCAGCTATCGCTGATCGCTCTCTCTGAGAAGGACGCCTACATCGAAGGCTTCAAGCTTGGCGTGAGGATGACAACAGAAATATACGCAGATACACAGCAGCGGGGATGACGCGTTAGTTGTCCCCGCTGTTCGCGTTTATATACAGGCGTTGGAGTGATAATAGGAAAAAGGACGCGTACCCACACACGATTTGTGAGAGGGATTAGTGCCCGAGAGCGGGTCAAAAATTACTATGCCATAACAAAGATAACGGACGAGTTGAAACAAATAGAAATATTTTGTTTCTAAATCTATTGACAAACGCTCACTCCAATGTTATACTGTTACCATCATTGAAACACCACGTTTCTATCTTGCTGGAGGTCATCTTATGGCACGAAGAAATCCCGAATGGTATTCTATCATTTACAACTATGTCAACCAGTACTATGCGGAGCAAAGCAAGTATCCGTCTGTCAGAGATATTACGGCAGGAACAGGTATTTCTGTTTCTACCGTTCACCGCTGCCTCACCGATATGAAAGAGCGCGGTGAGATCGTATACAACGGCAGAAGAAATATCAGCACCGCGCAGACAGAGATGGAAAGCCCTTCGAAATACATGAAAGTCCTCGGCTATGTTGCCTGCGGTGAAGGTCAGGAGGAAGAAGAGACCGTCATCGAATATATCCGTATGCCCGAGAGCATCGTTGGGAAAGGCAACTTCTTTGCGCTGATCGCAAAGGGTGAATCCATGATCGACGCGGGTATCTATCCAGGAGATTATGTCATTGTAAGACAGCAAAAGGGCGCGAATGACGGCGATTATGTCGTTGCTTTATACGAAGGCAAGAACAACTTGAAACAGTTGATCAAAGAGGACGGACGGTATATCCTCCGCTCCTGCAACGAGGATAAAGAGACCTATCCTGATATCTATCCCGAGGATCTGCAGATCCAGGGTGTCGCGGTTTGCGTGACACATAAGCTGAATCATAATTGAATACGTGATAGCGAATGAATGTAGGTTGGTTGAGAGATGAAAGTATCCTGTAGCGAAGGTATTCTCTTGCAGTTTATCTTCGTTACAGGATATATTTAGATAGGAAGGTTCGTACATATATTCTATAAATTGAGAGGAAGGTCAATATGAATTGGGACGCATTTAAGAATCACGACGGAACGTATTATGTACACAGGGAGTATAGCAAGCCGATGCCGGACGCGGAACTCGGACAAGAAGCTGAGCAAAAGCGAAAAAAGTTCAAGAAGCTGAGGACGGTCAGCGGCGATGAATTGATGAAGAAAACCGTCAAGCCCGCCCGCTTTGTCGTCAACAATTTGCTCCCCCGAGGACTGAATATCGTCGCGGGCAAGCGCAAGGAGGGCAAGTCGTGGCTCATGCTTGACCTCTGCTTTTCAGTTGCCGAGGGTGAGAAGTTTCTCGATCATGACACCGAGCAGGGAACGGTTCTGTACCTCGATCTGGAAGATCCCGAATCGAGATTGATCCAGCGCGCGAGAGGGATACGCGACGTCATTCCTTCCAAGTTTCATGAAGCGACCAAGGCAGGCAGACTCGGCGGAGGTCTCACCGAACAGATCGAGGATTTCGTCAAAGAGCACCCCGATACTAACCTCGTTGTCATCGACACTTTGCAGAAGATCCGCAAGCCGA
>CAMJJL010000042.1 GCA_946406145.1 uncultured Clostridia bacterium | reverse complement strand
CGGGAGTGAGGGGCTCAAAGTAGAGCTTGTCGGCGGTGGTGTAGTCGGTGGAAACGGTCTCGGGGTTGTTGTTGATGATGATCGCTTCATAACCCGCGCGACGGATGGTCTGTACCGCGTGGACGGTAGAGTAGTCGAACTCTACGCCCTGACCGATACGGATCGGGCCCGCGCCGAGCACGATGATCTTTTTTTTATCGGTGCGGACACTCTCGTTCTCTTCCTCATAGGTGGAGTAAAAGTACGGCACATAGCTCTTGAACTCGGAGGCACAGGTGTCGATCATCTTGAAGATCGGCACGATCCCGTTTTCCTTTCGGGTATGATAGATCGTCAGTTCATCGGTGCTCCACAAGCGCGCGATTGCTTCGTCGGAGAAGCCCATCCGCTTTGCGTGATACAGCGCGGCTTTGTCATTGATATGAGCGCTCAACTCACGCTCTGTATCGATGATATTTCTCAGCTTGCGGAGAAAAAAGCGGTCGATCTTCGTCTGCTCAAAAATCGTGTCTAAGTCAATATTTTGCCTTAACAACTCGGCGATCGCGAAGATGCGGTCGTCGGTGCCGTCGCTGATATACCTGAGCAGATCATCTGTCGCCATACCATCGAACTTCTCAAGGTAGAGGTGATCCGTGCCCGTTTCCAGTGAGCGGATCCCTTTGAGGAGGCTTTCTTCCAGCGTCCTGCCGACACTCATGATCTCGCCTGTCGCCTTCATCTGGGTGCCGAGGGTGTTGGGAGCGGAGGCGAATTTGTCGAACGGAAAGCGCGGCAGCTTCGTCACGACATAGTCGAGCGCCGGCTCAAAGGACGCAGGCGTATTGGCGAGGGGAATCTCCTCGAGCCGCAGTCCGACGCCGATCTTCGCGCTGACGCGAGCGATCGGATAGCCTGAGGCTTTAGAAGCAAGCGCCGAGGAGCGTGATACACGAGGGTTGACCTCGATCACATAATATTGAAAGGACTGCGGATCAAGCGCGAACTGCACATTACAGCCACCCTCAATCTTCAAGGTGCGAATGATTTTCAACGCGCTGTCACGCAGCATATGGTATTCCTTGTTTGTAAGCGTCTGGGACGGACAGACAACGATGCTGTCGCCGGTGTGGACGCCGACCGGGTCGATGTTTTCCATATTACAGACAGTGATCGCGGTATCGTTCGCGTCACGGATGACCTCATACTCGATCTCTTTAAAGCCCTTGACGGATTTTTCGATCAGCACCTGATGGACGGGACTGAGAGCAAAAGCCTGTTTTCCGATCGACAAAAGCTCATCCTCGTTGTCCGCGAAGCCGCCGCCTGTACCGCCGAGGGTGAACGCGGGACGCAGCACGACGGGATAACCGACCGCCTTGGCCGCTTCTTTTGCTTCTTCCAAGTTATAGGTGATCTGTGACGGAATGACGGGCTCGCCGATGGATTCACACATCTCCTTGAACAGCTCTCTGTCCTCGGCGCGTTCGATGCTCTTTGAGGATGTGCCGAGCAGCTCGACCTGACATTCCTTCAATACACCTTTTCGCTCCAGTTCCATCGCGAGGTTCAGACCCGTCTGACCGCCGATGCCGGGCAGGATCGCGTCGGGGCGCTCCTTGCGGATGATCTTCGCGATATACTCGAGGGTCAGCGGTTCCATATAGACCTTGTTCGCTATCATGGTATCCGTCATGATAGTCGCGGGATTAGAGTTGCACAGGATGACCTCGTAGCCCTCTTCCTTGAGCGCCAAGCAAGCCTGTGTGCCGGCGTAGTCGAACTCAGCCGCCTGACCGATGACGATCGGGCCCGAGCCGATGACCATGATCCTTTTGATATCCGTTCTCTTAGGCATTGTCCTTCGCCTCCTTCATCCAATCGATAAACCGGTCAAACAGATAGGAGCTGTCCTGCGGCCCCGGAGCGGATTCGGGATGATACTGCACGCCGAAGGCGGCGTCTTTCGCGCACTCGACGCCTTCGACCGTGTTGTCCAGAAGATTGATATGCGTCGCGGTGAGCGGCGTTTTTTTCAGGCTTTCCGCGTCGACCGCGTAGGAATGATTTTGCGAGGTGATCTCGATCTGATTTGTCAGCAGATTCTTGACGGGATGATTGCCGCCGCGATGGCCGAATTTCAGCTTGTAGGTTTTCGCTCCGTAGGCGAGGGACAGGATCTGATGACCCAGACAGATGCCGAAGATCGGAACGGTGCCGATCAGCTCCTTCACGGCGCTGATCACCTCGGGAACATCCTCCGGGTTGCCTGGACCGTTAGATAAAAAGATACCGTCCGGATCGAGAGAAAGAATATCACGCACGCGTGCGTTCCACGGAACGACCATCACATCACAGCCTCTTTGTGTGAGTGAGCGCACGATGTTCATTTTCATGCCGCAGTCGATGGCGACGACATGATACAAATGCTCGGCGGAATCGTATTTTTGAAAGCAATTCCTGCTGACGCGGCTGACAGCGTCATGTGGAAGCGAGGCTTCTTTTATCGCTTTTTCGGCAACCTCTGCCGGAGTATTTGCGGAGGTGATCAGCGCCTTGCATGAGCCGTGATCACGGATATGCCGGATCAACCGTCTGGTATCGATCTCGCTGACGCCGACGATACCGTAACGCTTCATCACATCCTCCAAGGGCTCCTTACTGCGGAAGTTGGACGGCTCGCCGTTATATTCGCGCACGATCAGCGCGCCGATCGTCGGCGTTTCGCACTCGTAATCATCCTCCGCCATGCCGTAGTTGCCGATGAGCGGATATGCCATCACGACGCCCTGATCGGTATAGGACGGGTCGGAGAGGATCTCCTGATAGCCGACAGGCGAGGTGTTGAACACGATCTCAACGACCTTATCGTCCGTACAGCCGAACCCTTTTCCGTAGAACAAGGCGCCGTTTTCTAAGATCAATTTACGATCGAATTGTGAATTGTCATTCATTCCATTCATCCCTTTTGTTGTTCACTGATTTTGGTTTCAAAGCGATTCTTCGCGGTTTTGTCGGGGATCGCGGTCGGATAGTTTCCGCCGAAGCAGGCGGTACAAAAACCGCTGTCCGTTCCTGTCAGCAGCCTGACGTTTTCGATACTGAGGTAACCGAGCGAAGTCACGCCGATCTCTTTGGCGATCTCATCGACACGCATACGGTTGGCGATCAGCACATCGGCGGAGTCGATGTCGGTGCCGTAGTAGCACGGCGCGACAAAGGGCGGAGCGCTGACGCGCATATGGATCTCTCTGACCCCTGCCTGCCACAAGAGATCGGCGATACGGCGGCAGGTAGTGCCGCGCACGATCGAATCGTCGATCAGCACAACGCGCTTATCCCTGACGATCTCGCGGATCGGATTGAGCTTGATCCCCACGCCCGCTTCACGCGAGCCTTGACCCGGGGTGATGAAGGTGCGCGCGATGTATTTGTTTTTGGTGAAGCCTATGGCGTATGGTATCCCCGATTCATACGAGTACCCGATTGCCGCCTCTAAGCCCGAATCAGGAACGCCGATGACGATATCCGCGTCCACAGGGTGTTCCTTCGCCAGAAATCTGCCTGCCCTCTGGCGGCACAGACTGACAGAAGCGCCGTCGATCACCGAGTCGGGACGCGCAAAATAGATGTATTCAAATACGCAAAAATGTTTCGGCACTTTGCCGCAGTGCGTCGTATCGAATCGCAGGCCGTTTTTGTCGACGATCGCCATCTCGCCGGGGCACAGATCTCTGACGAGCTTGGCGCCGACCGCGTCCAGCGCGCAGGATTCCGAGGCAAACACCACACTGCCGTTATCGGTCACACCGTAGCACAGCGGACGGAAACCGTGCGGATCACGGACAGCGATCAGCTTTTGCGGTGAGCAGATCACGAGGGAATACGCGCCCTCGATCGTATCCATCGCCGCGCTGACAGCCTTTTCGATCGAGCCCTGCCGCAGTCGCTCCTGTACGATCATATAGGAGATGACCTCGGAATCGGTGGTGGTATGGAAGATCGCGCCGTTTTCCTCCAGCCTTGTTCTCAGCAGATAGGAATTGGACAGATTGCCGTTATGGCACATCGCCATCCTGCCCTTGTGGTGGTTGACCAAGAGCGGCTGGATATTCTGGGCGGCGTTGCTGCCGGTAGTGGCATAACGCACATGACCGACCGCGATATGACCCGTCCCGAGGGATTGCAGTTTATTACCGCTGAACACCTCGCTGACCAAGCCTTCACCCTTGATACAGCGGAACACGCCGTCATCATTCACGGCGATACCGGCGCTTTCCTGTCCGCGGTGCTGTAAGGCATACAGCCCGTAATAGGTCAACGCCGCTAAATCATCATCAGCCGTGCTGTAGATGCCGAACACGCCGCATTCTTCATGGATACTGTTCATCATAAAACCTCTTTTAAGCATAAAAAAGGCAAAGACGCTTTGGAGATCCAAGGCGTCTTTGCCATCAAGTATTATATGACTTAACGCGAGATTTGTCAAGCAAAACAGACCCCGAAGGATTCGACCTCGGGGTCTGTGACTTAGGGGAGCCTGTCTTTTTGGCAACTTAATGAGAGTTGTTATTCAGAGTATTTTGACTATTTGAAGGGAACTGCGGCTCCTCTTAAATCCGTTATTCCACATCCTGCAGGGCGTCGTAGCCTTCTTCGCCGGTGCGCACCTTGACCACGTTATCGACGTTGTACACAAAGATCTTGCCGTCGCCGATGTGTCCGGTATAGAGCGCTTTCTTTGCCGCTTCGATCACGTCGCGGACAGGGATCGCGGATACGACCATCTCGACCTGGATCTTCGGCAGCAGGTTGGTATCGACCAAAACGCCGCGGTAGTACTCGGGCTTGCCCTTCTGTGAGCCGTAGCCCATGACATGGGTGACGGTCATGCCGGTGATGCCGAGCTGCGCCATCGCTCTCTTGAGCTTTTCAAACCGGGCTTCCTTACAGATGATCTCGATCTTTGTGAACCGCTGTTCACCGTTCTCGAAGGACGGAACGCTTTTGACCTCGACAGCCTCGGCGACGGGGGTTTCACCTGCGACGACGGCAACATCCTCGCCGTAGACGGAATAGTCCTCGGCGGCAGCCGCAAAGCCTGCGTATGCCGACGGCAGACCGTGCTCGCTGATATCAAGACCCATGATCTCTTCCTCTGTCGAAGCACGCAGTCCGATGGTCTTCTTGATGATCATAAAGGTGATGATCATCATGATCGCCGCATATACGGCAACAGAACCGAAGCCTAAGAACTGTAAGCCGAGCTGACGGAAATCTCCGGTATACAACAAACCGCTCAGTCCTGCGGGAGCGTCGGGATTTGCGAGCAGACCGACCGCGATCGTGCCCCAGATACCGTTTGCCATGTGAACGCCGACCGCGCCGACGGGATCGTCGATGTGCAGCTTCATGTCAAGCACCTCGACCACGACGACAACCAGAATACCGCTGACAACGCCGACGACGGTCGCGCCGATCGCGTCAAGCGCGTCGCAGCCTGCGGTGATTCCGACCAAGCCTGCCAAGGATGCGTTCAGGCACATGGATACATCGGGCTTGCCGTTTTTGATCCATGTGAACACCATCGTCACACAGGTCGCAACAGCGGGAGCGATCGTAGTGGTCAGGAAGATGGACGCAAGCTCGGAAACGGTGGTCGCGGCGGCGCCGTTGAAGCCGTACCAGCCCAGCCACAGGATGAATACGCCGAGAGCGCCGATGACGATGTTGTGACCGGGAAAGGCGTTGACCTTGATCACCTTGCCGTTGTCATCGCGCTCATATTTGCCCAGACGCGGACCGAGGATCGCTGCGCCGACCAGCGCCGCGATACCGCCGACCATGTGGATCGCGCAGGAACCTGCGTAGTCATGGAAGCCCAGCTGAGAGAGCCAGCCGCCGCCCCAGATCCAGTGCGCTTCGATCGGGTAGATGAACAGCGAGATAACGCCCGAGTAGATACAGTAAGCGGAGAATTTCGTTCTTTCCGCCATCGCGCCGGATACGATGGTCGCGGTGGTGGCGCAGAAAACGAGGTTGAATACGAATGTGGAAGCGGCGGTAAAGTCGCCGTTCCCGGGAGACGCGATGAACTCCTTGAAGTGACCGAACAAGTCCATGTTCGGGATACCGATCAGCCCGAACAGGGTATCCTCGCCCATCATGATCGTGTAGCCCAAGAGAGCGAACACGACCGTGCCGATACAAAAGTCCATCAGGTTTTTCATGATGATGTTGCCGGCGTTCTTGGCGCGGGTAAAGCCCGCCTCTACCATCGCAAAGCCTGCCTGCATCCAGAACACCAGCGCGGCTCCGATCAGGAACCAGAATTCTACTGTCATAGTCATAGTTTCACCTTCCAAATTGAGTAACCGGCTGCATATTGCCGGTCATTAGCATTGTTTATATAGTTTCGGTCATCGGTTAACTGACCACTAACCACTAACCACTAATAAAGGCGTACCCCACATCAGCAGAGTACGCCTTTGTACATGTATCAATCGTCATTGCGAAGCATTGATCTGTCAATGCTGTGGCAATCTCAACCGCTTTATCTTACGCCGAAGAGCAGCTCACCGTAGGTCGGCAGCGGCCAGATCTCGGCGTCGACGACCGCTTCTGCGGCGTCGGCATATTCGCGTAGCACATCCATCTGCGGCAGGATCTCGTCGCGGACAAAGTTCGCCTGTTCCACGATATCGTCGATCTTCGCGAGGTGCTCCGCCAAGCGCTCGAGAATACCCGCGTTGGCGCTCATCTCGTCACAGGCGGCGGAGAGCTTCTCGATGTTCGCGGTCTCATAGGCACAGCTGATATCGGGCGAGATCGCCTTCTTCATAGAAACGTTCTTCAAGAGCTTCATCAGATAGGTCTCGATCGCGGGGATGATCTGTTTGCCGGTCATATCCACCATCGTCAGCGCTTCGATGTTGACCTGCTTGACGTAGTTTTCCAGCATGATCTCCATGCGGCTTTCCAGCTCCGCTTTGGTGAACACCTTATGAGAGGTCAGCATCGCGACGTTCTTTTCATCGAGCAGATGCGGCATCGCGTCGGCAGTAGTTTTAAGATTAGACAAGCCGCGTTTTTCGGCTTCTTCGATCCAAGCGTCGTCATAACCGTTGCCGTTGAAGATGATCCGCTTGTGATCCTTGATCGTCTTGCGAATGAGGTTATGAACATCGTTTTCAAAGTTCTCGGAGCTCTCCAGCACATCCGCAAACTGCTTTAATACTTCCGCGACGGCGGAGTTGAGCATCATATTACAGCAGGCGATAGAGTTGGAGGAACCGAGCATACGGAACTCAAACTTGTTGCCCGTGAACGCAAAGGGCGAGGTGCGGTTGCGATCGGTGGTGTCGCGTCTGAAACGCGGCAGAACATCGACGCCGAGCTTCATATATTTCTTCTTGGTGCCCTCATACTCGGTATCATTCTCGATCGCGTCCAGCACAGCGGTCAGCTCGTCGCCGAGGAAGATGGAGATGACGGCGGGAGGCGCTTCATTCGCGCCCAGACGGTGATCGTTGCCGGCGGTCGCGACAGACAGTCTCAGCAGATCCTGATACTCGTCGACGGCTTTGATGACCGCTACGAGGAACAGCAGGAACTGGACGTTCTCAAACGGCGTCTCACCGGGAGTGAGCAGGTTGACGCCGGTATCTGTACCGATCGACCAGTTATTGTGCTTGCCCGAGCCGTTCACGCCCTTAAAGGGCTTTTCATGCAGCAGACATACCAGACCGTGACGCTCCGCGACCTTCTGCATGATCTCCATTGTCAGCTGGTTGTGATCGGTCGCGACATTGGTCGTCGTATAGATGGGAGCCAGCTCATGCTGCGCCGGAGCGACCTCGTTATGCTGGGTTTTCGCGAGGATGCCGAGCTTCCACAGCTCGTCGTTGAGATCCTCCATATAGGCGAGCACACGCGGCTTGATGGTACCGAAATAGTGATCGTCGAGCTCCTGACCCTTGGGGGGACGCGCGCCGAAGAGGGTGCGGCCCGTATAGATCAGATCCTTGCGCTTCGCGTACAGCTCCTTGGGAACCAAAAAATATTCCTGCTCGGGTCCGACAGAGGTGACCACACGCTTGACGTCCTCGTTGCCGAAGAGCTTCAAGACGCGTGTTGCCTGGATATTCAGCGCTTGCATAGAGCGCAAAAGCGGCGTCTTTTTATCCAACGCGTCGGCGCTGTAGGAAGCGAACGCGGTGGGGATGCAAAGAGTCTTGCCCTTGATGAAAGCGTAGGAGGTGGGGTCCCACGCAGTATAGCCTCTTGCTTCAAAGGTCGCGCGCAGACCGCCGGAGGGGAAGGAGGACGCGTCGGGCTCGCCCTTGATCAGCTCCTTGCCGGAGAATTCCATGATCACTCTGCCGTCGGGCGAAGGAGTGATAAAGCTGTCATGCTTTTCGGCGGTGATACCGGTCAGCGGCTGGAACCAGTGGGTGTAATGAGTCGCACCCTTCTCTACCGCCCATTCCTTCAATGCCGCGGCTACGGCGTTCGCTACCTGAATATTCAGCTGCTCGCCGTCGTCGATCGTTTTGCGGAGCTGCTTGTAGATCTTGGGATCCAGCCGCTCTTTCATCGTCTTGTCGTCAAATACCAGACTTCCGAAATATTCTGCTACGTTTGCCATAATACCTTCTCCTTTTCAAAAGAAATAGACAAAGGCGTTTCAAACCCGCAGGTTCAAAACGCCTTTGTCTTTACAGCACGCATTATACGCCCGGGATTTTCATTTGTCAAGGGTAATCGTGAAAAAATTATCAAAAAAATTTAACGCTTTGACGTTTTAAACGATTGACATAATATGCGAATGATGCTATAATATCCACAATAAACAAAGGCGTTTATTTGGGAGCTTGTGCCCGAATAGCGCCTTTTTACGTTGATCGTGCTTCCGTGTACGGATCGAAAAGAGGTGAAGGGAGAATATGACTTTAGAACAAGTTCGCTATCAAGCGTTGGTGGTCTCGCCGTCTGAAAGGTTCATGCAAGAGATAAGCTCCCTTCTGCGCGAAAGACATTTTCACACCGACCATGTGACGAACGCAGGCGAGGCAAGACGCGTTCTGACGGAAAAGAGCTATGATTTTGTGATCGTCAACGCGCCGCTCAGCGACGAGTTCGGCTCGCGCCTGTGCATTGACGTGACGGATCATGTCGGCACGCTTGCGGTCATCTTCGCTCCCTCCGATGTATACGAGGACATCATGCAAAGAACCGTGTCTTACGGCGTTTTCGTCATTCGCAAGCCGTCCTCTCAGCAGACGATCATACAGGCGTTATCGCTCCTGATCTCCGCGCGCGAGATGCTGAGATCCGTAGAGAAAAAGGCGGGCAAGGCCGAGGATAAGCTCCAGGAGATCCGCATCGTCAACAAAGCAAAATGGTTTTTGATCGACAACGAGGATATGAGCGAAAGCGACGCGCATCAGTATATCGAACAGCAGGCGATGGCGGCGGGGATCACCAAGCGCCGGGCCGCTCAGATCGTGATCGACAGATATCTATAGCTCCCTTTGAAAAAGGGGTGGATCAATACTTTTTTGACCCGGAGGGATTTTATGAATCACCAATTATCATGGCTACCAAATCAATTGGTCTCTCCCTTCGGTCGATCATTTATGCAATCCCTCAGTCGCCGTTCGGCGACAGCCTCCTCGCCGGAAGCGGCTCCCCCTCTGTCGCTTCGCGACGTCTCCCCAACGGGGAGCACCTTTACCAAAGGGAGCCTTGAATAACTGTATCTCAACCGACCAAGGAAGGAAACGATATGAAAATCAACCGAAATTTTGATAACTTAGTCCCGAACTATCTCTTTGCCGAGATTGCGAAAAAGACGGCGGCGTATGCCGCCGCTCATCCCGACAAAAAGCTCATCCGGCTCGGCATCGGCGACGTCACGCTCCCGCTTCCGGGCGCCGCCGTGCAGGCGATGAAGGACGGCGCGGGGGAGATGGGGGTCAAAGAGACCTTCAAGGGCTATCCCGAGTACGAGGGCTATGATTTCGCGCGCGAGGCTGTCGCCCGATACTATGCAGGCTTCGGCGTTACTATCGAAGCGGATGAGGTCTTTATCAGCGACGGCGCAAAGTCCGACACGGGCAATATCGGCGACATTTTCGGCGCCGATAACACCGTGATAGTGCCCGATCCGGTCTATCCCGTCTATGTCGACGCGAATATCATGGCAGGCAGAAGGATTGTATACGCGCCCGGCACAAGGGAGAATCGTTTTCTGCCCATGCCCGATGAGAGCGTCCACGCGGATATTATCTATCTTTGTTCGCCGAATAATCCCACCGGCGCGGCGTACAGCGCCGAACAGCTCAAGGCGTGGGTGGATTACGCCAATCAACATGACGCGGTCATCCTGTACGACGCGGCATATGAGGCGTTTATCGAGGATGATTGTCCGCGCTCGATCTTTGCGATCGACGGGGCAAGAGAATGCGCGATCGAGTTCTGCTCTCTGTCAAAGACGGCGGGCTTTACCGGTGTGCGCTGCGGCTATACGGTGATCCCGAAGGAGCTTACCCGCGACGGTCACAACATCCATGCCCTCTGGTACCGCCGTCAGGCGACCAAATTCAACGGTGTATCCTATCCCGTGCAGTGCGGCGCGGCCGCCGTATTTTCCGAAGAGGGACAGAAAGAATTCAAAGCCAATATCGAATACTATAAAGAGAACGCGCGGATCATCTCCGAGGCGCTCGATGAGCTGGGGGTATTCTATACGGGCGGCAAAAACTCGCCGTATATCTGGCTCGAGTGCCCCAAGGGCATGGGGAGCTGGGAGTTCTTTGATCATCTTCTTGAGAACGCTCAGGTGGTCGGAACACCCGGGGAGGGCTTCGGCAGTCAGGGCAAGGGGTATTTTCGACTGACCTCCTTCGGCGACAGAGAGAACACCGTAGAAGCGGTAGAGAGGATCAAAAAGCTGTTGAGATAAAATGAAGGGACTGTGAAAAAGCGTAATGCTTTGCTTCACAGTCCCTTGAACTTTCGTCCAAAAGATAAATCTTTTATTGTCATATGTCGCCAAAAAAGCCTTCCCCTCGGGGGGAAGGTGTCGCCCGTAGGGTGACGGATGAGGGGATAGCCTTTCCCGGCGATGTCAGACTCGGTGAGGCGAAAAGTATACCGAGAATAAAGGAAAAGCATTACTCTCTTTGTTAAGAAGAACAGTCGGATAAGTCAGCCCCTCATCCGACCAATTTGCACAGAGCAAATTGCCCACCTTCCCCCCGAGGGGAAGGCTTGGTGCTCTATCGGTCACGAAAACAGACTGCCTTTCGTATTATCAGTTACAATATGCTTTGATAATGCTTTCGGGAATGAACCTCTTGATGAAGTCGCTGTTCAGAGCGGCGTTCTGCGCCCGGACGATGGTATCGGGCAAAAGCTCTATCTCGTTTTGCTCGGATGAGGAGAGGTATTGCAGCTCCGTATCGATCGAGAGGGGAAGTGGATAATCGTTTTCGATGCCGTCGACCGCCGCGTATATCATCAGTGCGAACGCCAGATAGGGATTAGCGTTGGGGTCGGGAGAGCGAAGCTGTAAGCATCTGCCGCCGCTCTCGGTACGGGTCGCAAAAATCAGCTGAGCGCGGTTTTTATCCGACCATGTGATAAATTTAGGCGCTTTCATCTTGTTGAATCGCTTGAAGGATTTTTCGGTCGGATTGAGAAAGATGGTCATGTCCGCGATGTTCTTCAGAATACCCGCGATGGCGCGTTCGGTAACGTCCTCGCCGTTCTTTGCTTTGACCGACATACGGATATGGAGCGCCGAGCCGGGCTTATCGGAGATCGGCTTCGGCGAAAAGTCGGCATACAAGCCGTTTTGCGCGGCGATCGTGCGGACGACGGAGATAAAGGTGCTCGTATTATCGGCGGCAGGCAGCGCGTGAGCATACTTGAAGTCGATCTCATTCTGACCGGGTCCCGCCTCATGGTGGGAGCTTTCGGGCATGACGCCCATCTGCTCGAGCGTCAAACATACCTCGCGGCGGATATTCTCGCCCTTATCCAGCGGCGCGATATCCATATAACCCGCGTGATCGTAGGGAATAGCGGTTCGGTTTCCGTTTTCATCGGTCTTGAAAAGATAGAACTGCATCTCGGACTTGAAGTGGAAGCGATAGCCCTTTTGACGGGCGTATTCCACAGCGCCGCGCAGCAAAGAGCGCGTATCCGCTTCGATCGGTCTGCCGTCTGAGTAGCACAGCGAGCAGAACATCCGGATCACCTTGCCGTGCTCCGGCCGCCACGGGAGAACGGAAACAGTATCCGCTTCGGGGCGCAGCCAAACGTCGACGCCGTAATCGCCGCCGAAGCCCGACACATAAGAAGCGTCGATCGGATAGCCCCTTTCAAATGCCCTTTGCAGCTCGGTAGGCTGGACGGAGATATTCTTTTGCGCGCCGAAAATATCACAGAAAGCAAGACGGATGAACTTGACGTCCTCTTCCTCGATATACTGCATGATCTGGTTTTCTTCCGTTGTCACGGTGACACCCTCTTTTCAGAAGTGAAATCTTCTTCTGTATCATATCATTATCGGCGTGCCGTGTCAATCTTTCGCACATCAAAGCGTTAAAATATTTTGAAAACACTTGACAATTTCGTTATCGAAGCGTATAATGCACTCAGTAAAGACAAAGGCGTCTTGAATCCCCAAGGGGTTCAAGGCGCTTTTTTGCTTTTTTGGAATACCCAAACCCTTCTTTTTTCGTGATCCTGATTTTTTAAAACTAAACTCTGACTAAAAAAATTGATAAGATATCAGCGAGAAATTCAGCAGAGCGAGGCGGAGGACGCAGGCAGGCTGGCGCCTGTCAAGTCCGACAACGATGCTATGCGGGATTTATCGCGATAGATTTCAATTCTTTTAGTCAGAATTTAGTATATGATCAGGATCAGCACGGACTTTAGGGGAGATTTCTTATAACAATATATACTTCATCAACACTATTTATTGCCAAAAGAAAATTGCACACACTCCCCTTTGGTTTACAGACTCCGCCTTGCGACGGGGTCTGTACTTTTTATGCCTCCCTTTTCTAAGGGAGGTGCCCCGCAGGGGCGGAGGGTTGCCTGCAATCTTTATTGAAATATATGACTTAAAAAGTATCAACCCCCAGTCGCCTATCGGCGCCGGCCCTCCTCAGCGGAGGCTGCAGACCCTTTTGTCCGCTTTGCGGACATTTCCCCTAACAGGGGAATCTCCTTAGGAAAGGGGGTCTTTACTCAACCGTGACGGATTTGGCGAGGTTTCTCGGCTTATCGACGTCGTTGCCTTTGTTGACCGAGGTATAGTACGCGAGAAGCTGCATGGGCACCGTCGCGACCATCGGCATCAAGGTCTCGTTGATCTTCGGGATGCGGATCATGTAGTCGACCGCGTCCGCGTCGATATCCGCTTCTTCGTCACAGATCACGATCGTCATCGCGCCGCGCGCCTTGACCTCTTTGATGTTGCTGACGGTCTTTTCGAGCAGGGTATTCTGGGTCGCGACAGCAATCACGGGCATCCCCTCGGTGATCAGCGAGATCGTACCGTGCTTGAGCTCACCTGCGGCGTAGCTCTCGGAATGGATATAACTGATCTCCTTGAGCTTTAAGGAGCCCTCCATCGACAGCGCGTAATCAAGCCCCCTGCCGATATACAGCAGGCTGTCGGCGGTAATCAGCTTAGTGGAAACATACTGGCACATATCCACGACCTTGTCAATGGTTTTCTCGATCACATCGGGCATTTTGAGCAGCGCGGCAGTCAGTCTGCGACATTCCTTCTCCTCGAGCTTACCCTTGGCGAGCGCTGTTTCAAAGGCGAACAGATACATGACCGAGAGCTGAACCATATACGCCTTGGTGGAGGCGACGGCTATCTCGGGACCTGCGTGGGTGTAGATGACCATATCGGCTTCTCTGGCGATGGAGCTGCCCTTGACGTTGACAATCGCGAGCGTTTTGGCGCCGCGCGACTTGGCGAGGCTCAGTACCGCCTTACTGTCGGCGGTCTCACCGCTCTGGCTGATAATGATGATCAGGTCGTCATGTGTCAACAGCGGATCGCGATAGCGGAACTCGGAGGCGATATCGACCGTCACGGGTACGCGCGCAAGCTTTTCGATCACATATTTGCCCACCATTCCGGCGTGCATGGCGGTACCGCAGGCAACGATAAAGATGTTTTTCAGGTTTCTCAGTGTTCCGAAGATGATACCGCACTCGGACAGATCGGGCAGACCGTCCTCGATACGCGGCGTGATGGTCGTTTTGACGGCGGTGGGCTGCTCGTGGATCTCCTTGAGCATATAGTGCGGATAACCGCCCTTTTCCGCGCTGTCCTCATCCCAGTCGGCAAAGAGCAGTTCCTTTTTCAGCTTTCTGCCGTGCAGGGTACAAAAATCTACACTGCCGTCTTTCAGGATCGCGATCTCGCCCTGCTCCAGCAGATAATATTCCTTGGTATATTTGATGATGGCAGGCACATCGGAGGCGATGAACACCTCGTCCTGACCCTGACCGACGATCAGCGGGCTCTCGCACCGTACCGCGTAAACGGTCTCGGGACGGTCGGCGAAAACGATCCCCAGCGCAAAGGAACCGCGCAGCTCATGGAGCGTCCGGCGGATACAGCGGATGGGATCGCCCTCATAGTAGAAGTCGAGCAGCTGCGCCACGACCTCGGTATCGGTATCGGAGAGGAACTCGTTGCGGTCGTTCTCGATCAGGAATTGCTTGAGCTGTTTGTAGTTCTCGATGATGCCGTTATGGACGATGGTGACCCTGCGCCCCGAGTGGGGGTGAGAGTTGATATCGCTCGGCTCACCGTGGGTCGCCCAACGCGTATGACCGATTCCGGCGTGACCCTGCGGCTTGCCTTCTTTCTCCATCTT
Organism: uncultured Clostridia bacterium; assembly: GCA_946406145.1. Classification (GTDB taxonomy): domain Bacteria; phylum Bacillota; class Clostridia; order Oscillospirales; family Acutalibacteraceae; genus Ruminococcoides. Next base: position 5,319 of record CAMJJL010000042.1, on the reverse strand, counting down.
CTCGGTCAGATCAGCCAGTCTGCCCTTGGTTTTGGCGACTTCGATCTTTCCGTTTTCAAACACGGCGATACCGGCGGAGTCATATCCGCGATATTCCAGCTTAGTCAGAGCCGAGACCAGCACATCCGCGCAGTCACGCGGCCCGACATATCCTACTATTCCGCACATAAGTGTTCTCCTTTACTAATATTATGTTAACTGTCCTAAAAAGACAAAGACGCATTCTCTCTTAGAAAATACGTCATTTACAGATATTTGTCAATGATCATTTGAGCGGCGAGCCTTTTTGTGATACCGGCGTCCATCGCGGACTTCTCGATATACTTATGCGCATCCGCCTCGCTCAGCCCTTCCTGATCGATCAACAGCCATTTGGCTTTGTTGACGATGCGAATCTCGTCGAGCTTGCTCTCGGTGTTGCCAACCTTCTTTTCCAACGACCGCAGACGTTCTCTGGCGCACACCATCAGGGACACCGCCTGAGAGACCAGTGTTTTGGAGGTCGGCTTATGGAGCGCGAACACACCGTGCACGGACACCTTCGCGTAGATCTCGTCATAGGTATCGGTTGCCGCAAAGATCGCGGCGATGGTGCCGTTGTTGCGGCTGATATCGATACACAGACGCGAACCGAACTCATCCCTCAACGGCGCGTTGACGATCACAAAATCATATTGATTTTCGAGCAGCTTACAGCGAGCGTCCGACGCGCTGCGGGAAGAATCCTGCTGAAATTGATCACCCTGCAGGAGAGTGCTGACTTCTTTGCTGAATCTGTCGTCCGAGGATACGATCAGTATTCTGTACCGGTGCTCTGTAAAGTCCAAGATGCGCTCTCCTTTCGATGATGATTTGTCATCAGGTAAACGATGACATGGTAAAAAATCTGTTTACTTAGCGTTAATCGGCACAGTAAACCAAGGTTACTGCCGGGGGGATGAATCGCTGTACAAGCGGTGAATTCGTCGCTTCGATACGCGCCTTCTCCAGGCTGTCGGGCAGCTTTTGGGGTTCTGCTGAATCGGTGATGAGCTGTAAGACGTTCTCATCCGTGGGCTGCGGTAACGCCCTGCCGTTTTCGATACCGTCCATGATCGCGTAGATCATCAGCGCGTATGCCAGATATGGATTTGCCTGAGGGTCGGGTGAACGCAGCTGAGCACAGCGGCTGCCGCTTTCGGTATGCCGCGCGAACACAAGCTGTGAACGGTTTGTCTGCGACCATGTGATATACTTCGGCGCCTTGTGCTTGCCGAAGCGCTCAAAGGATTCTGCCTTAGGGTTGAGGAATACCGTCATGCCTGCGATATTATGCAGGATCCCCGCGATTGCGGCGTCGGTGACGTCCTCTCCCGATTTTGCCTTTGTCGATACAGAGATATGCAGCGCCGAGCCGGTCTTATCCTTGATCGGCTTTGGGGAGAAGTCCGCGAATAAACCGTTGCGCGCCGCTATGGTACGCACAACGCTCAGGAAGGTCACGGTATCATCCGCTGCCGTGATCGGATCGGCATAGCGGAAGTCGATCTCGTTCTGTCCGGGACCCGCCTCATGGTGAGAGCTCTCGGGATCGATCCCCATCTGTTCGAGCGTCAGACAGATCTCTCGGCGCACGTTCTCGCCTTTATCCAGAGGCGCAATGTCCATATATCCCGCGTTGTCATAGGGAACGCCGGTATTTTCCGAGTCGCCGTCCGTCTTGAACAGATAGAACTGCAGCTCGGACTTGAAGTGGAAGCGATAGCCCTTTGACTGGGCATATTTGACAGCATCCTTTAATACCGCGCGTGTGTCGGTCTCGACAGGAGTACCGTCCTCGTAGGTCAGCGTACAGAACATCCTGACAACCTTGCCGTGCTCCGGTCGCCACGGCAGAACCGTGATCGTATCCGTCTCGGGATGGAGCCAGATATCCTTGCCGTAATCGCCGCCAAAGCCGTTGATATAGGAAGCGTCGATCCCGATCCCTTTCTCAAAGGCCCTGGGCAGCTCGCTGCGCTGGATCGAAATGTTCTTTTGAACGCCGTAGATATCGCAGAAGGAAAGACGGATGAATTTGACGTCCTCTTCTTCGATCTGCTTCATCAGCTCTTGTTCTGTATGATTCATATTATCGCACTCCTTGTTTTAGAGATACTGACAAAATAAAAAAGGCGACACTTAGGACGTATAGTCATCCTAAATGAACGCCATTGTTCATAACCTATCATAAAGCAAAAAAGCGCCATTTGGAGCAGTACAGAATACTGCCTCAAATGAACGCCTTTGTTCTGCTAACACTTTAGCATAATTATTTTTTTATGTCAATCCCTCATTTCGTCTGAATATGATTTTTCGCATTTTGCAAGAAAAGAACGGCAATCCTGCAAAATCAATTAGTAAGTTTTGTTAAAATTCGTTCTATCGCTTGACAAACAAACGATTTGGGCGTATAATTCGTGCTGTTGAGACAAAGGCGTCTCGGACACATAGTCCGAGGTGCCTTTATTTTTTTGCGTTTTTTGAAGTGCAACATATAAATTTTTGGAGGGAATACTATGTCTTATGTAGATGAAGTGCTGGCTAAAGTAAAAGAAAAGAACGCTTCCGAGCCTGAATTCTTACAGGCGGTGGAAGAAGTTCTGGATTCTCTTCGTCCGGTCATCGCGGCGAATGAGGAAGAGTATAAGAAGCAGGCGCTGCTCGAGCGTCTCTGCGAGCCCGAGCGTCAGATCAAGTTCCGCGTTCCGTGGGTCGACGATAACGGTCAGGTACAGGTGAATACCGGCTACCGCGTTCAGTTCAATTCCGCGATCGGTCCGTATAAGGGCGGTATCCGTCTGCATCCGTCCGTATACATTGGTATTATCAAATTCCTCGGCTTTGAGCAGATCTTCAAAAACTCTCTGACCGGTCTTGCGATCGGCGGCGGTAAGGGCGGCTCCGACTTCGACCCCAAGGGCAAGTCCGATATGGAGATCATGCGCTTCTGCCAGAGCTTTATGACGGAGCTGTTCCGTCATATCGGCGCCGACACCGACGTGCCCGCGGGTGATATCGGTACCGGCGGCAGAGAGATCGGCTACATGTTCGGTCAGTATAAGCGCCTGCGCAACTCTTTTGAGGGCGTTCTCACCGGTAAGGGTCTCGCGTTCGGCGGCTCTTTGGCTCGTACCGAGGCAACCGGCTACGGACTCCTTTATCTGACCAATGAAATGTTAAAGACTAACGGCATCGATATCGCCGGCAAGACTGTCTGCGTATCAGGCGCGGGCAATGTCGCGATCTACGCGATCCAGAAGGCACAGCAGCTCGGCGCTAAAGTCGTGACCTGCTCCGATTCCACCGGCTGGATCTATGATAAAGAAGGCATCGATGTAGCACTCCTGAAGGAGATCAAAGAAGTCAAGCGCGCTCGTTTGGATGCTTATGCCGCGGCTCGTCCGTCCGCTGAGTATCATGATAAAAAGGCGGAGGGCTCCAACGTCTGGGATATCAAGTGCGATATCGCGCTGCCCTGCGCGACTCAGAACGAGCTCGGTATCGACGACGCGAAGACGCTGGTTGCAAACGGCGTTACCGCTGTAGCGGAGGGTGCGAATATGCCGACCACCCTTGAGGCGACCGAATACTTCCAGAAGAACGGCGTGCTCTTTGCGCCCGGTAAGGCTGCCAACGCAGGCGGCGTTGCTACCTCAGCGCTGGAGATGAGCCAGAACTCCGAGAGACTCTCCTGGAGCTTTGAAGAAGTCGATCAGAAGCTCGAGCAGATCATGGTCAACATCTTCCGCAATCTTGACGCGGCTGCGAAGAAGTACGGCTTTGAGGGCAACTATGTGGTAGGCGCTAACATCGCCGGCTTTGAAAAGGTTGCCGAAGCTATGCTCGCAGAGGGCATCGTCTGACCGTAAGCGATTTTGACAGAACAATAAGCGCGCTCTCCGAAAATGTGAGAGTGCGCTTTTGGCGTATTATTATGGGCTGATCCGGTTCGCGGAATCAGCATTTGGAGGAACTTTATGAATGATAATATCGACCTTTCCCCACTCTGCGGCGTGCTCGATGAATACGCCGCGGTCAAGGGCAGTCTGATCACGATTTTACAGCACACACAGGATATCTACGGCTATCTGCCGAAGGAAGCGATCGAGCTGATCTCTGAGCATACCGGTATCGCGACCAGTGAGATCATGGGCGTCGGCACGTTCTACACCCAGTTTCGCTTTGAGCCGGTCGGCAAGTACCTGATCATGCTCTGTCAGGGTACTGCCTGCCATGTCAACGGATCGGAGCTGATCTTACAGACCATCAAGGATGAGCTGGGCATCGACGACGGACAGACCACCGAGGACGGACTTTTCTCGCTCAAATGCGTAGCGTGTCTGGGATGTTGTTCGCTCTCCCCCGTTATGATGGTGAATGAGGACACCTACGGCTCGCTGACCCCGGATAAAACCAAGAAGATACTCAAAGAGTTAAGGGAGGCGGCAGTATGAGAATCGTCATCGGACAGGGCTCCTGCGGTATCGCGGCAGGCGCGGAGAAAGTGAGAAAAGCGCTTCTCGCTCAGAATATTGAAGCCCCTATTTCTATCACCGGTTGTATCGGTATGTGCTATCTTGAGCCGATCGTAGATATCTATGATGAGGACAGATTGACAAGACTGGTCAAGGTTTCCGCGGATGACGCTCCGGCAATCGCCGAGTACATCAATACAGGCGACAGAAGCAAGATCGAGAATTTAGTGGTCACCGACGAGGACAGCGAATTCCTCAATAAGCAAACCAGAATCGCGCTCAGAAACTGCGGTATCATCAACCCCGAAAAGATCGAAGAATATATTGAGAAAGACGGCTACACCGCGCTGAAATCCTGCCTTACGGAAAAAACTCCCGAAGAAGTGATAGACATCATCAAAACCTCGGGCTTGGCAGGTCGCGGCGGCGCGGGCTTCCCGACATGGTTCAAGTGGAACGCCGCGCGACAGAGCGAGGGCGAGGAAAAGTACCTGATCTGCAACGCCGACGAGGGCGACCCCGGCGCGTTCATGGATCGCGCTGTTATTGAAAGCGATCCGCACAACCTGATCGAGGGTATGCTGATCGGCGCGTATGCCATCGGCGCAAAGCACGCGGTCGTCTATGTTCGCGCGGAATATCCGCTCGCCATCAAGCGACTGAAAAACGCACTGGAACAGGCAAGAGAAAAGGGCATCATCGGCAACAATATCTTTGGTACGGATTTCTCCTGCGACTTCATGATCAAGGCAGGCGCAGGCGCGTTCGTCTGCGGTGAAGAGACCGCTCTGATCGAATCACTCGAGGGTCACAGAGGTATGCC
>CAMJJL010000041.1 GCA_946406145.1 uncultured Clostridia bacterium | reverse complement strand
ACGCCTCGGTGGACTTTCACCACAGAGCATTGATATGCCCGTCATACACGGAAAACGGGAGCAGACCGAAGCCTGCTCCCGTATTTTAAAGTGGGATCATTCACAGCTTTCGCTGAGAGGATGGATTATTTCCAGCCAATGGTAAACTTCTTACCGCTGCCCCAACCTGTGAAGTACAGGGTGCCGGACTGCATCTTTACATCCTCGGACTGGTTCCAACAGGTATCCCAGTCTGCGGAAGTAGAACCGGTGGGCATTCTGACAACAAGGATATTACCGTATTCAGCTGCACCGGCAAAGACGATGTTGGAGCCGGATACAGTGCCCTGGATCCATGTGCCTTCAGAATTATCATTCCAGACCCAAGCGAACCATGCCGGATCAGATACATTTGCATCGCCGGGCTCGAAGGTGACGTCCTTGACACTCGGAGTAGGATCGGGATTAGGATTAGGATTAGGATTAGGATTGGGGTTGGGTTCTATATTGCTGATGTCATAGAAATCAACCATATAATGACCCTCGGTATCCTTATCGGTCATGTAAACGCCGGTAGCGCCGGTGAACGGAATGTCAACGGTCTGCTGTGTACCATCGTTGATGATGTAGTTGGTCATGCCGGCGGGCATCTCGAACGAATACCTCTGTTCGCCCATTTCGTTGGTATCGTAGTTAGCCATCGGAACGCCGGGCCACTCTACAGGCTCGCTGGAATCAGACCAATAATAGATGTTAACGGTGCTGAAGCCCTTATTATTGGAGAAGATGATGGTTCTGTCGGAAGGTTCGGGATCGGGGTTGACAGGCTGAGTCGGATCAACAGGAGTCGAACCGTTATCGATGTACATGTAGCCGCCGAACGCGCTCCACTCAGCATTGCCTGCCGCGTTGAAGTATACGGTGACATTACCTGCGTGAGCCGCGTCAACAACGTACTCATTATCGGTGCCGTCCGGATACCAGGTCTGGACGCCGTTTTCTACCTTAACGACCTTAACGCCGTCACCCTCGCTGAGAGTGGTAGAGAGCATATACTCGCCGGGAGCGGCAGAGTTCTCGCTCATCTTATACTGAGCATCGGTAGCCCAACTGCTGAAGGTGCCTACGAGATAGACGCCGTCATCACCGACAGGAGTCGGATCAACAGGAGCGGTTGTGGGATCGGGATCGGGAGTAGGAGTCGAGCCGTTATCGATGTACATGTAGCCGCCGAACGCACTCCACTCAGCATTACCTGCCGCGTTGAAGTATACGGTTACGCTGCCTGCGTGAGCCGCGTCAACGACGTACTCATTATCGGTTCCGTCCGGATACCATGTCTGGACGCCGTTTTCTACCTTAACGACCTTAACGCCGTCACCCTCGCTGAGAGTGGTAGAGAGCATGTACTCGCCGGGTGCGCCGGGATTCTCGCTCATCTTATACTGAGCATCGGTTGCCCAGCTGCTGAAGGTGCCTACGAGGTAGATACCGTCATCGCCGACAGGAGTCGGATCAATGGGACCGGAAGTCGGATCGGGAGTCGGAATGATCTGACCGCCGCCGATATCATAGAAGGCTACCTCATAGTTGCCGGTGCCGTCCTTTTCGGTCATGTAAACGCCGGTAGCGCCGATGAACGGAATGTCAACAGTCTGCTGTTCGCCGTCGTTGATGATGTAGTTGGTCATGCCCGCGGGCATCTCGAATGTGAATCTCTCTTCACCGTACTCGTTCATACCGATAGAGGTCATCGCAACGCCGGGCCATTCTACGGGCTCGCTTTCATCAGACCAGTAATAGATGTTGACGGTGCTGAAGCCCTTGTTGTTAGAGAAGATGATGGTTCTGTCGGTAACGTCGGGGTTAACCGTACCGCCGCCCTGAGTCGGCTCAGGACCGGGAGTATAACCGCCGTTATCAATGTACATGTAGCCGCCGAACGCGCTCCACTCAGCATTACCGCTTGCGTTGAAGTAAACGGTGACATTGCCTGCGTGTGCCGCGTCAACAGTGTACTCGTTATCCATGCCGTCGGGATACCATGTGGCAGTACCGTTCTCTACCTTAACGACCTTGACGCCGTCACCCTCGGAAAGGGTGGTGGAGATCATGTACTCGCCGGGGTTCGCGGAGTTCTCGCTCATCTTATACTGAGCAGAGGTCTCCCAGTTGCTGAAGGTACCAACGAGATAGATACCGTCATCGCCTACGGGTGTAGGAGGATCGATCGGACCGGAACCGCCGCCGATATCATAGAAGTCAACTTCATATGCGCCTTCACCGTTGAGATCGGTCATGTATACGCCGGTCGCACCGGTAAACGGAATGTCAACGGTCTTGGTAGTACCATCGGTGATGATATAGTTGGTCATGCCCTCGGGCAGCTCGAAGGTGAATCTCTCTTCACCGTATTCGTTCATACCGATAGAGGTCATCGGAACGCCGGGCCACTGTACGGGCTCGCTGGAATCAGACCAGTAATAGATGTTAACAGAGCCCATACGCTTGTTGTTAGAGAAGATGATGGTTCTGTCGGTGGGATCGGGAGTAGGAGTGGGCGTGGGAGTGGGATCGTCAGAACCGGAACCGTCAGCTCTCCAACCTGTTACGAGGTAGTGACCCTGATCGTTCTTGGAACCGTTCATCCAGTAACCGTCATAGGTAAAGTCAGTGATGTCCTCGGTCTGAGCACCGTTACCGTTGCTCAGGATCACGCCGACAGCGCCCTCGGGAACATTGCACTTGAACTGAGTCTCGCCGTACTCGTTCTGAGTGGTCTCTGCCATAGCGGAGCCCGGCCATTCGCCGGTGATCGACTCGCCTGCCTCGTTCCAAGCGTATACATACGCTTGACCCCACCCGAAGTTGTCGGTCAGGAGGAAGGAGGATTTAACGGGATAATCGGGAGTAGGCTGATCGGAGCCGCCGGAGCCGCCCGAGCCATCGGAATTCCAGCCGGTGACCTTGTAATGACCCTGTTCGTTCTTAGAGCCATCCATCCAGTAACCGTCATAGGAGAAGTCCTTGATGTCCTCGGTCTGTTCGCCGTTACCGTTGTTCAGGATCACGCCGGTAGCGCCCTTGGGTACATAGCATCTGAACTGGGTTTCGCCGTACTCATTCTGAGTGGTCTCAGCCTGAGCGGAGCCCGGCCATGCACCGTAAAGCTCGTTGCCGTCATCGTCCCATGCATAGACATAAGCGCTGCCCCAACCGAAGTTGTCGGTCAGCAGGAAGGAGCCCTCAACATCGGGATCGGGATCAGGACCGGGACCCGGAATAGGAACGGGATTCGGGTCAATGTCGTAGAATTCTACATTGTAATGACCTTCCGCATCCTGGTCGGTCATATAAACGCCGGTAGAGCCGTTGAACGGAATGTCAACGGTCTGCTGAGAGCCGTCGTTGATGATATAGTTGGTCATGCCTGCAGGCAGATCGAAGGTGAATCTCTCTTCACCGTATTCGTTCATACCGATAGAGGTCATCGCGACGCCGGGCCACTCTACGGGTTGCGCTTCATCGGACCAATAATAGATATTTACAGTGCTGAAGCCCTTGTTGTTGGAGAAGATGATCGTGCCGCCCTGATCGGGATCAGGCTCAGTGGGATCATCGGGATGAGGAGTCGTCGGGATGACGATCGGAGTGGTGGGCTGTACAGGCTGTACGGTCTTTTCCTGACCGATGTCATAGTTGACAGGTTTGTTAGCGAGGTAACGCTGGATCAGCGTAGCGTCGATAACGGTAACAAAACCGTCGCCGTCTACATCGCCCGCGCGATTCTGCTTATCGGTAAGAGTCGTCATATCGATAACAGAACGCAGGATCAGGGTAGCGTCGTTCGCGTCTACCTTACCGCTCGCGTTAACATCACCGAGAATGTAGGTTTCAGGAGGATCGGTGGGCTTGGGAGCCTCATTGTTCTCATAGATGACCGCAACGCCGGTAGAACCGACAGAACCCTTGATCTGGCTCTTGGTAACGGTGAAGGTGTTGCCGGTGATCGCATCCTTATAGTTACCCTCAGTCAGTCTGTGGTTGGTCAGAGTAACGTTCTTCGCAGTGGTGCCGCCGAGGTTGACGATCATCGCACCGGTGGTACCTCTCTCAATATAAGCGGTATTGCCGGAGTTGCTGGTGCAGTACTCGGACTGACCGATGAAGTAGTTATGGAACTGGTTGATCGCCTTGGTGGTAGCGTTGGACCAGGAGGTCTTGCGCGCTTCACCGATAGAGATGCTGTACAGGTCGTTGGTATTGGTGCTGTCGGAGGGACGAGCAAGGTATACGGAAGAGATACCTGCACGACCGGCGACCAGCGCCCAGATCTTGCCGCGCTGAACCGTGTTCAGATCGGTAGTGGACTTGTCAACATAAGTATCATGGGATTCATCCCACAGCATCGCGTTGGACGCAGTGAAGTTAGCGCTGGGATAACCGGGAGTAGCGTTGTTCCACTCGCCGATGGAGCCGCCGCTCTTAACCGCGTTGTTGATCTGCCAGTAGCCCTTGGAATCGGTGACATCCATCAGCTTGGTGTACATGCTGTAAGGACGGCCGATACCGCAGGAGTTCAGGATCTCACCGTAAGCGTAGATTTCCTTATCGGTGTGAGCGTTCTGAACCTTCTTTAAGGTGTTTGTCCAGAAGTCGGACTTGTACTTCGCGATATCATCGGGAGTCTCGATATGCTTTGCCGCGTCAAAACGGAAGCCGTCAGCGCCTGCCTGTACGAGCTCTTCCATGTAATCATAGATCGCCTTCTGTACACGGCTGTCCTCGGTCTTTAAGTCGGGCAGACCGGAGGTGCATCTACGGGTAAGGTCATAGGTAGAGGTCGCGGTATCGCTGCCGCTCTCGATATACTTCATCTGTTCCCAAGGAGAATGGAACAGCTTGTTGTTGTAGATCTCGGGCTCAAAGCTTTGAGCCTTGGGAGTGACATGGGACATCGGATCGGTCGAGGTGTTGTTATCGTCGCCTTCCTTCGTACCCATATGGTTGATAACCGCGTCAACAATGACTTTCAAGCCCATCTCATGTGCTTTCTCACACATGGAAATGAACTCGGCCTTGGTGCCCAGCGCGTTATCGGTGCTGTTGTTCAGCTGGAAGCCTGCGGGCTGATAGAACATCCACCAACCGTTCTGGCCGTCACTCTGCAGGAACTTAGCGCCTTTGGTACCCTTCTTGATCTCATTGGGGGGAGATACCTGAATGGTAGTAAAGCCCTGCTCCGCGATGGTCTCGAGGTTCGCTTCAATGTTCTTGAAGGACCAAGTCCACGCCTGCAGAATGGTACCGTCGTTGACAGTCTTGGACAGACCGTAGTTGTTTTCGACGGTTGTCTTACTCTGCATATCTTCATATGCGGAGCCTGCGGCAGCTACATCGATATTCGCTGCGGTATCCGCTGTATCGACATTGGCTGCCGAGGTAGCAACAATGCCGACGGAAACGCAGGACATAACGAGTAAGACTGCCAGCAGCAAGCTTACTAATCGTCTCATTTTCATATTATTCCTCCTAAAATTTGCGGATAACCGGACATAGTTATCCTATACTGAGTATTCCTCATAGTTAGTATAACAAATCTGTCATCAATCTTCAATTATCTTTTTCTACAAATATTAGAGTAATATTTGAACAAAATTGCCAATATTGGAAACTTGACATTGCAAACAATTATGATTCGTGTTATACTAATTTCAATTAAAAAGTGGACTAAGATTAACGAGGATGATTTTCGTAAGACAAGGCGAAGGACGCCGGTAGGCTGGCGCCTACCAAGGACGACAACGAAGTATTACGGAAATCAGACCGTTAAGATTGTCTGCTTTTTATTTGAATTTAGTATTAGAATACACATGGTGATAAACATGAAAAAATGCGAATATTGCGCGAAGGAGATCTCATATCACGAGATGTTCTGTTCGGATGAATGTCAGAATTCTTCGAATAAATTCTATGAATTGCGCGAAAAATATCAAAAACCCTTTTCCATTATTAATGGCATTTTTGTACTGGCGATCGGTATTTGTCTCTTTTTGTACGCCTTTACCAGAGAGATCGGCGCGATCGGAATGGCAGTCGCGATGCTGGTGCTGGGATTGATGTATCTCTTTCTCCCCTTCCCTCCCGAGATCATGATCCACAAATTTAAATTAAAAAAAGCGATCCTGATCTCGCGCGTCATCGCCGGCGTTCTGATCCTGATCGGTATCGTTGTGTTAATTCTTTACTTTACCAAGGTCATATGAATATCCGCGCGATTTCGGCAAACAATAGCATTACAGTTTTACTGTAAGGAGGTTTACCGATGCTGGATAAAATTGCGTTATCACTGCTGATCGTCGGCGGTATCAACTGGGGCGCCGTAGGCTTGTTCCAGTTTGACCTGGTCGCATTTCTGTTTGGCGGACAGTCGGGTATTATCGCCCGTATCGTCTATGTCATCGTCGCTCTGGCGGCTTTATGGTGTATCTCACTCTTGTTCAGAGATACCACCGAGGCAGGCGACCGTGACTATAAACCGAGCACCACATAATGCGAGCATATATCATAAAAGAAGCTGTTTCCTTTCGGAGACAGCTTTTTACATAATATCCATTATTGATTGACGAAGTAGCCAAGCGCGTTAGAGAGCATGCCTGCCTGATCGACGGTGACTCTGACGGCGTTGACAAAATCATCGGTGCTCACCCTGCGAAAGAATCCGATCGTGGTCAAGGCGTATTTCAACTCACCGCTTGCGTCAAAAACAGGTGCGGAGACCGATCGCAGACCGACCTTATATTCACCGTCCTCCACGGCATAGCCCTTTTCCCTGATATCGACTAATCGGCTGAGTAACAAATCGATGTCATCGATCGTATGCCGCGTATAACGGCGCATTGACTGTCGGCGAAAGAGCGACAGCACCCTGCTTTGCGGCAGATATGCCAGCATCAGTTTCCCCTGTGAGGTGCAATGCAGCGGCAGTCTGACGCCGATCTCGGGCAATATCTGCACTCCTGAGGAGCTAACGGCGTAATCAAAGGATACCGCGCTCTCCCCATCGAGCAGGCTGATGACGGAATTCGCGCCTGTCAGAGAGCTCAGGCTCTCGAGGTACGGTCGGGACAGCTCGCTGATATCAAAGCCCCTTGACACCGCCGATCCATACTCAAAAAGCCGCATGCCAAGCGCGTAATCACCGTTTTGCAGTTGTCGGAGCAAGCCTCTGTCACGCAGGGTCGACGCCAAAGCATGGGTCGTGCTTTTGGGGAAACCGGCACGCTCGGATAACTCGCTCAAGCTCAGTCCGCGTCTTGCCGCGCTGAGAATATCCAGCAAATCGATCGCCTTCGACAGTGACTTGACCTTCCCTTTCTGTTCATCCATACGCTCACCTATTCTGTATTACTGAATCATAATTCTATTATACGGGATAACATTCATTGTGTCAACCGCTCAAAAATGCTAATATTATTGTATAATATTGAAAGAGGTTGATACAAATGAAAAGAATGATCGCATTACTCCTGTCTGTCCTGATGCTTACCGTCATCCTTTGCGCGTGCAATAAACAGCAGCAAACTGACGGTGAAGCGCCTTCCGCCACAACAACCGCGACAGTCGACGAGAAATCCGCAGAAAAGACCGAGCTCGTCGTTTTTGCAGCGGCAAGCATGACCGAAACACTCGAAAATCTGAAAAAGACCTATCAGGCTTCACATCCCGAAATTGAAATCACCTATAATTTTGATTCCTCGGGTACATTAAAGACCCAGATCGAGGAGGGCGCTGTGTGTGATCTCTTTATCTCTGCGGCGCAAAAGCAGATGAACGGCCTTGAGGAAGGCGGTTATATCGATAAAACGACCCGTATCGACCTGCTCGAGAACAAGGTTGCGCTCTGTGTCGCCGAGAATTCCAAATCCGGTATCAAGAGCTACGAGGACATGAAATCCCACCTGGAAGCCGGCGATATCCTGATGGCGATCGGCAACGAGGATGTTCCCGTCGGGCAGTACACGCAGAAGATTTTTGCCTACTACGGCTTGGATGAAAGCGCGTTGAAGAACAAGGGCGTGCTGACCTACGGCTCCAACGTCAAGGAAGTCACCACACAGGTCAGTGAGGGCACGGTAGACTGCGGCATCATCTATCAGACCGACGCCTTCTCCGCGAACCTCAAGGTCGCCGACACCGCAACCGAAGCCATGTGCGGTCAGGTCATCTACCCTGCCGCCGTACTGAGCAAGACCGCTCACGCAGCTGAAGCAAAGGAATTCCTCCGCTTTTTGCAGACAGAGGAAGCGTCAAAAGTGTTTGAGGAAGTAGGCTTTACCCCATTATTAAAATAATTAAATGGATTTGTCACAGGATACAATCCCATTATCGGAGCTACGATGGACTTATACCCTTTATTCAACTCGCTGAGGATCGCGGCGATTTCGGCGATCTTCGTTTTTTTCATCGGGATCGCGGCGGCGTATTACATCGCCAAGCTGCCGCGTGTCCTCAAAGGCATACTGGACGTTATCTTCACACTGCCGCTGGTCTTACCGCCCACGGTGGTGGGCTATCTTTTGCTGCTCGCACTGGGACCGAAGCGACCGATCGGCTCGTTCTTTCTGGAAAACTGGGATATCCGACTGACCATGCAGTGGTGGTCGGCGATCTTCGCCGTATCCGTCGTGGTATTCCCGTTGATGTACCGCACGGCACGCGGCGCCTTTGAGCGCTTTGATGAAAACCTAGCCGATGCAGGCAGAACACTCGGGCTCTCCAACACCTACATCTTCTGGCGCATCCGACTCCCCTACTGCAAGCAGGGCATCATCGCAGGCGTTGTCCTGTCGTTTGCGAGAGCGCTGGGCGAATACGGCGCTACCTCCATGATCGCGGGCTACACCCCCGGTAAGACCGCCACCGTATCCACTGCCGTCTATCAGCTCTGGCGCACCGGCAACGATGAGCTGGCGATCAAATGGGTGCTGATCAATATCGCGATCTCCGCCGTTGTCCTCTTGGTCGTCAACCTGCTCGAAAAGCCGCAAAGGAGGCGCCCCTAATGCTTTATGTCGAAATCGAAAAGCGCCTTGACCGCTTTACGCTGAAAGCAAAGTTCCAATGCGATCACAACCCTCTGGCGCTGTTCGGTGCTTCGGGTGCAGGAAAAAGCATGACGCTCAAATGTATCTCCGGTATTGAAAAGCCCGACAGAGGTGTGATACAATTAAATGACAGAGTACTGTTCGACAGCGAGAAGCACATCGATCTGCCGCCGCAGAAGCGCAGGGTCGGGTATCTGTTCCAGGAATATGCCTTGTTCCCGAATATGACCGTCAGCGGCAATATCATGGCAGGAATGCGAAAACTGCCGAAAAAGGAACGTGAACAAAAGCTGCGTGAGCTGATCGGACAATTTCAACTCAATGGGCTCGAGAACCGCCGCCCCGACAGCTTATCGGGCGGCGAAAAGCAACGCGTTGCATTGGCAAGGATTTTCGCCTCGTCACCGGAAGTATTGTTGCTGGACGAGCCCTTCTCCTCCCTCGATACGATGCTCAAATATCAGCTGATCCCCTACATCCGCAATATCATCCGTGATTTCGGCGGTGAGACGATCTTGGTATCGCACGATATCGACGAGGTGCGTCAGCTATGCGGCGAGATCTCCCCCATCACCGACGGCGTCACACAGGAGATCATCGATACCGAAATCTACTATCAACAGCTAACAAAACAATACGAGGATCTGAAATGATCATGCAAGACAGCTTTGGAAGAACAATTCAATATCTGCGCCTATCCGTCACCGATCTGTGCAACTACCGCTGTATCTACTGTATGCCGCAAGAGGGCGTATGCAAGAAAAGTCACGCGGATATGCTCACCATCGAAGAGATGACCGAGATCGTCCGTGCGGCGCATGCACTGGGCATCAACAAGGTACGCCTGACAGGCGGTGAACCGCTGGTCAGAAAGGGACTCCTCACCCTGTGCCGCAGCATCAAGATGATCGACAGCACGATCGAGCTCGGCATCACGACCAACGGATCACTCTTAGCTCCCGTGGCAAAGGAGTTGAAGGACACCGGTGTTGACCGCCTGAACATCAGCCTTGACAGTCTGGATCCCAAGACCTTCAATGAGATCACCCGAGGCGGTGATCCGCAGGATGTATTACGCGGTATCGAAGCGGCTCGGCACGCAGGCTTTGATAATATCAAGATCAACACGGTACTCCTCAAGGATATCAACGACACAGAGCTGTATGACCTTATCCATCTCACCAAGGACAACGCCATCCATGTGCGGTTTATCGAGCTCATGCCGCTGGGCGTTGCCAAAAATTGGGAGCGCGACCGCTTCATGACGACCGCTGTGATAGAAAGCATGCTGCAAAATGCTGAACTGCTCAGGATCGACGGCGTAGCGCGCGTCTATCGACTGCCCGATCACAAGGGCACCATCGGACTGATCTGCCCGATGTCGCACAGCTTCTGCCCCTCCTGCAACAAGATCCGCGTCACGGCGGACGGCAAGCTGAAGCCCTGCCTGCATTCGGATCAGGAGATCGATCTGAGAGGTTTACAGGGCAAGGAGCTCATTGAGGCGATCAAAAACGGGATCCTGCAAAAGCCGCAGAGCCATCAATTCGGCTCGGCGATCCCTTCTACCCCACGCTATATGAATGAGATCGGAGGATAAGATGGAATTTTCACACATCAATGAACAAGGACGCGCCAAAATGGTGGACGTCACCGATAAAGACAGCACCTTTCGCGAGGCGATCGCCGAGGGTACCGTCGCCGTCAATCCCGATACGATGGCGCTGATCAAGAGCGGCGGCATCAAAAAGGGTGATGTGCTCGCGGTGGCACAGGTCGCCGGTATCATGGCGGCGAAGAAAACATCCGATATGATCCCGATGTGTCATCCGTTGATGCTCAGCGGTGTGGATATCGGTTTTCAACTCACCGATACAGAAATCCACATCACGGCAACCGTCAAATGCAAGGGCAGCACGGGCGTTGAAATGGAAGCGTTATCCGCTGTCAGCACTGCCGCACTGACCATCTATGACATGTGCAAGGCAGTTCAGCGTGATATCGAGATACAAAACATCCGCCTGAACTACAAAAGCGGTGGAAAAAGCGGGGTGTACAAGCGATGAACGCGATGGTCACAGCCACCTGTATCAGTGAGAAGAAGGGCACCCGCAAGCATTCTGTCCCCTCGATCACCCTGCTGGAGAATCACGGGATACTCGGCGACGCTCATGCCGTCAACGCGGATACGCCCCTCATGTACCGTCACCGACAGGTAAGCCTGCTCGCGGAAGAAAGTGTTGATAAAATGCGCGCGCTCGGGATGGAGCTCAAGCCCGGCGACTTTGCCGAGAACATCCTTACCAAAGGAATAGAGCTGAAAGCACTGCCGATCGGAACGATCATCAAGATCGGAGATACGGAATCAGAGGTCACTCAGATCGGCAAAGAATGTCACAACGACTGCGAGATCAAGAAGCTCACCGGCAAATGCGTTATGCCCACCGAGGGCGTCTTTGCCATCGTCCGCAAGGGCGGTACTATCAAACCGGGTGATACCGTTGAAACAAGCCTTCCCCTCAAGGGGAAAGCAAATTAAACAGGAGTAAAAATGAAACTGATCAAAACAACCGATGCCGTCGGGCAGGTGCTGTGCCACGATATGACGCAGATCATTCCCGGCAAATATAAAGGTGCGCGCTTCCGCAAGGGGCATGTCGTCACCGAAGAGGATATTCCGATCCTGCTGAGCATGGGCAAAGAAAACCTCTATATCTTTGAGATGGATGAAAACAAGCTGCACGAGAATGACGCGGCGGAGATCCTGTGCCGGCTCTGCAAGGGTGAAAATATCAGCCGCGGTGAGGTCAAAGAGGGCAAGATCGAGCTATTCTCCGAGATCAACGGACTCTTTACCATTGACAGAAAGAAATTAACAGCTGTTAATTCCATAGAAGAATTAATGATTGCAACCCGAAAGGTTAATACCGCCGTTCAAAAGGGCGATAAGCTCGCAGGGACACGTGTTATCCCACTCGTGATCGATCAAGCAAAGCTGAAGCAGGCGGAGGAGATTGTCGCAAGCGACCCGATCATGAACGTCCTGCCCTATTTACTCAAAACCGCCGCCGTTATCACAACAGGCAGCGAGGTGTTCCACGGCAGGATCGAGGACAAGTTCACGCCCGTATTGATTGAAAAGCTCCGCGCTTTTGGCGTCACCGTTACCGAACATCTGACCGTCGACGACAGCACGGATGCTATCGTGGAAGCGATCAACGCCGTCAAAGGCAAGGCGGATATGATCCTTTGCACAGGCGGCATGAGCGTCGATCCCGACGACAGAACACCCGGCGCGATCAAGGAAAGCGGCGCTTGTATCGTCACCTACGGCGCACCCGTCCTGCCCGGCGCGATGTTCCTGTTAGGCTACTTTGAGGACGGCACACCGATCATGGGCTTGCCCGGCTGCGTGATGTACGCCAAAGCGACCATATTTGATCTGGTGCTGCCCCGTATCGCGGCAGGCGTGAGGCTGAACAAATCGGATTTCGTCGCTTACGGTGAAGGCGGATTGTGCTTGGGATGCGATCAATGCACGTATCCGCACTGCCCGTTCGGAAAATAGACGCCCTCAAGAGGAAGGCAATAAGGAGAATGAATCATGTACACAGCAACCGTCATCACGATCAGCGACAGAGCCGCAAACGGCATATATGAGGACAAAAGCGGTCCCATGATCGCTGATATGCTCAAAGAACAGGGTTATCAGGTACTTGATCGCATCATCATTCCTGATGAGAAAAATATAATCAAAAGCGCCCTGACCGATCACTGTGACAAGGGCGTTCATCTGATCGTCACCACAGGCGGCACAGGCTTTGCGCCGCGCGATATCACCCCCGAGGCGACCAAAGAGGTCATCGAGCGTGAAGCGCCCGGTATCGCCGAATATATGAGGCAAAAGAGCATGGAGCTCACGCCGAGAGGGATGCTGTCGAGAGGGATCGCCGGAATCAAAGGAAGAAGCCTGATCATCAACCTGCCCGGTTCACCCAGGGGCGCGACAGAAAATCTGGGTTTCGTCCTCCCCCACCTTGGACACGGATTGGATATGCTGAACGGTGAGAAAGAATAAATCGGTTGAGATTGCCACATCGTCGTCACTCGCCGAGCTTGTGCAGGCTCACCTAACGGCAAGCCTTCGCACCGCGTGGCGGTTCCTCCTCTCCCCACAACTCGGGGAGTTGTGGGGGACCCCATATAGCGATCCCTCGCAATGACAAATCATGTAATGATATGAATATGAACTGAGTACAGGACGACGATGATCGTCCTGTTTTTCTTCGTGTTGATAACCATGTTGAAAACATGTTGATTTGTTGAAAAGTCAAGCGTATTCTTCTTCGTATTCTTCTTAGCTTTTTCATTTCATTATCATTGTCTTTTTCTTTATTCTTTTTCTTTTCTTTCTCTTAGGTTATTTTGCTTAACAAAAAAACCAATTGCTTTTTTTGTTAACATTTGTTGACACTTGTTCCCGGGTATAAAAAGAACCGTCCTCTTTCGAGAACGGTTCCTCTATTCAAGAATGTTTACAGCTTTTCTACGATCGACTTGGTGTCGCGCGCGATCGCCAGCTCTTCGTTGGTGGCGATAACCGCAACAGGGATGGAAGAATCATCCGCGGAGATAAACGCGGTGTCACGGGTGGTCGCGTTGACCTCCTTATTCAGCTTCACACCGGCGAACGTGAGATAATCGATGACAGCTTCACGCAGAGCAGGCTGATTCTCGCCTAAGCCCGCGGTGAACACGATACCGTCACAGCCGCCCATAGCGACCCAATACTGACCGATGTACTTCGCGATCTGATAATACAGCATCTGGTGTACCAGAGCGGCACGATGGTTGCCCTCTTCCTCAGCCTTGGTCACGTCGCGGTCGTCGCTGGAAACGCCGGAAATACCCAAAAGACCGGATTTCTTATTGAGCAGGGTGTTCATCTCCTGCGGAGTGAAGCCCTCTTTCTCAGCGATAAAGGTGACGACGGAGGGATCGAGACAGCCGGAGCGTGTACCCATCAGGATACCGTCGAGCGGCGTCAGACCCATAGAGGTGTCGATAACCTTTCCGTTCTGTACAGCGGTAATAGAAGAACCGTTACCGATATGGCAGGTAATGAGCTTGAGCTCCTTGATGTCCTTGCCCATCAGATCCGCCATCGCGCCGGATACAAAGCGGTGAGAGGTGCCGTGAGCGCCGTAACGGCGAACAGCATACTTCTCATAATACTCATAAGGAACAGCGTACATATACGCCTTTTCGGGCATGGTGGAATGGAACGCGGTATCGAATACGACAACCATCGGGATCTTGTCGCCGAATACCTGCTGACAGCCGCGGATAGCCTGTACATGACCGGCGTTATGGAGCGGTGCGAGCGGGATCAGACTCTCGATGCCCTTGATGACCTCTTCGGTGACCAGCTCGGGATCGCTGAACAGAGCGCCGCCCTGGACGATACGGTGACCGATCGCCGCGACCTCATCGAGGTTCTTGATGACGCCGAATTCTTCGGAAAGTAATGCGTCGCTGACGGCGATGAACGCCTTTGCGTGGTCGGGCATGGGGATCTCTTTGGTAAAGGAGCGGCCGTCGGCGGTCTTATGACCGATGAAGGAGCCCTCCTGACCGATACGTTCGCAGTTGCCCTTGGCGATCATCTTCTCGGTATCCATATCGATCAGCTGATACTTCAGGCTGGAGCTGCCGGCGTTGATGACTAATATTTTCATAGAATTCTTCCTCCTGTATTGAAAAATCTACATATTTGACCTATACTATAATAGTACAAAACAAAATGATTTTCAAGCATTTTTCAAAGGAAAAGAGGAAGTTTAGTTTGATTGTTCAGCGCGCGGCGGTGATTTGTGAGTTCAATCCGTTTCATAACGGGCATAAATTTCTAATAGAGAAAATAAAGTCCGATCCTCAAAACGATGTCGTTTGCATCATGAGCGGCAACTTTGTCCAGCGCGGCGATATCGCGATCACGGACAAATACGCCCGTGCCAAAGCCGCCTTACATAACGGCGCCGATATCGTCGTGGAGCTGCCGACCGTCTACGCGATGTCAGGAGCGCAGACCTTTGCGGAAAACGGCGTGCGTATTGCCGCGGCAATGAACTGCGACAGGCTGTATTTCGGTGCGGAAAACTCGATCAGCGACCTGAAAGAAGTCGCCGGTCTGCTCGAAAACAAGCTGATCAACGACAAGATCCATGATTTGATGAAGAACGGTCAATACTACCCCAAGGCGCTGAGTATGGCGGTCGGAGATAAGTACGCCAAGGTGCTCGATCAGCCGAACAACATCCTCGCGCTCGAGTACATCAAAGCTTGTAAAAAATATGGGCTCCTGCCGATCGCTATCCCCCGCAAGGGTGTGAATCATGACGAAGATATCATCCGCGACGGGATCGCGTCCGCGAGCAATATCCGAGAATTGATCGAAAAAGGTGAGTCCTACAAGCTGCTCACACCGATGGAGATCACCAATGTCAGCACCATCAAAAGCATTGAGCCCGCGATCCTCTATCGGCTCAAAACGATCACGGCGGAGGAACTGAGCAAGATCGCCGACGTCAGCGAGGGGCTGGAATATCGGATCATCGAAGCGGCAAAGCAATATAATTCTTTATCGGAAATATATAACGCCGTCAAAACAAAACGCTACACGATGGCGCGGATACGACGTATCGTCCTGTCGGCTTTCCTAAACATAACAGCGGATTTGCAGAATACCCCTGTCCCCTATCTGCGGATCCTCGGCGTCAAATCGGTATTGGCAGGTACTTTGGCAGGTGCGAAGCTGCCGCTGATCGTGAAAACAAAAGCGGACTATGAAGATCTGAGTTATATTTCTGCAAAAGAAGTATTCAGAGTCGATCTGCGTGCCGCCGAGGCGATGAACATCGCAAGACGAGCTGATCCGATCAACGAATTCACCCAAGGCGTGATCAAAATATAAACCTATCACAAAAGGCTGTTCACCATGAACAGCCTTTTTCTTATCCCGATCAAACGGGGTGAACCTTATTCTCTTTATCGAGCAGTGCGGAGTTGATACCGAGCTTTTTGTTGCGGCGCTTCTCAAAGAAGTCGATCGCGACCTTCGGGAACTGGGCGTAGCTGAGGACGTCCTCTTCCTGCTCCATATACTGCGGAATCTCGGCACGCAGCTTATCGAGCTCCGGCTCAAGCAGATCGGCAGGACGACATTCGATCGGCTCCATATCGCCGATAATGCGCTTGCGGAACTCGGGATCGATGGGCATCGGAGTGGTGCCGTATTTGCCTGCGACCAGATCCTTGAACTCGTTGGTGCACATCTTGTAGCGCTCACCCATGATAACGTTGAACACCGCCTGCGTACCGACGATCTGAGATGTCGGGGTGACGAGCGGCGGATAACCGCTGTCCTCGCGCACACGCGGTACTTCCTCGAGCACCTGCGTGAGCTGATCCTCCTTGCCTGCCTGCTTGAGCTGACTGAGCAGGTTGCTCAGCATACCGCCGGGCACCTGATAGATCAACGCCTTGGCGTCGGTAGCGAGCATCTTGGGATCAAGAAGACCGCTCTTGATATATTTCTCACGCAGGGTCATGAAGTACTCGCGGATCGGGGTCAGGCTCTCGAGCTTGATGCCCGTATCATATTCGGTGCCCATGAACGCGGCGATCATACTTTCTGTCGGCGCGTGAGAGGTGCCCAGCGCCAGCGGAGAGATCGCGGTGTCGATCATATCGACGCCTGCTTCTACGCCCTTCATCAGGCACATGGAGGCAAGACCGGAGGTATAGTGAGTGTGGAGCTGCAAAGGCAGATCGACCTCGGACTTGATCGCCTTGACGAGTTTTTCGGTACGGTAAGGAGTGAGCAGCGCCGCCATATCCTTAATGCAGATGGAATCGGCGCCTGCGTCGGCGATACGCTTGGCGTATTCGACGTAATACTCGTCAGTAAAGACGGGACCGGTGGTGTAGCTGATCGCTACCTGCGCGTGAGCGCCCTCCTTCTTAGCCGCCTTGATAGCGACCTGCAGGTTCTTGATGTCATTCAGCGCGTCAAAGATACGGATGATATCGATACCGTTCGCGACAGAACGCTGTACAAAATACTCGAGGACGTCGTCGGCATAATGACGGTAACCGAGCATATTCTGTCCGCGGAACAGCATCTGGAGCTTGGTGTTCCTGCAATGCGCGCGGATGACGCGCAGGCGATCCCACGGATCCTCATTCAAAAATCGCAGACAGCTGTCGAAGGTCGCGCCGCCCCAGCATTCGAGGGAATAGAAGCCGATCTTATCCATCTCTTCGAGGATCGGGAGCATCTCCTCGGTCGTCATACGGGTCGCGATCAGGCTCTGGTGCGCGTCGCGCAGTGCTGTCTCTGTGACTAAAATCTTCTTGCTCATGGTCTTCTCCTTAACCTATGGTCACGAGGGTCGCGCCTGTATCTACACTCTCGCCCTTGCTGACGGAGATACCGGTGACGGTGCCGTCCTTAGGCGCTTTGATCTCATTTTCCATCTTCATCGCCTCTAAAACGACGAGAACGTCGCCCTTCTTGACAGACTGACCGTCGGATACGTTAACGGATACGATCGTGCCGGGCATGGGAGCGGCGATCTTTTCACCTGCGCCGGCGGCAGCCGCGGCTGCTTTTTTCGGTACAGCGGCTTTAACAGGCGCTGCTGCAACGGGAGCAGAAACAGGAGCTTCGTTCCCACTCAATTCTTCTACCTGTACGTCATATGCGACACCGTTGACGGTGATTCTCAGATTCTTCATAATCGTTACCTCTTATTTCTATAGTTTATCAGATCGCAAGGATCGGTGATCATACTGTGGTGGTATGCTTCTTCGGCAGGGTGGACACGCGTTTGCTCATCAAGATCTCAATCGCGCCGACAAGTCTGTCGCGGATGGTATCGGTATCGACGATATCGTCGATATAGCCATCCTCTGCCGCCTTGACCGCGGAGAGATTCGCCTTGACGAACGCCATCGCCTTTTCATCCTGTTCTGCGACAGGCGCATCGGCAATGCTGCTGTCGAGGATGAATGCCGCCGCCTTGGGTGAAACGGGAGAAACAATCGCGTCACTCATCGCATACACCAGATCGGCGCCGGAGGTCGAACCGGCAAGCGCGATATAAACTGCGCCTACCGCCGTACCCGAGATCACAGCGATCTTGGGAGCGGTCGCGTCGGCATATGCGGAGATCAGCTTGGACGCCGCAGGAAGATTCTCGAACTTCTCAGCATCAACGATAGTGATCAGCGGAATCGAGAACGCGTCACAGAAGCGGACATGCTTTGCCATTTTCTTGGCGCTGTCAGCAGAGATCACACCGCCCTTGGTGACGATAATACCGACAGGATAACCGTTCACTCTGCCGAAAGCGGTGCAAACCGGCTCGCCGTAACCGCCGCCGACACAAAGCAGAGAGCCTTCGTCGGCAAAGTATTTCGGCAGCTTATCGGGCTCTGTATAGGCAGGAACGCTCTCAAACGCCGGAGCGGGCTCAAGGTTGTTCTCAGGAAAATATCCGAGCAGTGCCTTTGCCTTGTCTACGCACGCCTCATAACCCTCGCAGATAAAGGAAGCGGTTCCGGTACTCAGATTATCCTGCGCGGAAGCCTTCTCACCGAGGGTATCAACGCTCAGCTTGGCGTCCTTTTCCATGATGATATAATCAGCCGCCGCCGCGATCAACGCCGAGGTTCCCATACAATCACCGAGAACGACGGAGATCTGCGGAACGATACCGCTGAGCTTGGATGACTTTCTCAAGATATCGCCGTACGCGGAGAGAAGCTCATACTTTTGCTCCAATCTGCCGCCGACGGAATTATAAAAGCCGATCACGGGAGCGCCGGTCTTGAGCGCCAGATCATAGAGCTTGGTGATCTTCCTGGACTGCGCCTTGCTCATCGCGCCGCCGCAGACATCGACATTCTGCGCGAACGCGTAAACGTCAACACCGTCGACAGTGCCGTAGCCGGTCACAGCCTCAGCCTCACCCGACTCGCCTTTTAAATAAGCATCGGTTTCCATAAAACTGCCTTCGTCAAAAAAGGCGTACAATACATCGTAGGATGAAACCTTTTCAACACCCACAAACATTCCTCCTAACAGGCGCACATGTGAATGTGTACCACATAAATCTTCATTCTACATTATATTACAATCGTGCGAAAATAGCAAGGGAAAATCACTGTTTTTATGAATTCATTTGAAAAAGAAAAGCTCCCCTTTCAGGGAGCGATCGGATCAGTCATGCTGATGATTCAAAATCTTAGATAAATCGCTTTTCGCGATGCCGTCTTTGACCGAAAAGCGCAGTGCTTCCAGCGTCGGGAACAGTACGGGATTCTCGGATTCAAAATAAAAGCAGGAGTGATTCAACCCATAGGAGCCGATGGCGCGGATGATCGTATCAAGGATCGCGTAGGACGGCTGATCGATGTTCCTCGGATCCTCCGGCAGCGGCAACAGCTCGTCCACAACGATGATGTAACCGCGGTGACGGAATCGGATAAAGCCGCAGGGGACGTCATCCAAAAAGGCGTTCAGCGCCTTATTTTCACTCTGTTCATTTTTCGGATCGGGCTTAACTACGAGCATAATGATTCTCCGTTATCAATATAGAAACGCCATCATAATATCGAATGGGAGGAGCAGATCCCTCCCCTACATCAGGGAATCGATATCTAAATTCGCGTTGGGATTAGGATCGGCGGATAATTTGCGCACTTCGATATCGGTCAGATCGCGGTACATGCCCGAACGCAGCTTGCCGAGCTTGACGCCGCCGATGGCGATACGCTTCAAGCGCGCGACCTCCAGACCGACCGCGTCACACATCTTGCGGATCTGGCGGTTCCTGCCCTCGCGGATGACGATCTCAAGGATACATCGCTCGTTATCCTTATCACGAGATACAACGCGCACCTGAGCCGGAGCGGTTTTTCTGCCGTCGATGACAACGCCGCTCTCGAGCTTTGCGACCTGATCATCCTTGATATTCGGGCGCACAGTCACGCGGTAGACCTTATTGACGTGCTTTTTCGGGTGCATGACATGATTGGCGAATTCGCCGTCATTGGTCATCAAGAGCATGCCCTCGCTGTCGCGGTCAAGCCTGCCGACAGGATAAAGACGCACATCGATATCCTTGACCAGATCGGCAACGCACTTCCTGCCGCGTTCATCATTCATCGTCGTGAGCACGCCGCGCGGCTTGTTGAGCATGATATAGCGCAGCT
>CAMJJL010000040.1 GCA_946406145.1 uncultured Clostridia bacterium | reverse complement strand
AAGCCTTCCCCTTGAGGGGAAGGGGGACCGCTTGCGGTGGATGAGGTGGAAGCGTTTCTGTCTCATCCCGTTTATTGATTGATTGGATAGGTTTTCACCTCATCCGACCAATCCTTAGTCGGCAAATTGCCCACCTTCCCCTCAAGGGGAAGGCTGTACATCACTGTAACAATGGAGGAAACATGAAGAAACTTGCGGTATTCTTTGTGCTGCTTGCCGGCACATTATGGGGCTGTATCGGCATCTTTGTGCGGCGGTATAACGCTTTAGGACTGAGCTCCATGCAGACTGTCGCCGTGCGAATGGTGATCGCGGCGGTTCTGTTCTCACTGTTCGTGCTGGTCTACAAACGAAGTTTGTTTATCATTCATCTGAAAGATATTTGGATATTCATTGGTTCGGGCGTCATCAGTGTCGGGCTGTTCACCTTTTGTTATTTTTCTTCTATAGAATTAAGTTCGCTGTCTGTCGCGGCAGTTCTTCTCTATACCGCGCCTGCGTTCGTCATGCTGTTCTCCCTGATCTTCTTCAAAGAGAAGATGACGATCCCCAAGGCGATCTCACTGGTGCTGGCGGTGCTGGGATGCGCGATGACGACCGGCGTGATCGGCGGCGAGCTGAACGTGACCCTTTCAGGCTTCCTCTTCGGACTCGGCTCGGGTGTCTGCTACGCGCTGTATTCGATCTTCTCCCGATTCGCGCTGAACAGGGGTTATGAGCCGTTCACCATCACGCTGTATACCTTTTTGTTCTCAGCCATATTCTGTCTGTGTGTGACGGACATTCGCCCTGTCGTCAGGGTGGTGTTTGCCGATTGGGGCAGCGCAGGCTATGCGCTGTTGTTCGCGCTGGTGTCCTGCGTGTTGCCGTATGTGTTCTATACACTCGGGCTCAAATACATCGCCTCGAGCACCGCGTCTATCATCGCGACGGTCGAGCCTGTTGTGGCGACGATCATCGGCGCGGTGGTGTTCAGCGAACCTCTCAATGTACCCTTCGGCTATCTGGGCGTTGCGTTGGTGTTCCTGTCCGTGGTGCTGATCAATATCAAGCTCCCTGCACAATCAAAGAAAGCATAAAAAGAGCGCTTCTGTCATGGGTTGGCAGAAGCGCTTTATTAAATGCAAAACAAATGGAAACCATTGTAGGGGAGGGGTGCTCCCCGTTGGGGAGACGTCACGAAGTGACAGTGGGAGATTCCCCTGATAGGGGAAATGTCCGCAAAGCGGACAAAAGGGTTGCCGTTCTCGCTAAGAGAAAGGCGTCTCAGCCGAGGAATGCTCCTCCCGATGTTTTCCGGTATATGTCATTGAACCGCGGAGCAAATCAATTTCTCCGTAGGGTACGGCGCTTGCGACGTACCGTAACGTTTCCGTTATATGTCACTGAACCGCGAAGCAAATCAATTATGTCGTAGGGACGACCATCGGTCGTCCGCATAGCAGGAACACTTCTCCGCTATCTCACGCTTTCGATATCAGGATCGTCCGTCATTCTGTGGATGGTCAATGACCACCCCTACGAAAATGCACATCTCCTTGACTGACATGACTTCTTGACCAATGCCCTGCCGCGGGAGCAGCAGCAGTGGCGCTTAGCCAATCGCAGATAAATCTGCTCTTGGAGCGCTGTTGCATGGGAGTTGTAAACCAAATCACAGATTTGGACAACTCCTCAAAGCCGCTCCCCTACAAATCCTCTGCAACGTTTCCTGTAGGGGCGGTGCTTGCTCCTCCCGAAAGTAACTTCATTTACACCGCGTAGATATTCAGATCCCAGCAGGGAATATAGGGGTGCTTGCGCAGATAGATACAGTAGTCGGGGGTGATCTCGCGCAGACGGTTGATCAAAGAGAAAAAGTCCTCGGTTCTATGATAGGCGGCGAGGTCCAGCTTGGGCTTCATCGTCCGCAAGGTGTGTTCCGCTCCGCTGAGCATTTGCTGCTCCATCCCCTCAATGTCGATCTTGATGTAGGTGGGGGAGCAGTCGATCATATCCACAGTCGTCACAGGGATCTCCACGCCGTTGGCACTGCCCAGAACCGGCATGCGACCTGCCTTTTTGCTGATCGTCATCGTACCGACGCGGTCGGCGATCCCTGCGTTTATCGCGGTTGTGTTTTCGATATCGGCGATATGCTCACACAGCTTTTGATAATTCTTCGGATTCGGTTCGACGGCGGTGATGCTCCTGTATCCGTCCGTATAGTGCAGGAACTCATCCACCGTATCGCCGCGGTAAGCGCCGAGGTCGAGATAGCGTTCATCTCTGAGCCGCAGGATATTTTCGAATATCTCGTCCTTATCGCTCTCGATCATATCAAGATATTTCAGCTCGCCAGTATAGTAGAAGTCGAGCGCGCCTTTAAAAACCTTGCGTGAGATTTCATCCGCCAGCAGAGAATATGCCTGCTTTATCTCGTGCCGGTATTGCGCGATAAAACGGTCATCCATGATGTTCTCCCCGACAACGGGGATGTTCGGGATCAGCAGCTTGTGCTGTTCGGCGACATGGCGGATGTGCGCCGTCACATCGGGCAGTGAGCTGCCGAAGCACAGCACGATCATAAAGTCATCGAACTGCTTTTCAAAATCACGCTGCTTTTGCACGGTGAAGCCACGGAATTCCTGATAGCGGCAAAAGTCGTCACTCGCCATCACACCGGCAGCTTTAATGTCCTGCTTTTCAAATTCATTCAGCACCTTGTCGGCGCCGTTGCCCATTCCGTACAGGATGATCGGTTTGTCGGCTTGTGCCAGCGCCGTCCATACGTTGGGCTCGTTAAAGGAAAATAGGTTATCCATGATATCTTACGGATTACACGAGGAGCACGGATGATAGCCTGCTTCGACAGCCTCTTCACGACTGTCAAAGGTGACCTTGTTCTTTTCATTCATATTCTTGACGCCGCTGCAATCGGGCAGATGAAAGACACGGCTGTTTTTGTTGCCGATGTATTCTGCTGCCAACGCGCTACTGCTTTTGTTTTCTGTATTGCTGACCTCGGAGGGAAGGTTGTTGTTCGTCGCGCTGAAGCTCAGCCCCTTGCCGTCGGTATAGGCGACGATCGTCCCCATTTGATCGGTGCGCAGGATCGTCGTACCCAGCGTGTTGAGCTTCTGCATAGTTTCCTTATGCGGATGACCGTAGTCGTTATCCTTGCCGCACGAGATCACGGCATAGGACGGAGCCACCGCCTTGAGAAACTTGGCGGTCGTCGAGGTGGACGAGCCGTGATGACCGCATTTGAGCACGTCGGCGTGCAGGTCGGCGCCGGAAGAAACCATCTCATATTCGCTTTCTTTCTCCGCGTCGCCCGTGAGCATAAAGCTGATGTCGCCGCAGGTGACCTTGGTGACGACAGAGTAGTTGTTGTAGCCGTCATATTTGTCGGAGTTCGGCGCCAGAATCGTAAAGCTGGCGCTGCCGAAGGTATAGGTGTCGCCCGGTTCGGCGTCGATATAATTGATCTTCTTTTCCTCCACCGTTTTGAGCAGCTTGATCCATGTGTTGGTAGCGCAGTCGGTCTCTGCGGTGATGAAATTTTCCGCCGCGATATCGCCCAGCACCGTCCGCAAACCGCCCATATGGTCGGTGTGGGGATGGGTTGCGATGACATATTTCAATTCATCCGCGCCGCGCTCGTTGATGTAGCTCGATACCGTGTCGCCGCTGCCGCGTTCCCCGGCGTCGATCAGCACAAATTCATCGTCCGACTCGAGCAGGATGCTGTCGCCCTGTCCCACGTCGATGAAATGCACGATCAGCTTGGCGTCTGCTTCACCCTGAGCATACTGCTTGGGCGTATAGAGCTTGCATGAGCTGACTGTGAGCAGTATCGCAAGCGCCAAGATTGCGCATAGGATCCGTTTCATATGTTCACCCCAAATCTTTCCTCTATTACTATACAATATCAAAAGACGTGAATCAAGATAAAATTTGACTATTGTGACAAAATATGGTAAAATACAGATATGAAAAAGTCAGTATCGTTTGCAGAGAATGTTACACTACGAAGCGACCCTCAGTCTGCTTCGCAGACAGCTCCCTTAGGAAAGGGAGCCTTGGGCTTTGCAATGACTTTGTGATCATAAAGAGAGGTGAGATCATGGCCGCTAACTATAAGGGAAAGTATGAGATCGTGACTGCGGATGACAATCTGCCGGGTAAAGTGATGTTGTATGAAAAGCCCGGTCGTGATTGCTTCACCAACAAGCATTGGCACAAGAATCTCGAGATCGATTATATCATCCGCGGCTGTATGTGGACGAATCTCGGCGGTGAGGACAAGGATCTTTACGGCGGAGATTACATTCTGATCAACAGTGAGGATGTGCACCAGACCTGCGGCAAGGCGCCCGATGAGCCCGTCAAGTATCTGGTGGTGCTGTTCTCCTACAATTACATCAAGTCGTATTTTCCCGATTTTGACAACTATTATTTTGACGTCAATAAGAATGAACAGACCCGCGCGCGTGTGCGCGATCTGCTCAAGGCGCTGGTTTTTGAGGCGGAGAATCCCTCGGAATTCTCTAAGCTGAAGATGTCCTGCGCCATGGCACAGATCCTGATGCACCTGTTCACCAAGTGCAGAGAGCCGCGCGAGCTCGATCCCGATGTGATCCGCAGTGAGAACGGTCCCGATTACATTGCCAAGGCGATCGATTACATCAAGGACAATTACCGCGAGCGGATTACGCTGGAGGAGATCAGCTCCTTTGTCGGACTGACCCCGACCTATTTCTCGCGCTATTTTTCGGCGATGACGGGAAAGACGTTCAAGAACTATCTCAATTCCGTGCGTCTGGAGAACACGTTGATCGATATTCAGCAAAACGGTATGAGCGAGACCCGCGCCTCGCTGGACAACGGTTTCCCGAGTGTGAAGAGTTTCATCACGGTGTTTAAGAGCGTGTACGGCTGTGCCCCAAGCGAGTACGTCAAGATCTATCAGGAAGAAGCCCCCATCACGGAGATCTATAAAAAATAAGATGAATGAAGAAACCTCCCTTGACTGATTCTCATCGAAAGGGAGGTTTTGCTATATTATGATACAGATGTGATAATAATGCAGGGGAGGGGCTTGTTCCCACTGTAACGTTTTCGATAAATCACTTTATCCTGCGAAGTAATCCATTTCGCCGTAGGGACGGCCATCGGACCACGTGGGGCGTCGAGGGAGCCGACCCCTACAAATTCGCTGCAACGTCCCGTAATGCGGGTCTTATTCCTCCTGCAATTCTTCCCAAAGGTCGTACAATTCCTCCAATCGTGCCTGCTTCTCTTCAAGCTGAGCGGTCAGCTCCATGAGCTGTTCGTAATCGCTTTGCACCGCTTCTTCGGCGAGCTTTGTCTGCAATTCTTCGGTCGCTGTTTCCAGCTCATCGATCTCCGCCTCTGTTTTCGCAAGGCGTGTTTTTCTTTTGCGTTCCTCACTCTGGCGCAGCTTTTTGAGCTGATAATCGTTCAGCGGCTTTTCTGCCTTTTTCTCCTGCGGCTGATCGGGGGTAGGGGAGGACTGCCCTGTGATCCTTTCCAGATAATTGTCGTAGTTGCCGAGATACTCGGTGACGCCGTCCTTTGACATTACCAGCACTCGGTCGGCGAGCTTGTTGATAAAGTAGCGGTCATGGCTGATGATCAGCAGCGTGCCTTCATAATCGCGCAGGGTGTCCTCCAGCGCTTCTCGGGAGCTCGCGTCAAGGTGATTGGTCGGCTCGTCGAGCAGGAGCAGATTACAGCCGCCGAGCATGAGCTTCAACAGCGATATCCTCGCCCTCTCACCGCCGCTCATAGCGGAAAGGGGCTTGTATACCTCGTCACCCTTGAACAGGAACGCCGCCAATGAGGTGCGGATCTTGGTCTCGGTCATGCGCGGATAGGTGTTCCAGATCTCGTCGATCGCGGTGTTGTTGAGGTTCAGGTTCTCCTGCATCTGGTCAAAATAGCCCACATCCACCATCGCGCCGTATTCGTATTCGCCCGTATCGGGACGCAGCTTGCCGTTCAGGATGCGGAAGAGTGTGGTCTTGCCGCAGCCGTTGTCGCCGAGGATGAACACACGCTCCCCCTTGGTGATGTGCAGATCGACATGGCGGAACAGGTGCTTATCGCCGAAGGACTTGCTCAGCTCCTTTGCCATGAGCACATCGTTGCCGCTCTCGTGACGCGGCTCAAAGCGCATGCGGATACCCTCCAGCGCGCCGTCGGGCTCGACCATTTGCGCCTTGATGCGATCGATTTCCTTCTGCTTGCTTTCCGCGGTGCGGATATTGCGCTCGCGGTTCCAGCGCTTTTGCTGTTCGATGATCCCCTCGATGCGCTGTATCTCTTTGAGATCGTTTTTATATTTATTCTCGAGCGCCTTTTCATACGCCTGCTTCTTTTTGATGAAGTCGGAGTACGCGCCCTTGTAGGTCATACTCTTTCCGTGCTCGATCTCGACGGTCTTGTTGGTGACGGCGTCAAGGAAGTAACGGTCGTGGCTGATGATGATCATCGCGCCCTTGAAATCGCGCAAAAATCCCTCCAGCCATGCGACAGACGCGATGTCAAGATGGTTGGTCGGCTCGTCGAGGAGCAGCAGATCGCTGCCCGAGAGCAGGAGCTTTAACAGGCTGAGCTTGGAGCGCTGACCGCCCGATAATGCCGAGGTGGGCATGTCGAATTCTTCCGCGCGGAAGCCCAGACCCATCAACGCGGATCGGGTGCGGCTCTTATAGGTCAGACCGCCGTCGCGCTCAAAGCGCTCGATCAGCTCCGTCTGCCGCGCGATCAGCTCGGTCAGATCGCCTGTGCTGTGCTCGATGGTGATCGTGATCTTCTCGATCTCGTGCTCCATCTGCTTGAGGTCGCTGAACACGGATTCGAGCTCGTCATAGATACTGCGCTCACCGTGGGAGCAGGCGTGCTGTTCCATGTAGCCGATGTTCAGACCGCGTTCGGTCGCGATCACGCCGTCGGTCGGCTCCAGCTCGCCGCAGATGATCTTGAACAGGGTGGTTTTACCCACGCCGTTCCTGCCAATCAGCCCGACCTTGTCGCGGCTCTCGACCTCAAAGCTCATATCTTCAAATAACGTCCTTTCGCCAAAGCTCATACTGAGCTTGCTGACCGATAACGCAGGCATCGCCCCACCCCTTTCTTTAAAGTGTCATTGCAAGGGCTCGACACGCGTGTCAGCCCGTGGCAATCTCAACCGATTAATGTGGGAATATCCACTACCGACTTCTTATTTTACCGCAAACCGACAAAAAGAGCAAGTATATTATCCAAAAGATGCCTGCCGTTTTTACGGTTCTTTTGCATATCTTTTCTTTGAATAAATGATTATTCATTTTGCCGCAAGTATTGTCAAGATTTGCCGTTTATGTTAAAATATATAAGCATATCTGCAAAAATGGATTTTGAGGAGTAGAACAATGGAAAAACGTAGTTCTTTCTCAGGCTCTATCGGATTTGTGCTTGCGGCGGCAGGCAGCGCGGTAGGTCTGGGAAATATATGGAGATTTCCGTATCTTGCGGCTAAGGACGGCGGCGGACGCTTTTTGGTGATCTATATCATCCTCGCGCTGACCTTCGGCTTTACCCTTTTGATGACCGAGGTCGCCATCGGACGAAAAACGAAACAGAGCTGTCTGACGGCATACGGCAAGCTCAATAAAAAATGGGGATTCTTAGGCGGCCTCGCCAGTATCGTACCGTTCATCATCATGCCGTACTACTGCGTTATCGGCGGCTGGGTGCTCAAATACGCTTTGGTGTTCATCACCGGACAGGGAGCCGCTGCCGCGAGCGACGATTTCTTTACGCAGTTCATCACCGGCTACGCACAGCCGATCGTCTATAACTTTGTGTTCCTGCTGATGACCGCGATCGTCATCTTCCGCGGCGTCAACAAGGGCATCGAGTCCCTCTCCAAGGTGCTCATGCCGATCCTGTTTGTCCTGATCATCGGTATCGCGATCTACTCGCTGACCCTCAGCGGCAACGAGTCGACCGAGGGCAGGACCGGTATGCAGGGGTTGTCCATCTACCTGATCCCCGATTTCTCGGGCACGGACGTGCGTGGGATACTGATGACCATCATGGACGCGATGGGTCAGCTCTTCTACAGTATCAGTGTGGCGATGGGTATCATGGTCACCTACGGCTCCTACTTCAAGGATGAAGATAACCTGATCAAGTCCGTCAACCAGATCGAGATCTTTGACACCGTTGTCGCGTTCCTCGCGGGCGTTATGATCATCCCTGCGGTTTATGTGTTTCTCGGCACCGAGGGTCTGGAGAACGCGGGTCCCGGACTGGTGTTCGTCGCGATGCCCAAGATCTTCAACCAGATGGGTGTTGCCGGTAACATCTTAGGCGCGGTATTCTTCATCATGGTGCTGTTCGCGGCGCTGACGAGCTGTATCTCCATCATGGAGGCGGTATGCTCGGGTATGATCGACAAGGGCATGTCGCGCAAGAAGGCGACCATCACCGAGGGCGTCATCGCACTGGTGCTCAGCACGGTGGTATGTCTGGGCTACAATGTATTCTACTTCGAGTTCAAGCTGCCCAACGGCTCCGTCGGACAGATCCTCGATATCATGGATTACGCGGCGAATAATATCCTTATGCCGCTTCTGGCGATCGGTACCTGTATCCTGATCGGCTGGATCTTAAAGCCCAAGACGATCATCGACGAAGCGACCAAGAACGGCGAGAAGTTCGGCAGAAAGTGGCTCTATACCGCCATGATCAAGGTAGTAGCGCCGATCATGCTGTTTGTCCTGCTGCTCGGATCGCTGGGTGTGTACTGATAAAATAATTCTTTAAAAGAAATACGCTCTGTTTTTCAGCTACGAAAGACAGAGCGTTATTTTTTATTTAAAACATCGTTGAACACACGCGTTCGGTCTGCAAAAAAGCTTATGCCGGTTGTTTTTGATGCTTTTGTTCCTCGATGGCTACCGTGACGATGTCGCCGAGCACGTTGATGATATTCTGGATCGAGCCGAAGAACGCTTCGGCAAAGATCGCGATCGAGATCAGCTCGTCCGCCTGCAGATAGAAGGTGATGATCAGCATACCGATCACGATCGAACCGGGCTGATTCGGCGCGCCGACAGAGAGGAACAGCACCAAAAAACCGATGCCGGCGATCTGCAGCCACGAGACCTCGATGCCCAGCATGAAGATGAAGATCATCGCGATCAGCATGATCAAAAAGCAGTTGCCGTCCTGATTGGTCTGCGCGAGGATCGGCAGTTTT
This sequence comes from uncultured Clostridia bacterium, assembly GCA_946406145.1. Classification (GTDB taxonomy): domain Bacteria; phylum Bacillota; class Clostridia; order Oscillospirales; family Acutalibacteraceae; genus Ruminococcoides. The sequence goes on along the minus strand of CAMJJL010000040.1, from coordinate 12,118 downwards.
TCGCCCAGCCTCTTTCGGCTGTAACCGTATTTGCGCGAGCAGTATCGGATGTTGAAGGGCACCGCGTCGATCGCGGAATTGATCTTGAAATTCTCCCACATCAGCGTGGGCAGATGTCTGGCGAAGGTCAGGATGTTCACTTTGCCGATCAGCAGGCGTACCGCATAGAACGCGATGATGACGATGATGCTGAGGAATACGACCGCGACATAGTGGAGCAGGATGAGGATCCTGGAGGTGCCGTCGACCATCAGCATGGAGAGTACCGCCAAAAAGCAGAAGAACGGCAGGGTGAACATCACGACGGTTACCATCTTGGAGAATACCTCCAAACAGATATTGATGAACCTGTGTACCGAGTCAAAGTATTCTCCGATCGAGCACAGCGCGTAGGTCAACAGCAGCGCTACGATGATGATCGGGAACGGCATATAAGTCTCAAACGGTTCAAAGATACTGCTGGGCACCAGCGAGGCGATAAACTGTTCGGCGTTCAGTCCGTTCGCGAACGTGCCTTGGTTTTCAAGATAACCGTGATGTGAGCTCATCATGATCGAGATCGCGATTCCCGTGATCAGCGCAAGAAGAATAGCGATCAGGGAGGTCACGATCGTTTTGATCTGCAGTTTTCTGGCGGAGGAGCTCTTCTCCGAAAGGATATAGATATCCGTCAGGTTCTTGATCAGCGAGAAGAACGTGACCGGGGCGCCTATCATGAGCATCGCGTTCGCGAACTGCTTGATCAGCGGCTTGATATATGCCGTATCGATATGATTCAACTCGCCCTTGCTCATGAAGGCGATCATAGGGGTGGTGAGCAGCATCGCGAGCACGATCGCGATCAGGCAGGAGAGCAGCGAGCTGCTGTAGTTCCTTTTGACAACGATGCTGACGCGGTTATAACCCAGACGGTATCGGTAGCCGACCTTGTCGCTGTACGCCTTGACGATCATCAGCTCGGGGGAGATCTCCTCCTGATCCTTTTTGAGGGTCGGGATATATGACTCGCCCTCAAAGCCGAGCTTGATATTGTATTCACCGAACACCCTCTGCGGCTTGATCGTCAGGATAGTATCTTGAGAAAAGCCCTGATCGATCATGTCCTGAAAAAGCGCCTCAAACAGCAGACCGGTTTCAAAGATGCTTTTTTCGCTGATCCCGTGCCGCGTCATCCACTGCTCGATGAACGCAAAGGCTTCTCCGTAGCTTTCCGCTTTGAGCGGCACCTCTAGGGCGCGTTTTTTCTTATTACCCATGTTTTCCCCTCGCTGTCCCGATGGCTTTTGGATCTCTGTCTATATCATAGCAGAATGCATAAGAATTGTCTACATAATTATTTATGCATTTTAAAACGGATATTGCAAGAAAAAAACACGCGTCCATTCTCAGCCGTATCAACAATTATAGTGACGTACGCTTACATCTTCGCACGCTCGCCTTCAAGTCCCTTCCACCGCGCTAACGGGTCAAAACGTATCCTGCTTCGGTATCCCGAGGCAGGATTTTTTTCAATGGTTGATGATGACATGAATAATCGAACGATTTTTTCAAAAGCTATTGACAAATGGAAGGTGTCCGCGTATAATAATGGTTAGCAAAAGCTAACTAAATGGTTGGCTTTTATTATGCGTCACGGGTTAGCGGAAGCTAACTTCTTGATAAAAGGAAGTGTATCATGTCAGAAGAAGCATTGATCCGGTATTGCTCGCCGACCTTGGCGGGGATCAAGGCAGGCAGTCTGTTCAACTGCTCCTATCACTCAGAGGAGGAACTGTTCTCGTTCCTGAGGACGTGGAATCTTGCGTTGAAAAGCAAGGGTATCCGTATCGTTCCGCTCAGGGCGAAGGATGGCAAAGCGCTGATCTATGTCTTTCGCCCTTCACAGCTGAAGAGCAGACTGCAGGAGGAAGCGTCACGCGATCTGCTGGAAGAACGCGGCTATTGCTCACAAAGCTGCACCGCGTGTCTGTCGCACCTGATCCGCCGCCTGTCACAGTCGGAGGACTTTCCGCATGAGATCGGCTTGTTCCTCGGTTATCCGTGCGAGGACGTCAAGGGCTTCATCGACAACAAGGCGGCATGCGCCAAGTGTGTCGGGTGCTGGAAGGTGTACGGTGATGAAAAGAAGGCGCAAAAGCAGTTTGAACGCTTCAAAAAATGCACACGGATCTATCAACAGCAGTGGGCTGACGGCAAGCCGCTGACACGCTTGACCGTTGCACGATAGGAGAAGGTATCATGATCAAAACAACATGGAAGATCGACGGCATGATGTGCGCGATGTGCGAGAGCCACATCAACGACACGATCAGGGAGGATTATTTACGTCTAGAAGGTCTCATCCTCCCATACGAAGGGGATCACGGAGATCATCAGTGAAGTCGCCCCGGATGAGACCGCTTTGCGTGAGGCGCTCGGCAAAGCGCCGGCTGAATCAACCTAAATGAATTGCAGCGATTCCATTGGAATTCCCCTCGTGTTTTCCCTTCTTGAAAAAAGCAGTTATCTTGTCTGATAACTGCTTTTTTCTCTATTGTTTTATATAATCAATAGGCAGACGCGGCAGAAGCCGAAGTGGATGACAACGAACGACCGGTGGTTGAGTCGCTCAGTGTCTGTTTTTTCGCGGTGGTTTCTGCGGCTTGCTCAATTTAGGTGCAGTTGAGTAGAGAGTCATGGATAGTAAACCCACCGGTATCGATATCAAAGCGACTGCATGTTTCAAGCCGTTCTCCTTTTTGTATACTCTGCTTCAGAGGATCGTTGACCGTTATTGCTCCGGTGAATAGTCAGACCAGCTTCCGGCGGGATATCTCAGCTTTGACTTCATGTTGCCGGGGTCGGCTTTCGGTTCGACCGACAGATCGATCTTATAGAGCTTCCCGATCAGGTCGTTGTTATACGCGATATCGGTCGTCTGGAATGCCGCTTTGCCATCGGCGACCTCTCTGTCGGTCACACCTGAGTCAAAGATGATCCCCTGATTGCCCCACGGAGCTTTAACGCGATAGATGTCGGTATCTCCGAGCTGTTCCATTTGGAATCCCGGCCACTCTGCATAATAATAGGGGTCCTTGGTAAAGCTGTTGAATGCCATTCCGCCCCACCAGTATGCATATACCTTATCCCATTTTGTTTCACTGTTGTCGTAATAGATATAACCGGGCTTGATATCGTTGGGATCAAGCTCCAGATTGTCAAGAATCTCTTCGAGATGATCGCTTTTATCCTCATACTCAACAGGAACGGCAAATTCGAGCGCAGAGACATTCTGTGTAAAAACTGCTTCTAAGAACTCGGGATAGATATTTCTCCAATACTCGATCAGGTGTTCGCCGGATTCATATTTACTGAACACGAGCTTATCCTTTGCGTATCCGCCCTCGATCAGCTTGTTATATATGGACTGAGATACGTCGCCGTTATCGCCTGTGTAGCTCCCGGCGTAAAAATACAGAAACGGCGCGTTTTTCATCTTCATTTTATCCTTCAAGAACGCCGTCCATTCCTTATCGGCATACATATCAAAGGTTGCCGACATCACACCGCCTGTGCCGAATTTATCGGGATGGGACAGAACGGTAAAGAATGTCTCGAGTCCGCCCAAGGATGAACCTGCCAACGCCGTGTGCTGAGGGTCGGTATAGACGTTGTAGCTTTGGTTCACATAAGGCATGACGGTGTCAATAAGATAATCCGCAAAGGCAGCGCCGCGCTTTCTTGTCAGATCCTCCTCTTTGGCGTTTTCGGGAGAATTCTCCGTGTTGATCTCGCCGAGATCGGGTACCAGCTCGTCCCATCGGTAAACATCGTTATTCTCAACAGCGACGACGATCGCCTTGTGCTCAGTAGTCGCCGTCATACTTTCGATATGCTCGGCAACATTCCAGCAGACCAGATCATTGTCCATGCCGCGGTCTTTCCCTGTCGCGAGTACGCTTTGACCGTCAAACATATAGATGACGGAGTATTTCTCAGCCGACTTTGCATCGTAATCCTCGGGCGTCCAGATATAGATGTTTTTATCGTGTCCGTCAAACTGAAACACCTTTGTTTCGAACTGCGGATCATAACTCGGGGTTTTGCCTTGTGTATAAGGCAGAAAATCCTTGCCGGTATAATTCCATCCGCTGACAAAGCGGTTGAACGCAACATCCATACTCGACTGCTTTTCGAAGCTCACATGAACCATGTTGTAGCGGTTGACGTCCGCTTCACAGCGGAAGATAATACTGCTGTCATCTTCGCTGTCCTTTTCCATTACGATATCCTCGGTTTTGCCGTTGCCCGTATTCAGGAACGTCGCTGTCAGCTCCGTTGTTTGCTTCGGCGCTCTGACCACAAAATCATGCATCAGCACCGTTTTCTCGTCAGGGGTGCTTTTTGAGTTATCGGAGCAAGCTGTCAGCAGCGAAAGAAAGATAACGCCGCATAACAAGCCCGATAGTATTCTCTTTATTTTCATTGTCAATTTATCCTTTCATGCAAGTATTGACCCATTTGATAAAGTTTTCGGTGCTGTTACCCGAGCGTTCCGCCTCCGTATGGTTTTGCGCCCATACGGTCTCGAAATCAACAATACTAACCTTGTCACAGCTTTTAAGGGCAAGAGCAAGATTGATCTCGGTCGTCAGCGAGTTGGTTTTCTGCTCAATACCGGAGCGGATACGCCAGTGTTTTGCAATGTTGGATGTACCGTAACCCTTACGGTTCTTCATCAGATAATACAGCGGCGAATACATATTCACGCGTGTTTCAACCGTGTTACCGAACGAATCTGCTTTTGCCAGATCTGACGCGAAATCTGCGGCATATTCGCTGTTCAGTTCCGTCAAAATATCCGCAAGGATACGGTCGAAGTGGGAGCATTCGCCCTCGCCGTTGCCAAACAGCGCGTTTTTGCCTTGAAGCCCGTCAAACGCGACAGGCGGATCGGAAGCGGTCTTACAGTGGTTCGCAAAATCCGCTACACTTGTGATCGTGGCGGTATTTGTGTTCTTATCATAGATAACCCAATCTTTGTCTGTGTTCAGACTGTCGATATAATCCTGCGCCGTGATGTCGTTAAACCCGGTATCGGTCAGATAATGATGGAGCGCGGTTTCGATCACGCCTTTGACGTAATCATAGTAGCTTCCTGCCTGATAATTACCTTCTTTTGACTCAGTCAATGTCAGCGGCTTGCCGTCCTCGTCGGTAAAGCCCGCTTGATTGACATAAGCGGCATAGGCGCGTGCCAGCTTGTCGGAGATGGCATTCAGCTCATCGGATCGTTCCGGGCGCGTACAGCCCATCATCCATTCGTATTCCGCATTGGCGGTATCAAGATTGGTGACCGGGCACCATGCCATCACGCCGGCAACCGCGTCGGAGACACCCTGTACCGCGCCGATTGCTTCGAGATACGGTTCATACAGCTCACTGTCGCCCGACGCACCGAGGATCGCCGCCTGAGCGCCGCCTCCGCTCATGCCGTATACAAAAATGCACTCCGCGTCTCCGGCAAGAACATCGTCAGTGTAACGGAGATAGCGAATCGCCGCCTTCAGGTCGTTAACGCCTGTCGGAGCGCTTTCGCTGATACCGCGGCAACCGGAAAGAACTAAGACAAATCCCTGAGAGATATAGTCACAAAGCTGCTCGAATATGCCTTGACGCATCGTCAGGATCTCATCGGTCAAAGCCTTGGCGGCAGCATAGCCGGGTGTTTCGATCGGCATTAGGATCGGAGCGGATTTCGCAGAGTATCCATTGATCTCAGAATTCTCGCTCACCTTACAAGTATAGGTGCCGTCGCCGTTATCGCTCGCGTCCAAATACGCCCCGGGAACAAACACCGTCAGCTGTTCATATTGTTCATCGGCAGGCTTCTCACAATAGCCTATGCCGGTTTGATAGTAAATATCGAATTCCTTGTTGTAATGCCACTTTGTCAAATCAGGCTTAGAGAGATTAGTTACAGGCTGCGGCTTTGTCTCAGGCTCGTCTGTCACTCTGCCGCAGCCGACCGAAAATAACATGACCATCAACGTGATCAGAATAAATGTTATGACTCTTTTCATTCAAGCTCATCCTCATATGATTTGTCATTTCTCCTTAGGCGAGAGGATCGCCTTGATCGGATAGTTGTCAACGGTAAAATCCCTTTTATTCAGTTCGAACTGCGGAATGGCTTTATCGGAAGCGACAACCTGTGCGCATTGTTGATACGCTGTGTCCATGAGGCTTTCTTTCCTCTCTGACATATCGCTCCATTTGCCGTCAGTGTAAAGGAAGCTCTCACCCGGATTGATGATACCTGTCACCCTAGCCATTCTGGTTTCAGTTTCATAATCCGAGGCGCCGTACCATATCGTCATCATCAGGTCGTACTGATCGATATTCCGTGCGATGTGTTTTGCTTTGTCGTTGTTATCAAACACATAACTCAACGCGGACAGCAGGCTGTGATCATAATAGGATAGGTATAAAAAGCCGTCGTCGGTATCACCGTCAAAGGTCGTCAGACCCCAGCTGTTCTTGACGATCAGCGCTCCGTTATCGGGAGGCGTGCTCCCCTCGATCACCGTTCCGTCTGATTTTGTCCTCGCGAACTTTTCCTTCGGGAAGTCATCGTCATATCCCACGACGGCAACAGCGTGATTTGGTTTTTCATCGCCGTCGTAATAAACGGCGCGGTTTTTGCTGTTAAGTCCCGGGTGCTGTGCATTTAAGGACACGCAAACGCCGTGCCCCTGATAAAGCTCGGATTTGATTGCATCTATTCCCTCTTTGTTCAGTCGGTAACTGCCGTCGGCGTCCGTCGAAGAAGGGCTCGGCAAAACGCGGCTGTCTCTGAACAGGGCGGATACGGGCGCGTTTCGATATTCAGCATTGTTCGGCAGCGTCCATTCCACGGATGCTTCGTCATTATAAGCATATGGGAGTTCATCCTTGACCTTCACGCTTTCGTCAACGGGGCCGAAGCCGGAGCCGAACAGATTTGCTGTCTGTACAAAAGGACCTCCGATAAAATATGCGGAGAGCTCTCCCTTCTCTTTTTCCATTGCTGTCGGATCAAAGCCTTCTCCTACCTGCGAGGAACGAACCTTCCCTCTTACCACGTCATCCTTTGTGATACCGTGAAACATATACCACGCGATATATTTCTCAGAGAAATCGACCTTATCGTTTTTCTCTCCCGCAGGAACGCCCATATCGTTCGCGTATAAATACGCGATCTCAGCGCTGCCCATCAACGCGAATGTCCAGCAATCCCCATAGCGCTGTGTCTTTACGGGAGTGACATAATTCTTACCGTCCGCATTCCTCAGATCGAATCGCGACGGCAGCTTTGTGATGTCGATTTCATCTGTGCTCCTGCTTGTATTGCACCCTGTCAACAGTGCTGTTATCAATGTTAAAATCATAACCGCACTCAATATCATAGCTGTGATTCTTCTCATGAAACACTCGTCGCCGCTTCTTCCGATATAACACGGAGCAGCGCCTTCGGAATCTCCTGCACATATGACATTCCGCGGCCGGTGTTTGAAACCGCGAACAGATAGACGTCACGATCGGTGTTGATATAATCCACCGCTCCGAAATGCGGTGGGATCTGTCCGACGTGACCCACGCCGCCGTACGGCATATGCCAAAAGCCGTAGCAGTATTCCTCTGCACTTTCCGGATTGGCGTCCTGTGTCATCTGACGAAAAGCGTCGGACGACACTGCCTTTCCTCCGCTGAGCCCACGCATCCACTTGTCCATATCCTCCGCGTTAGAAATAATGTCGCCTGCTCCTTTGGTCAAGCCGGGGGAGTAGAAGCCTTCCTGCGTCGATTCTGTTTCGGAAAGCGCAAAGTTCCATGCGTTATCTTCGGTTATCTCATCCGTGAAGCCGGTGTGCGTCATTTCAAAAGGTTCAAAAAAGTTTTTTCTCAGATATTCGTGATAAGGAACGCCGCTTACCTGTTCAACGATCTCAGCCAGCAGAAAGTAATTAGAGTTGGAATACGCATAATCATCTCCGGGCTCAAAACAAAGCGCCTCGTTAAATATCGCTTTCTTAATGATATTCACGTTCTCCTCTTCGTTGGCACCCATCGTTGACGGATCCACCAGCTTAAGATAATCCCTGATCCCCGAGCTCATGTTAAGAAGATTTTTAATCGTCATCTTTTTGCCGTATTGATATTCAGGGAAATACTTTTCCAACGTATCATCTATACTGAACTTGTTCTGATCACAAAGCAGCATAATGCAAGCGGCGCAGAATTGCTTTGATACGGAACCGATCGGCATGGAAGCGTCGATCGTCAGCGGCTTGTTATTATCGTCGTTGCCGTTGACAAACCGATAGATAGTATTGCCGCCCTTAGTGATCTGCACGATGCCTTTGAAATTATTATCGGATAATACTGCGTCAAGTTGAGCTATAGTGTCGGCTGAAAGCGTTTCCGAAGTGTTTTCAGTGCCTTGTAATTCTTTTGCTCGGTCGGTGCATCCTGATACAGACGTGATAAAGATAAGACATAGAATGATGCAGATCGATCTTGTGATGGTAATTTTCATTTTCTGTTCCTCAACCGTTCCGTTTTATCCGTTTGCTGTTTCATTCTCTACAGGGAAGCGATCGATCATCTTTGCCTCGAAGCGCCGGATCAAGGTAGCGTCGGTGATATCCAAGCCGTTTCCGTTCACGTCCGCGGCTTTTTCATTAAACGGCTCCCGGTTCATATCGATTAATACGCGCTGGATCACGGTCGCGTCGAGGATCGTGACCTCGCCGTCACAGTCGGCGTCACCGTAGATGAATGACTCGCCGGGAACGACCGGCGGCTGGATATGGTCGCCGCCGATATGGTTGCCTTTCTTGTCAAAGTGATCGGGGTTCAGGCAGTTTGCTTCAAAGGAGATAAAGTGATCGCTCGTTGTCGCGTAGCTGCCGTAGCAGCCGTCGCCGTAGTAAACATACCAGTCGCCGGAGTACGGTCTGTTGGGCAAATATTGACTTGTAGTGATCTCGGGATCGGGATCAACGATGAAGATACAGCCGTCCATGTTATTTGGGTCGGGACTGCCCTCGGGGAGGGTTTCATAGTCGCCTGCATAGGCTCCTTCGATATTGATGTTTACGGTCTGGCAATGCTGATCAAATACGTCGGGGTTCTCCGATTGCCCGGCGAAAAAGCCGTTGTTCCAGATCACATTGATAACGTCTGTGGGGACGTCGGCATAGTAGATGCCCTGATCGTAATGATCGACAGACGCATGATAGCCGGGATAGGATTGAGGAATAACGGAACCGTTCCACCAGTATATGCCTGCGTAATACCTGTCCTGATAGACGCCGTATCTGCTGTACCAGCTGTCTAATCGGGGCATCCGGAAGTAGATACGGTTGGTGGCGATCGATCCGCCTGCCGCGGATTCCGCCTGAGCGAGCGCCTCTTCGACGGAGCGCTGTGGTTGATAGTTCATGTCCTGTGCGCTGACGATCGCAGTCATACAAGCGATCAGCAGAGAGATCATGAGGATCAAAGCGAAACATTTAGTCAAAACAGTTTTCATCAAAACCATCCTTTCAACCATGATTGGTCTTACTACCACTATAATAAAACAGCTGCCTGATAAATATCAAGCAACTGTTTAATCGATTATTCAACAGATCGGAGAATTGTTCAACTATCGGTTTAAAAAAGCGGTTTTTCTCTGTCGCACAGACCGAAGAACGGGTACTGGCATCCTTTGGCGATCTCGTCAGCGTAACAGAGCAGCGGCAGCACGTTCGCCTCAAAGCGGATGATATAGGAGTTGATCTCCCCGTCAACAGAGGCAATCTTCATGGGATGCACGATCTTTTTGTCACACATCGTCTTCATACAGCGCTCCACCTCGTCCAGCTCTATCCCTGTTCCCTGACTGATCAGTTGGGCGGTGACAGGGATGTTGGACACCGTATAAAGATAATAGAGGGTTTTCAGTATCTTTTTATCCGCTAAGAGCGCAAAAACCTGTCGGATAGCTTCTTCACTTTCAAAATAAGACAGAATACTGTCCTCCTGCGGCCGCACCATCAGGAAAAAATAGCGGAAATCATTTGACATCCGCGCCATTGTCAACCCGTCGTCACGCAGGAGCTTCGCGATGAAATCCGGGCTTTGATCGGTTTGCTGAACGAGATGACCGGAAAAGGCTTCATAAAAGCTCTCGGAAAAGCTCTCGTCGCCCGTCAGACCCGGAATGAGTGACCAGCAATAGTTGAACGCCTGACGAAAGGTTTCTTCGCTCGGCAGGGTGCTCAGCTTTTTGCTCAGCAAGAGCTGTATATCCTGCTCCTCTCTGCCGAACAGCGCGTCGATGCTGACGCCCAGCGCATCGGCAAGCCGTGGCAGGACCTCCGCGTCGGGGGTACCTCCGCGCTCCCATTTGGAAACAGCCTGCGTTGTGACGCCGATCATGCCGCCCAGCTTCTCCTGCGTGTATTTCTTTTGGATACGATATTTCTTGATTTGCTCTCCGATGACGCTCATTTTCAACCCTCCGTTGATTGTTGTGCTCATTATAGCAAAAGAATAGGCGTTTGTCTATACGATCGACGCATCTTTACGATGAATACCTGTAAGCACGTGACCAACGGCATGCTGCTGAACGTTGTCGACTCGATGGGAGTACGATTGAAAAGCAAATAGTCCGAGAACGAAGAGAAGATCATCCGGTTCCCGGCGCAATAAAACTACAAAAAGGACAATCGGCAGGAGCGATCCTGCCGAAATCTTTTGCATCATATGGAGCTGCCATTGCGAGGAGCAGACAAATGTATGCAACGCAGCAACCCCAACCGATAGAGTCGCGTTTTTCGTTGTGGTCAAAAGCGGTTTTGACGCCCGTTTTTTATGGCGTTTTTCAGCGCTGTTTTCGGATTGAAGATTGGCGCGCCGGAAGTATACTTCTTCTTTCGGTAACAGACTGCCTCATCTTCGGAGCATGCAGTGTGTAACACAAGCCCGATAATTGCAAAGAAGTTGCAAAGATCACCCTGATATACTGTAGCCACAGTCAAAGAGAAAAGCCGAGGCTCGAAGCCCTCGGATAACGACTGAAAGAAAAAAGTTCAAAGAATAAAAAACTTTTTCAAAAATCGCAAAGATTTGCAAAGAAGTTGCAAAGGTCAACCTGATATACTGTAGTCACAGTCAAGGGAACAAAACAAATTCCTAAAACCTAAAACACCGAAAGGAGATACTAAAATGAAAAACTTATTCAACCTCAAAACCAAAACAGGCAACAATCACACTAACAATACAAATTCTACTAAAGGAGTGAAAACAATGAAAACCACAAAAACAAAGAAGCGCAGCTTCAAGACCAGAATCATCGCAACAGCATTATCCGTAATCACCGTCATTTCTGTAGGCGCCATGTCCGTAACATCCACCTCGGCGTTTGCAATCCCGGGAGTCGCCGAAACCGTACTCAGCACCACCTTCGGCTACGCCAAGGACGAAGTGATGAAGTTAGCCGGCCCCGAGCTTTCCAAGATGGGACTTCCTCCTATTTTGAACATGGTTCTCGGACTGGACGATGATGAACCCTCCAATCAGGATGTGCTCGACAAGATAGACAAGAGCACCGAAGAGATCAAGGCAGAGATCAACAAGGTCATGGACGAGGTCAAGGATCTTTCCACCCAGACCGGCAACTACCACACCTTGCAGATGAACCAGCTCAAGGCGATCAACAGCAACATCGACACCAAAGACTTCCGCGTTCAGGCGGACACCGTAGCGGCAGATTTCGCACACGCGCTCAAGCGCATCGACGAGAACAAGTCGAACATCACCTGCGACGGCAGCGACAAGATCAACAACACCACCTACAAGGCTTACAAAGAAATTTTGGCAGACCCCAAGTGCAACGTCAGCGCCATGCAGGCAAACTTCGATGAGATGCTCCGCTTCCTCAAGGGTCAGCGCACCTCCAACAACAACGAGAACGGCTACCGCCAGCTCACCAACTACCTGATGGACAAAGTGGTCGCGGCAGACCTCGGCGAGCACAGCTTCACCAATACTCCCGACTACTACGGCGCAGTTGACAGCATCAACGCAGAAATTCGTATCATGGAAGAAC
>CAMJJL010000039.1 GCA_946406145.1 uncultured Clostridia bacterium | reverse complement strand
CAGTGTGACGATAACGCCGATGGCGACCGCGCCGAGTACCTCGCGGAGCATCACGGTGAGGAAGCCCTGCTCCTCAGAACCGCTTGCTTTTACCATGCCGGAAAAGCAGACGAACAGCGCTACGCCGATACCGTCGTTGAACAGGGATTCACCCTGGATCAGGAAGGAGGTGTCCTTCGGCAGACCGAACTTGCTGAGGATACCGGTCGCGGCGATCGGATCGGTGGGGGCGATGATACTGCCGAACATCAAGCATACGGGCAGAGAGAGCTTGAGTCCGAAAGCAAAGCTCGCGCCGTAGATCAGCAGACCGTAGAATACCGCGCCGAGCAAGGTGCATACCAGTGAGAGCACGGTGATCTGTCTTGCCATTCGTTTGAAGTCGGATAACTTCATATGGCAGGAGCCTGCGAACAGCATGAAGCACAACACGCCGTGCATCAAAAAGTCGTGGATATCGAACCCCTGTATTTCTTTGAGCACATTTCCGACGCTGGTATCGTTGAATACGGCGATTCCGATCAGCAGAACGATACCGAGGATGGTCGAAAACAGCATGAGTCCGATCTCGTAGGTCATCTTAGTGACCTTTTCATTAAAGAACCCAAGCAGACATACCAGAGCGATGATTCCGACAAAAAGATACATAGTTTCCATGTATTGCTTTTCCTCCTTTTTATACTAGTTTTCAATTGAAAGAAGACAATTATTATCGAGGATGTTTTTCGCAAGGCGAGGCGAAGGACGCCGCTAGGCTTGAGGTGCTGTCAAAATCTTTGATTTTGGCTACAGCACCCATGCAACAGCGCTCCAATCGATGACACGCGTGTCATCGATTGGTTCAGCGCCACTGCTGGCGCCCAGCAAGGACGACAACGAAGTATTGCGGAAAGCAGACTGATAAGAATGTCTGGTTTTTATTGAAAAATAGTATGACCTTATCATTTGACGGCGGTGACCGGAGTCAAGCTCCACCCACGCCGATTTTTATACAGTATAGCACAAAATCAATGGCTTGAAAACCCATTTCATGGAATTTTTTACAAAATGTCTGTAAAAAATAGGATCGGTTGATGGTATACGCGTTTGTGCGGAGCAGCCGGAGCAGGTAACGATCGTGCGTTCAAAAAAACAAGCTTTTCCGAAAACAACCGGTTTTGCTGCTCCGGCTGCGCCAAGCGTATCTGTTCTTTGTCGCAGATGTCGCAGGTAAAAAGTAAACTCTCTTAAAAAAAGAGAAATCCTAGAAACCACTTATTTTGCTGCGACACCTGCGACATCGTGCTTTTTATGACCTCTCCCGGCTGAAAGCGAAGGGAAATGGATTTGTGAGAAGATGGGAAAAAACTTGTCAGCGGAATGAACATGTGTTATACTCATAAATAACGGGGCTGTCCATCAGCCGAAATACCGTCTTGAGAGCGGTTTAGTATGAATCAATAAAATACAAGGGTGATCAAATGGGAAGAATCAAAGAATATTTTAAGATATATGAATCGGAAGAGACCAAGGCGGTTTTTGAACAAAATGATTATGAAGGTAACCGCCTGTCCTATTATGTCATTCTCTCCTGCGCGGTAATCCTGCTCATCTCGTGGGGCTTTAATCTGGCAGGGGTCTTCACCGTCCCGAAGGTCAGGATGAACATCCTCACCGTGTTGGGCTTGATCGAGTTCGCGATTCCGGTCGTGCTGTATCTCAAGTTCAAAGGACAACGGCGCTGGCTCAAATACGTGATGGTCATCGCTCAGTTGTTTGCCTGTACTCAGCTGTTCAGCATCCTCAACCATAACGTCATCCTGATCATGGTTCTGCCCGTCATGCTGTCGAGCCGATACTTTTCCAAGGGCTTTACGGTGATGATTTCGATTTTGACGGTGATTTTCGCCACTGTCGGCAGCATCATGACGGTACTGTTCGGTATCATCGACCTGAACTTCTATCCCTCGCCCGAGAAAGGCACGGTCATCGTCATTGAACAAAAGCTGCGTGAAGCGATCGTAGCCTTGGGCATCGACCCGTCCAAAGCGGTGATCAGCATGATGGTCAACGGCTTTTTGCCGCGACTGCTGGCGTTCACCGTTATCTGCTTCATCTCGATCTATATCGCAAAGCGCGGTCATGATATGGTACTCAGACAGAATGAGATCGCCCGCGCTTCCGCCAACGTCAAGGCGGAGTTGAATACCGCCACCCAGATCCAGAACGGTATGGTTCCGAGCATCTTCCCCGCTTTTCCGGGACGCAAGGAATTTGATATCCACGCCGGCATGTACACCGCGAAGGAGGTCGGCGGTGACTTCTACGACTTTTTCCTGATCGATGACAAGCACCTCGCGATGGTGATTGCGGATGTATCGGGAAAAGGCGTCCCCGCGGCGCTGTTTATGATGGCTTCCAAGATCCTGATCAACGACAGAGCGCTCATGGGCGGCACTCCCGCCGAGATCCTCCAATTCGTCAATGACCGTATTTGCAGCAATAACCAGGCGGAGATGTTCGTTACCGTATGGCTGGGCATCCTCGATCTCGAAACCGGCGATGTGATCGCCGCCAACGCAGGCCACGAATACCCTGTGATCCGCAAAAACGGCGGAAAATACGAGCTGCTCAAGGACAAACACGGCTTTGTCGTCGGCGGTATGGAAGGCGTCAGATACAAGGATTATGAGTTCAAGCTGGGCAAGGGCGATTCCATCTTCCTTTATACCGACGGTATTCCCGAGGCGAACAACATCGAAGAGGAACAGTTCGGCACCGACAGGATGGTGGATGCGCTGAACATCAAGCCCGAAGGCACGCCGGAAGAGGTTCTGATCAATGTGAAAAACGAAGTCAACACTTTTGTCGGCGACGCGGTCCAGTTCGATGATTTGACCATGCTTTGCCTGCGCTATAACGGAGAGTAAAGGATAAAGAAGATAAAGAAAATATAGAAAATTTAGAAAATAAAGAAAAGCAGACGTATGTGAATGCCTGCTTTTTTTGTGCCTTATACGAAACGCTGATTAAAACATTTGACGCGATAGATTGTCAATCTTTTTCGTCAGAGTCTCGTATCATTTGTAATGATGAACCGCCCTCACTCCGCGCACATTGCGCTGAGGGTGTCTCTCTGCTCGAGCAGCTTATTCAAAAGCGGTGTGTAGTCCATCTCGGTGCGCGCGCGCAGCAGCTCCGTGATCCGGGAGCATTGCTCGAACATCGGGGTCAGCGAGAGGTTGCCCAGTACGCCCTTGAGCGCGTGAGCCGCCTCAAACGCGCTGTCCAGATCGCCCTGCTCCAGCGAGCTTTTCAGCTTGTCAAAATTCGCTTCACCGGGGATCATGTTGACCAGACGCAGGTACAGCGCCTCGTTTCCGTAGCAGCGGCCGAGACCCTCTTCGGTATCAGCGCCGAACTCTTTTAGCTTTTCGATCGTAATCATATGGTTCTTCCTTTCTGATCAGGTTTTGTCGGTGTTGATATATTCAACGAGCGTATGAACGAGCTCGTCGGGGTTGAAGGGCTTTGAGATATGGGCGTTCATCCCTGCGTCAAAAGCCTCTTGTCGGTCTTTTTCAAAGGTATTTGCCGTAATGGCAATGATGGGGATGCCGGATTTTTCTCCCGACATCGCGCGGATCTTGCGCGTTGCGTCATAGCCGTTCATCACGGGCATCTGGATATCCATCAAGATCGCTTGATAGCAGCTGTCATCAGCTTTCTCCATCATCTCGACGGCGATCTGTCCGTTCTCGGCATGATCTACGGTGAAGCCCTCCTTTGTGAGGATCATCGTGGCAATCTCGCTGTTGATCGGATTATCCTCCGCCAAAAGGATATGGGCGCCGCTGCACTCCGTCTTTTCTTCCTCGGGAAGCTGAGTGGGTGTATGGATATCTTCCTTCTTGACGATCGGGAAGCTCAAACGGATCGTAAAGGTCGTACCCTTGTTCTGTTCGGTCTGTACAAATATCGTACCTCCCATGATATCGACGAGATTCTTGGTGATCGCCATACCCAGACCCGTTCCCTGGATCGAGTCGACGGTGCGGCTGCGTTCTCGCTCAAAGGCGTCAAAGATATGCTTTGCGAACTCGGGGCTCATACCGATACCGGTGTCCTTGACGCTGATCTCGTAGACCCTCTGTGAGCCTGCGATCTCGATCTCGCTGAGCTGTGCCGTGACACTTCCTCCGGCAGGCGTATATTTGTAGGCGTTGGAGATCAGGTTGAGCAGGATGCGGTTGACGCGGTTTTTATCACAGATGACATAGCGGTGATCGACCTTGCTGTAGTCGATGGTATATGTAAGCGTCTTTGCCTGCATTTGCAGATCGAAGATGTGACACGTTTCGTCAAAGATCTCGATCAGATCGGCAGGCGTGGGATTGAGCACCATCTTGCCTGATTCAATGCGGCTCATGTCGAGGATATCGTTGATCAGGGACAGGAGCTGCTTGCCCGAGGTATCGATCTTCTCGAGATAGGTTCGGGTCGATTCGGGAACCCCCTCCTCCTTGAGCGCGAGGGCGGTATAGCCGGTGATCGCGTTCATCGGTGTGCGGATATCGTGGCTCATATTCGACAGGAAGGTGCTCTTGGCGCGGCTGCTTTCCTCCGCGATCATCCGTTCTGCCTCAATGAGCTGTTCACGCTTTCGGATGATGGAGAAGATGCTGAATATCAGCAGCAGAGAGCCGAGCAGCAGTCCGCCGAGGATCAGGACATTTTTGCGTACCGTTTCGGCAAAGGCGGTAAAGCGTTCTTCCAACATCTCGTTTGTTCCCTTGACGCTGTCGTTATCCGCTTTCAGCCCCACCTGTCCGGCGAGCTTGGTGTGGGAGGTCTGCATCTGTACCGTTGTATCCTTTGCGTGATCCACCGTTGTGCGGTTGACCCATGATACCGTGACCAACAGGATCAGGCAGAACAGGATGATCCATACGACGGTGCTCTTGCCGATCAGCCGCGTTTTATCGTGCTGCATCAGCACGCGGAACACGATCATACCGAGCAGGCTCCAGATAATCAGGATCATATAGGATTCCGCCGCCAGCTCGCTTTGTGAGCTGATATGCGGCAGCAAATAGAATATCGCGAAGGTGACGGAGATCAATGCGCCGATGATGCCGATGACCATCGAAAAAAACTTTTTTTCTTTTTTACAGATGACGGCAGCGCACACGGAAACATAGATATATACGATCGTCGCGCCGATGGTGGTGACGTCAACGATCCAGCCGATCGCGGTTCTGCCGAAGAACGGGATGATCATCGAGATCAGCGCTACCGTCCAAAACGCCTTAGCGGGGATCCCCTTTTTGTTCAGTGTTCCGACGCGTTTGGGCAGCATCTTGTCGGCGGACATCCGATAGATCAGGCGGCTGAGCGCGATCATGTTGCCGATCAAGCCGGTGAAGATACCGCAGAAGGACGCGACGCCCATAATGACCAGTCCTGCCGTTCCCATTGTTTTTTGCGCGGCATGGAAGGTCGGCAGTCCGCGGATGTCGCTCACGTCGGGCAGCGCGGTGATATAGTCGGTCCAGCTGTGGAAGCCGTCCGGGACCGCGACAGAGGCGCACAGCGTCAGCATCGTGTAGGCGAGCGCGCCTGCGGTGAGTGCGCCGATCAGGATCAACAGGTTCTTTTTCGGCTTGAATTTAAATTCCTCCGCAGAGTGGGAGATCGACTCAAAGCCGATGAATGCCCACGGTGCGAGGATGATGATCGTCATGATCTGATCGACAGGCTTACCCTGCGGTGAAAAGGCAGGCGTAATGCCGCTCAGTCCGCCGCGACAGATCACGATCGTGCAGAAGCATACCGCGATCCCCAGAAAGAGTAACAGCGCGCAGACCGTCTGTACCCATGCCGCAAGGCGTTTTCCAATGACGCAGATCAGGCAGGCGACGGCGATGATCGCGACAGACAGCAGCACCTCGCCCATGTAAACGGTGTAGCCTGCGATTTGATATGAAATGCCAAAGCAGAAGATGTCGCCAAACAAAAAACGTACAATCAGCGACAGCGCGGTGCTGTTCGCCCAGATGATCGCTGCATAGGTCAACAGCAGCATCCAAGCGCACAAAAAGCCGTGGTCACTGCCGAGCACCTTGGCGGCAAAGGTATAGGAGCCGCCGGCGTCGGGATAGCGCTCCATCAGTACGCGGTAGCTCAGACCGATGATCAGCATGATCCCTGCGCCGATCAGCAGTCCGATCACCGAGCCCCACGGTCCTGCGATGGGCAGGAAGGTGGTACCCGGCATGACAAACGAGCCCCATCCGACGGCACTGCCGAATGCCAGCGCCCATACCGGGAGGGGAGACAGGTATGGTGTCAGACCGCCGTTATTTTGTTTTGTATCCTGGATACGAATCATGGTGGACCTCTTGCTCTGTAATTTGCGGACAGATAGATTGTCGGCAACAAAGTCAACTCCGATTGTCTACCTATCCTTTTCTATTCTATTACAGGTTGGCGCCGATCAGCTCCATCAGCGTATTACGGAGCTGTTCAGGCTCGACGGGCTTTGACAGGTGGGCATTCATCCCTGCCTGTAAAGACCGCTGCACATCCTCGTCAAAGGCGTTTGCCGTCAGCGCGATGATCGGAATCGTATGTGCGTCCTCGCGATGCAGCGATCGGATCGCTTCGGTCGTCTCCAGACCGTCCATGACGGGCATGCGCACATCCATCAGCACCGCGTCGTAATAATCGATCTCACTCTTTCGAAAGAGCTTGAACGCCTCTTCACCGTTTTCGGCATGGACCGTTGTCATCCCTTCCATGGATAACAGCTGGATGATGATCTCCGCGTTGATCGGCAGATCCTCCGCGAGCAGGATCCGTTTTCCCCTGAGGCTGATCTCGTGATTGGTTTCTTTCAGAAAGTGGCGCATCACGCGCTCGAGCTCCCGGCGGACGATCGTGGGGAACTCGGATTTCGGGATAAAGCCGTCGACGCCTGCCGCCTGTGCTTCCTCCATCACATCATCACTGTCGTATGCGGTCAGCGCGATCACGCGGATATCATATCCGTAGCGGCTGCGGATCTCTCGTGTCACATCAGCGCCGCTGCGATCGGGCATCCGCCAGTCCACCAGAACCAGATTATACGGCTCGTGCTTAGCGTAGTGGATCTCGATCGCCGAGAGCGCCTCATCCGCCGAGGAGGCGGTATCTGCCGAAACGCCGATGTCATCGAGGATGATGCCGGCGTGCTCGAGGGCAATCATGTCGTCGTCCACGACCAGCGCTTTGATCATCGAGCAGTCAAAGGTTGAGGGTCCGCGGTTGCCGTTCTCACAATTCTTCAGCGTGATCGTTACCGTGAAGGTAGAGCCCTCGCCCTTCTTCGACTTGACGTCGATCGTTCCGTTCATCATCTCGACGATGCTTTTGGTGATTGCCATGCCCAGTCCGGTGCTGCCGTATTTATTCTTGCGGCCGGCGTCCTCCTGTGTAAAGGCTTCAAATATCTTTGTCAAAAACTCCTCATCCATACCGATGCCGGTATCCCTGATCGTAAAGCGCAGGGTCGTCTGGCGTTCAAATTGTGCGACCTTTTCGACGGTAAAGGATACCACTCCGGGAGCCTCGGTGAATTTGATCGCGTTGCTCAGGATGTTGATGATGATCTGTTTGAGCTTGGTGTCATCGCCGAAGTACCATTCGTCAATCTCGCCGTTGATGTTACATTCAAAGGTCAGTCCCTTGTCGTTGCACTGGGACTGCACCATCGTGCTGATCTGCTCGAGTATATCCGCCAGGCAGAATTCCTCTTTATGCAGCGTCATTCTGCCTGACTCGATGCGGCTCATGTCGAGGATGTCGTTGATCAGATTCAACAGATGTCCGGCGCTCTCGCCGATCTTGGTCAGGTAGTCTCTGGTCTGCTTACTGAGTGATTGATCTCTGAGCGCAATGCTGTTGAGTCCGATGATCGCGTTCATCGGCGTGCGGATCTCGTGGCTCATGCTGGACAAAAACGCGGTCTTGGCAACATTGGCGTGCTCGGCTTCTTTGAGCGCCAGCGCCAGCATTTCATTTTGCTCGCGCTCATGCCTGAGGACGTCGGTCACGTCGGATTTGAGCAGCAGGAAGAACCGCGTCTCTCTGTCGATGACGTAGTATATAAATCGCTTATAATAGGTTGCGCCGTTGATCTCGCACGTTACGTTGATGGTGTAGGAATCATTGTGCTCCAGATTCTCGGCGATCGCGTCGGTGGAGAGCGCCGCCTCCAGCTCCTCGATAATATGCGCGCTTGTCGACGCCGCCGGCAACACCTGATCGTGGATATAGTCGGTATACAGACCGTTTCTGCGCTTGGGGAAGATACTGCCCCGGACGATCTTGGAGGCGTCGCCGATCACGACGCTGTAGTTATTGTCGACGATATAGGTGACCATGTCGTACTGCTGTGCGAGCACCTTCTTGTGGAGTACCTCGGACACCTTCTCGCTGTTATATTCCGTTTCCGTGCCGAACAGGATCAAGTCACCGCTCGCAGGAGCGTGGGCGACCGATCGGGTGAAGCGCACAAAGCACTGACGTCCCGACTCACGTCGGCAGTAGGCGACAAAGGTCGCCGGAGGAGAACCCTTGTAGAAGCGATCCATCAGCCGCTCAATACGGAAGCATTCCTCATATCGCTTTTTGTCAACGTCTACCAGCAGGTTCTCCTGACGAATACGCTCCGCTTCTTCAAAGAGTACGCCCGTTTTATCGGTGTGATAGAGGTCGATGCCGTCGGCTTCTTCGATCAGCCCGGTGGTCAGATTGCTGCGAAAAACCGTCAGGCTGGTATCGGCGGCGTTGTGCTGCTTTTCAAGCATGGCATTATATACGCCTGCGCGGCGGTAGCTCTCCTCCTGCGCGAGATACTGCTCCGTGATATCGCTGATGAATACGTAGAACACGTCGCCGTATCCGGGGAACTGAGCAAAGTGACCGTAGTCATCGACCCATCGGATACTGCCGTCCTTGCGGATAATACGGTATTCTACATGATCGCGGTTCGCGGAATCCTGGCTGTGGATCTGCTCCTCGATCGACTGATCGATCGACTCATAGTCCTCGGGATGCACCATCCCCTTGAAGGTGTATCCCGTCAGCTCGCGGAATTCTTCCTCATTTTTGCAGCCGTACATGTCCAGCACAGCGTTGTTGACATACAAAATCTCCATCCGGGTATCGGCGCGATAGATGAAAAAGCCGCCCGGTATCTGCTCTCCGACCCATTCGATCGCAGAGGTCAGATATCCGCTTTTGTACAGCTCATTTGCCTTTGGCATAGGGTATCTCCGTTTCTGATATCTTCCAAATGATTATCTATGTTTTATCTTATTGAAATTATTATAAACTATTTGGTCATAAAAAACAATAATTTTCAAATAATATGTTACTTTTTTACAAATTCTTTTTTGTGCGCAGATCATCGTGCTTCGTTTTGAGCGGTTCAAGCGGCTTGTGATCATTTCATAAAAATCCTCCGACAATTATGGGACAAATACCGATTATTCGACGTGTATATAGAAATCAAAGAGGAAAAATACAATGATGACTATATCAATATCGGGAGGGTAACAGACAACAAGCGGCAGATTCTTTGACCCTGTCGGATGCAGTGACAACGCGTTTTTCAATCGGGAGGCAGTCATGCGAAAGATCTATGATATCAATGATAACTGGGAGTTCACTCCTGTTTTCGGCGGTGAATTCTTGAACGGAGAAAATGCGGAGGATGTGACTGTTGAGCAGGTGCGCCTGCCACACACCTGTAAGGTGACGCCCTTCCATTATTTTGACGAGAGCATTTACCAGATGGTCTGCGGCTACCGCAGACGGCTCGATCTGTCCGACCGCGGTGACAGACGCGCGTTTATCTGCTTCGGCGCCGCGGCGCATTATGCCAAGGTCTACCTCGACGGAGAGCTGATCGGCGAGCATAAAAGCGGCTACACTGCCTTTGAGTTTGAGCTTGTCACCGATAACCCGACGCCGCTCTTAGCGGTGGAGCTCGACACGAGGGAGAGCCTGAACTTTCCGCCCTTCGGCAAGGTTATCGACTACCTGACCTACGGCGGTTTATACCGTGAGTCGCGGCTCGAATTCCGTGAACAGAGCTTCCTTGACGATGTGTTCGCCAAGCCCTCCGTTCCCGACGCGATCCGCGTATCGTCAAAGGCGAATCCGCGTCTGGTCGCCGGACTGAGCTTTGACGGCGTGATCGACTGCGATCCGGATATCATCGGCGACGCGGACGAAGTGCATATGTCCGTGACCCAAAAGGATGATGATACCGTGCTCAGCGAGGTCACGGTACCTGTCGGCGGAAGCGAAGAGCAAGGCGGCGTACCTGAAGCTGCGCTATGGGATGGACTATGACGTCGCCTACCGTCTGTACGGCAAGTATATCGGCAACTGGGGCGATAAAAGTGTGATGTTCCGCTTTGAAGCCTACAAAAACGGCAAGCTCGTCAGGGAGCTGAATGTCGCGCCCTTTGAGGAACGTGTCCTGACCGTCGAGGTCGATCACACGGCGCTTGTTGAGGACAAAACATATGACGTTGCGGCGGTACGCATCCGCATGACCGATCAGAACGGCAACACCCTGCCGTACTTTTTCGGCGCGGTTGATGCTTCCGTCAGCGGTGAGATCGAGCTGATCGCCGAGAGCCCCGTGCTCCTGCGCGCGGGAATGGGTGGCGTATATGTTCGCACCAAGGGCAAAGAGGGCAACGCGACCCTCACCCTTTCGGCGGACGGATGCAAGAGCGTGACACTCGACTTTACCGTCACTCAACAATAATCTAATACCGGTATAAACCCCCTGTTCGTCGGAACAGGGGGTTCGCTTATGTTGTTTGGAGTTAAAGGTAATCGGTTGTTGTCTCATAGGCGCTCTTCTTATCGGTGCTGTGACGCTCGCCGAGTACATATTCCTTCATCTTGTTGAAGTTCTTTTCCAAGCTCGCGATGTTGCAGGAGCTCTCTGCGAGGATCGCCTTGTATGCGCCGTATGTCTTGTCGTCGATCACGCGTTCACCGGATCGGGTGATGTTATCGCTGTGGCGTTTGATCATGGTGAGAGCATTGCTGTAGTCGTCACGAATGCTGTCTGCTTCTAAGCGGAAATCCTTGGTGTTGATGTTGCTGTTGATCACCTTTAAAAGCAACCCGAGAATTGCTAATTACTCGTGTCAACAAAAGCCCCTACTGATGACAACAATTTCCTTACTCGTGTCAACAATTAAGCCACTCTTGACAACACAAAACCTCAGGCAAGCTCTAAATCGGAGCCTCATCCTGAGGTAATTTTTCTATATAAAAAGCGGGATATCTCCAGAAACCCACTGTTTAAGCCAAAAGAAAAACGCTAACTGCACACTGCAATTAGCGTCTTAGTTTGGTTGCGGGGGCTGACCATACCCGTAAAATCATGGGTTTTTATGACCCATGCGAGTATGAAAGGCAATTTTTCCGAACTTTATGTCATTTTTAAACCGTTTGACTTCATGTATGCATCAGCGGTTGCGAGGTGCTCATCAGTGAACTTTTCGAATACGGAACAGTAGGTGTCGAGAGTGATCGTGATGTCCGTATGCCCGAGAATTTTCTGGAGAACCTTTGCCGGCATGCCCGACTCGATACAGCGTGTGGCATAGGTATGTCTGAGACTGTGCAGGTCGACCTTGCCGTAGATCGACTTGTCAACAATGTTGTTGGCTCTGAGTGCGGCATGGTAGTTGTAGTTGACCTGATTGCTGGCAACCAGATTGCCGTTAGTGGACAAGAACAGCATACCGCTCTTCTTATTGCCGATCAGCTTTCTCAGGAGCGCTGTCACTTCATCATTGACATGCAGCACGCGATTACCTGCTTCGGTCTTGGTCTCGTTGATGACGTTGTATCCGTACCTGCCTCTTGTCACTGTCTTACAGACGTGGATCGTTTGTCTCTCGAGATCGATATCCTCTACCATGAGGGCGGTACATTCGCCTGCTCGCATACCTGTGAACATCGACAACAGCATCGCGTCGCCGTAACGGACCTTCTGCGTCGTGAGCACTTCGATCAACTTCTTCTGTTCCTCGATCGTCAGCGCACGGACGGGGACCGACTTTTTGCGGGATCGCGGACACTTGATGTATTCGAGCGGATTCTCGGTAATGATCTTGCGCTGAAGTGCCTTTTTGAAGATTCTTTGCAGCATCTGATACACTTTCCCAATAACCGACTGAGAGTAGTTGATGATGGAGGCGAAAAAGTCGATCAGATCATCCTCGGTCACATCTGTGAGCTCCATGTCATAGATGGGGGCGAGGATCTTCAGCGTTTCTCTCTTGCGCTCATAGCTGGAGCCTCGGATCTCGTTGAGTTCGAGCTGTCTGTCAAGCATCATATCAGCGTATTCATAGATGGTCGGACATCTCGGGATTTCCGGATTGTACAAGGTGCCTGCCTCTGCCTGAGATTTGAGATCTTGCAGCTTAGCTCTGACCTCTCGTTCCGATTTACCGTAGACGGTCTTGCGATGATCTCCTTCATCAAAGCAGAAGGTGAGTTGACCGGCATAGCGCTTACGATCCTTGACGTAGAAAACGGTTTCGTGCTTGTAGCTGATAGGGTTTTGCGGTTTTGAATTGTATTTTGTGTCTTTAGATTGTTTCATGATTCCATCCTTTCCCCTAAAGACACCGGAACATATAATTCAATTATATCTTAGTTCAACCGTGCCCCGGTGTCAATAGGATGTGTGTTAATAAACTTTAAAATCTTCTGCGACTGCTCCAGTCGATAAATGCCTGTTCACTGACCTTGAAGTTCTTTCCGACTCGGATGAGCGGAAAGTCGGCTCTGTACATCACCTTGCGCGCGGTAGGTAAACTGCATCCGAGCGCTTCGGCGACTTCCTTGGTGGATAAGAATCGCAGGTTGTTCTGCGACTCAGTGTTCTGTAATTCTTTATTTGTCATGTGTTTCATCTTTCATTGTCCTTTCTGTAAAGTATTTGTTTTTGCCGCTGGGTACCGAGTTCTGTTTGCAGCTCCCGCTCAACGGCTTGTTTTAATTCGGGTTGTCTTTTTGCGATGAATCGGCAGATCTCCTTATCCTGGCGATACGGCATGATCTGCCGTGTTATCTCTTTGCACTTTTCTTTCAGCGCGATTTCTTCATCGGGCGTTTTGACACGTCGCAATTTGTTCCGATACTTCTGCCGCACACCTTCGAGCTCGTGTATCTTCTTGTCGATCTGATTCTCATAATCATGAAAATCGTTTTCGGTGACGATATGATGCTTGCCGAGGAATTGCGCAGCCTCGGAGATTTTGTCCAAGTCCTTCCAGATGGCGCGGAACTCCGGCGTGATCGGGATATTGTTTTTGACATCGACATACGGTCTGCCCGTGATCAACCGAAACAGCTCTACAACAAGCTGAAAGAATATCGTGAAGCCGTCCGGCTCTCTGTAGCTCGGATTCGATTGTATGAGTATCAGCAGCGGCTTTCTGTTACGCAACGGCGCTTGGAAATCCGCAAACGTCAAGTTACTGCCGAGGTTGTTGCGCAGGCGTTCGTTGATTGAGTCGCGGCTGTATTCTTTGCCGAGGCTGTCGATGCGGATCGGACGCTGCCATGACGGCGCTTTGACAGACGGATGCTGATAGTCGTATCCTCGGACGAACTCATAGCCGATGGATTCCAGATAGTAGATAAACATGGATTCCTTGTAGCTGTGGGCGATCGCCTCGTCGATATCCTGCCTCAGTATATCCCGATGGGTCGGCTGACCGCTTTTCTCTACCCAATACTTCTTCTTGCCGGAGCTGTAGATCGGCGATTTGGGCAATACACTTTTGCCGAAATCACGGCAGATACGATCGGATACATTCCTCAACTCTACATGATCACGGATCTTGTTGCGATACTTTTTGCCGTCCACAAACGAGGTGGCGTTGATCACGAAATGATTGTGCAGCTGACCCGTATTCAGATGGGTCGTGACAATTACCTGATGCCTGTCGCCCCACATCTGTCTTGCGGTGCGTATACCGATCTCGTGCGCCTCTTCCGCAGTGACTTCACCGGCACGGAAACTCTGATATCCGTGATAAGCGACCACCTTGCCGCGCTCGCCGAAACGCTGCTTGACCGCCGTCATTTCCTCATAGGCTCGGAACTTGGAGCAGTTGATCCCGCTGACATACATCGTCTCGTCGGTTTTATCCGCGTTCGCCGCGTATTCCAGTGTTGCATACAAATCATCATCGATGTATTTGCGCTCGATGGTTTTGTCGGGGTTCCGCGCGTAGTTGATGACCTCCTTCAGCCTGTTTTTGACAGGCCAGAATCCGGTGGTAGCCACGTCGCATCACACTCCGCTCATATCATTTGCCGATAAATCACCGCCGTTGACTATATCCTTTTGCGGCTTTAAAAGAGTTTCCTCGATCTCAGCCAAAAGTGACATCGCACGCTCGTTCACCTCGGGTGAAAACGGCGGCTCCATCAGCGCGTCGATCTTTTCACAGAAATGAAAAAAGACGTCCGGCGGCACCGCTTGCGGTGCGTAGCCCAACGTCATTTGCCTGAGATATTCGGTTGTGTTCAAGCCGCAAAGCGCGGCATTCTTTTTGATCTTCTTCTTTTCCTGTTCGGTGACAGTGAAGAAGATTCCTTTTGATTTTTGTTTCATAGTTACCTCCAAACAGCAAGAGCCGACGGGATGTCCCATCGGCTCTTAGATATGATTGTTATTATTTTGCGTTCGGGATCGCTAACAGCTCCCGAACTCTTTTTTGAATGTGGTTTTCGATCGCCTGCAAGCGTTCCTCGGGCAGGTTGATCGAGGGGTGTCTGGTAAAGGTGAAGTTCACCAGTTTACGAAGCTGATTTTTCTGTTTGCTGCTCATGACCGCTCTGCATACATCCTCAAAGGAAATACGGTACGGCGTCGTTCTCGTCTTGGCGTAAGCGTCAAGATTTTTGAGATCATCCGGCATGGCGAAGTTGAACAGCGACAGACCGTTATCGAAGATCGGCGCGGTTCCGATGAACTCACCCGTATGGTTATTCCTGAGCAAGCCGAAGTTACCGAAATGCCTGTCCTCGTTGTAGATCACCGCGTCGAAAACGAGCATACTGCATACGTCATCGTAATACTCTTTGCCGAGACTCTCATAGCGGTCCAGCGCCGCTTTCAGCGTGTTGCTTTTCATCAGGTCACCGATCGGGACAAACGCTGTATCGATATCGGTGAACAGAGCGCATTTTGACGCCAGAATTCCCTTCCAGTTTTCAAGATCATACGCAACGCATTTGAGTCCCATCGCCTTTGCAATCTGACAGGCATAGTATTCGCTGTACGGTTCGTTGCCGGTGTTTGCCGCGCCTTCCGTGCCGCCCTTATACAGATAGATACCGTCGCCGTCGATGTGCCGCCACGCCTTGCGGAGCATACCGTTAGTGGTAAACTCCGGCGAGTTGAGTGATTCCTTTTCGACGTTTCCACTACCTCTAAACGCGATAAGCGAAAGGGCTTCCGAAAAGGGATTCTCAAAAAGATTGAATTCATCAAATGTGCCGATGAATTCAACCGGTGTTACCCAATAACTGTCTTTCAGAGATAAGCCTAGGCAAAGATCAATAATACCCTTCGTGTTGTTTGCACTCAGCCCAAATTGCTTGAGAATGATATCTACATAGGCTCTGTTTTTCGGGATGACGCGTTTAGCCAACCATTTGACGATACCCACGCCGGTGACAGCTAAATCGACAGGGAGCAGTGATTGCTTGCTTTCATCGATAAAATGGATTTCAGCAGTTAACCCTTCCAGTCCCTTTGCCTTCAGAGAAAAGGTCAGGAGGATATCATCATAAAGTTTTACGTGATAGACGTTGTTCATATCAGATTGCCTCTTTTTATCCTGTAACAATCAATGATCCTCTGTACGCTCTTTCTTCCGAGCTTTCAGACTGTTCAGAACATCCTCAACATTTGATTCCTTCAAAGCGTCTGGATATTCTTCGCTGAATTCCAACAGGGTTTCTTTCGCCTGTTTTTCGCTGTTGCGAATAGTTTGATAAACTTCCTCATAACGACCGTGTGCCAGTGTATCTTTGATGAAAGCAACGGAATCGTCCGGGATACTATCCCACGATCCATAGAGGTTTACAACTGCCGTATCGATTTGTTCATAAGTGATCACTGAGCCGCGCTTTTCATGTTCGGCAAGGATTCCGATAATGTCGGACAAATCGTTCTTATACTTTCTGCCGGAACGCAGTTTCATCGCAATCAGGTATTCTGCCGTTACGGTTCTCACATTCAGTGAGCCGTAGAAGGTGCGGTAATGAACGGAATACTGTATCAGCTTATCGCTGTAGGACGCGGTTTTCACAAAATCAGCGTTCAGCCAATCATGTGGTAAATGATAAGTGTCGCTCACCTTGCGGATCGCGTCCTTCAGAGCCGATGAAGCATGGATAATTGCGTCGACGTCGGTGGTCATATCACGAAATCCATAGTTTTCAAGAATTGCTGCGCCGCCGATTAAGATCAGCTCAGCCGGCATTTTCCTCCCGCCCAGTTTACTGTACTCTTTACCGAGCGCCTTTAAGTAGGTATCCAAATTCTCTTTGTTAAAGATATTACTGTTTTCAAACGACATTTCGGATCTCACTTTCTATGATATTGAATCGACGGAATTCGGGGATTGATAAAACCATAGCCTGTTCTTTGACGCTTTCATCTTTGGATACTTCATAAGCAGATAGTACGCTTGCGGGGTAGATCATTTCGTTTAGCTTCATGCGCCGTATCTCGCTGAATTCTTTGCACAGAGGGATATTGTTCTCTCGGCTGAGGTAATCTACCATAGCGAGCAGATACAGACATTCGGGGTACCAGTGACGCTCATAGTAGGTGAGAATATCTCTGCTTTCGATCGTCTGGATCAAAAAATCAATATCGCCTAACTCCTTTAGACGGTGGCATACATTGCTCTTGAACAGTTCGAACGAGGGACGCGGAAGCATATACGGCAAGAGAAGCTCTTCCATGCTGACATCCAACTCTTTCGCAAGTTTGTAGATAGTCTTTGCGCTGCACTCCGCTAAATTCGTTTTGCCGTTGCAGATATCGTTGATCGTCATGTAAGGGATATCACTGTTTTTGGCAAGGCGGTATTTTGAGATATTGTTTTTAGTGATGATTTCATTGACCGTCATACTACTCACCTTCTTTACTAATATTATAACGGTTAACCGTTATAATGTCAATGCCTTTTCATAGATTCAGCCAAGGGGTTCTTAGGGATCACCCTAAAGCATTACCGACGATCTGCGTCGGCGGCAAAAGAGATATATACTTTTGCCCTGCTTGCTACGGTGTAAGACATACCGTTATCCTCTGTTCTCCGATCATCTTCGACTTAATTGCGGCGTTATCTCCGATAAATCCGTAATACAGATACAAGGGGACAAAACATAACGTCTTATCGACAAAAGGCGCCACATTTATCCCCTATGATCCGTTATGATGAAAAAAGGGGACAGCAGGATTCATTCCTGTCTCTCTTCGGTGTCAGAATCGTCCTCCTCAAAGGAATTCAGAAAATCCTGCATCTGCCCGATCTTCTCTTCTTCGGATATAGGATCAACGTCTGATTCCTCAGGCTGAACAGGCACCGCTATGGATTGTGAGATGCTGAGCAATTTCATCAGCGGGATCAGCGCTTTCAGATTGTCTTGAATGACCTCCTCCACGCGGTTGATGAAGCGTTCTTCTCGTTCGTGTTCAGACTGAATATTTTGGTATACATCGACACAGGAGATCACCGTTTTGGTCACGGACTGCCCAGAGCTTTTGAGGAACCGATATACGCTGTACTCTTCATCCCGATCTTTATGAAATCGGAGCTTTAGCGTAACTACGTTTTTCTCGTTGTCATTCATCAGATCCCATCCTCTTTTCCGATAAAGGCAAGCGCCATGTATTCATAGCCTTTTGCGTTGGCGCAGATATCCGGGTTGATGAACACACGACGTTTATCGTACTCACCGAAGTTCTTAATGAGGCAACCGCCCCCGCCGACGACATACAAATTCATCAGCTTTGGGTCGTAGCCGCGCTCACGCAGAATACGGAAGATACCGGCGGTGTACTCACGGGCAGTACTTACAATGGTCTCCAGATAATCGGGAGCGATATCCGCTTTACCTTTCTTGAGGATGTTGGTGATAGCCGTTTCACTCGGCACCGCATGATGGATGCGCATCATCTGTTCTCTGATCGCAAGCATACACTGATAAACTCCGTATTTTTCCGTGATGATGCTCGCGACGTCGGGGGTTTGGTTTTCGAGCCGAAGCAGGTTCAGGGTTCCGTTGCCGATGTCACAGATCATATGCGAACCGTTGAACTGCTCCATGCGTTCGACGATTGCAGCATATCCCTGCGGGTACACGTCTGCCCCGATAATCTCGATCTGATATTGTACTTTCCGAAAAGAAAAGCTGACCGTTCGATTCTGAAGCAGATACTTGATGAACGTCTTTTTCTGACGACCAACCCAAGACAGCGGCAAGCCTGCGGCGATGAAGACTTTCGCTGTTGTGATTCTCTCGCGTTTGAGTTCACGGGCGATCGCCGCTAAGGTCAGAACATAATAATCATTGTCCATGAACTTGTTGCCCAAGAATTCCTTGTGACCGACTCCGATGGAATAGTATTTGTTGTTCCAGCGGAGAAGATCACCGGTAAATGTCGGTACGGTATCGCTCGCTACGACTCCGGTGGGGAAACAGCAATTTGCCGTCTTGATGTTTCCGTAGCCGTGATCGATACCGATAATGTAGAAATCTTTGACTTTTCTCATATTGATTCTCCTTCCAAATTGTTTTCTCTTAAGATTTCTTCATACAGATCTTTGTGCTTCGGCAGAACGTTATGCAAGAGATACTTGCAGTAGATGCCGTAGCGACAAATGAGTTGCACACAAACGTGCGGCTCTCCGTCGTCGAGCAGGAGACAACAGCCGTCAATGCAGTTGCAGCACGATTCTCTGACAACCTGATTGATTCGATCGGACTGTTTCTCGGTAATCTTAACTACCATGGATTTCACCTCTTTTCCGTGTATATTCGGGCATACAAAAAGCCGCCGATCGCCCGGCGGCTCTTGCCCGTTTTTTGAGGGGTTTTCATCCCCTCTGTATATTAAATACACGGAAAATCCGAAATCAGAGGTTTTGAGATAACAATACAAAAACAATGCTGATAACAGCGAAAAACGGCTTAATCAAGCTATTTTCTCGATCAAGATAGATTCAGCTTGCAAAGATGATAACAAAAAGTTCATTATTTTTTGAGCCAAAAAGTCAAAGCGACTTTAATGGGACTTTAAATGTTGTAGACTGGTATTGGAGGTGGTATATCATGGATAAAATCGACTTCTTCAGCGCGGATTACCGCGACGGCAGAGTTACGGTCGGCGGCAAGACCTATCCTGCCGGGACTTTTGCGACGCATTTGCTCAATCAGTATTACGACGATGATACCGCTTCAAGGATCGTTGTATTCAGGAATACGATCTGGAAGATCAGAACCACTTTACAGAAAGGCTATTTGAATGCCGATCTGCTTGAAAAGGCTGAAAGCGATATACAGTATATCCTTAAGATCTTACCGCGGTTATCGCCGTTTGATCGCTTGGATTTGGAATCCGAGCGTGACAGGGTCAAGCGCTTGTTTACGCAGGAGGTCGGCGAATTTATCGTCGAATACTGCCGAGCCAAATCATATGTGCTCGCTATGGATGACGCAAGCATCCGTTATGATGCTCTCCCGCCTGAATATGATGAGGAAGAGTATCAATATGCCGAAGAATTGCTGGATAGTATTCATAACACCCTGCATTTTTACGATCGTCTCGGCGACGATATCATGGATGCGCATGATGCGCTGGTTGCCTTTACGGAGCGGCTCGATAATGCCGAACGGCTGGATGAATCGCATCTGCTGCCGATTGCGATAGAGGTATGCGGTGATATGAAATTGGAGATGTCAACCGAGTATGTGGCGGTCAAAAAGAACGCAAGCAGCAAAGGCGCAGTCACAGCTCGCAGGATGTATTTCGATAACTATTTCAGCTTTGTAATGACCGATTTCTTTGAGGGTCTGCATCACAATCACTATCCGAGGGAGTGTCCGATCTGCGGCAGATTCTTTATGATGACCTCTGCCCGCCGTCAGCAATACTGTAACGGGTACGCGCCCATATTGTTGAAGGGCAGAAAGATCACCTGCCGCAAATATGCCGCTCGCATGAGCGAAAAAGAACGCGCAGCCGATAACCCGATCACCGTCATATATCGGAACCGTACTTCTGCGATCCGCGTTGAAAGGAGCAGAGGCAAGATCACAAGAGAGTTTGCCGATATCGCCCTTCGACTCGCAAAAGAGAAATGGCAGATGGCAAAGTTTGATGATGAATACGCACAGAACAAGTATGAGCGCGATATGATTCGCGACAATCTTTATAACGAAACAGCAAAGAAGGTGAAGGATCATGAAATACGAGGATGAGTTTGAGCCGGAATACGAAGACGATTATCCTGATGAAGCAGCAGAGGATCAGGATATCTATACGCCGGAAGAAAGCGCTGACAGTAATGTCGACTTGATAAAAGTTGCGAAAACGATGTATCGGCAATCTCCCGCTCCACCCGAGTGGGATCTGCAAAAATACATTGAAGAATATGCGCGTACAAAGGATAAGAAGTATCTCGGCTGGTTCCTGCATTACTATGAAAACACCATCAATCTGCGAGCCGAAAGCTACATGATAAAGTATGCGATGCAGGAGCATTTTGCCGATATCAAGCAGTCGATCGTGGTAGGAATATACAAAGCTGCTGAGAGATTTGACCCATCGAAGAAAAAGACCTTTATCGCATATGCGCAGAGGATAATTGACCGTGAGGTGTTCAACTATATCCGCGCGATGCGGACAGGCTATTCTGTGCAGAGTGAGCGCGAGTATTCCTTATTAAGGAAGGCGATGGCGCTCTATCATGAGTGCGGTGACAAATCCGATAATGAAAGCATACAAAAAATCGCCGATCAGCTCGGCGTAAGTCCTGAACGGACAATAACCATGCTGACCGGCGGTCTGCGAAATGAGCATATGGTGGATGTGTATGATGAAAGCGGTGACGAACAGAGCCAACTGTTCTCGGACAGCACCTCAGAACCGTATACCCTGATGATGAAAGAGGCATTGTATGAGAGACTATACGAAGCGTACTTTTCGCTCGACTTTACCGAGCGAATGATGCTTGCCCAACACCTCGGCTTCTGCCCCGAATGCCTCAGCATCTACGGCTTGGACTATACTGACTTGGACGAAAACAACCACCCGAAAAAGAAACGCATCAAGCCCCTGCCATACACCGACATCGCCACCTCACACGGCTTCAGCGACCCCGATACGGCAAAGCATATTTGTGACGGCGCACTGAAAACCATGCGCAAGGAGATCACGGAATCGAAGAAGTGCGAAAACAGTAAAGTGAAATCGAAAGTTGATTGTATTATTACGTAAAAGTGTCGATTTGCATTATATTATATGATAATGTACTAATAAATCTATCGCTGTAATATTGTGTCATAGAAATGTATTTGCTATAATATAATATGAGTTAGTTAAGATTGTAATTGAAAGAATCTTTC
>CAMJJL010000038.1 GCA_946406145.1 uncultured Clostridia bacterium | reverse complement strand
CTGACCATGCAGCTGCTCGAGATGGACACCCCCGTCGTCGTCGCGCTGAATATCATGGATGAACTGATCGCCAACGGCGGCTCCGTAGACATCAACCAACTCGAATCCCTGCTCGGCGTCCCCGTCGTACCGATCTCAGCGGCTAAGAATCAGGGCGTCGATGAACTGGTCAAGCACGCGATCCATATCGCGCATTATCAGGAAAAGCCGATGCGGCAGGACTTTTGCTCCGCCGATGAAAAGGGCGGCGCGGTACACCGCTGTCTTCACGCGGTGCGCCATCTGATCGAGGACAAAGCAAAATCCGCTGACATCCCCCTGCACTTCGCGGCGAGCAAGGTGGTCGAGGGCGATGACCTCATCCTCGAAAAGCTGAACCTCGACAGCGGCGAAAAGGAAATGCTCGAGCACATTATCACCCAGATGGAAAAGGAATGTGGGCTCGATCGCAACGCCGCCATCGCGGATATGCGTTTCTCCTACATCCACAAGGTCTGCTCCCGGACCGTGACGAAGCCTGCCGAGAGCCGCGAGCATCGCCGCAGCGCCAAGATCGACCGCATCCTGACAGGCAAGTTCACCGCCATCCCGATGTTCATCCTGATCATGGGGCTGATCTTCTGGCTGACCTTTGATCTGATCGGCGGCAATCTGCAAAACCTCTTGGAAGCAGGTATCTCCGATCTGACGAATATCACGAGAACCGCTCTGGAAAACGCGCATGTCAACCCGATCCTTGTGGGGCTGATCACCGACGGCGTCTTTACCGGCATCGGCAGTGTGCTCAGCTTCTTGCCGATCATTATCACGCTGTTTTTGTTCCTGTCGATCCTGGAGGACAGCGGCTATCTGGCGCGTGTCGCTTTCTTTATGGATAAGCTGCTCAGACGGATCGGACTGTCGGGGCGCAGTATCGTTCCCATGCTGATCGGCTTCGGTTGTACCGTTCCTTCGGTCATGGCGACGCGTACCCTGCCCAGTGAGCGCGACCGCAAAATGACCATCCTGCTCACACCGTTTATGAGCTGTTCGGCAAAGCTGCCGATCTACGGCTTCTTTGTCAGCGTCTTTTTCAGTCAATATCGAGGACTGATCATCACGGGACTGTACCTCTTGGGTATCATCATCGGTATTTTGATCGCGTTAATGTATAAGAAAACCATCTTCAAGGGCGAGGCGGTGCCGTTCGTCATGGAGCTGCCCAACTACCGCCTGCCGGGCGCAAAAAACGTCATCCGTCTGTTATGGGATAAGGCGAAGGACTTCATCCAGCGCGCGTTCACCGTCATTTTCATCTCCACGATCATCGTTTGGTTCCTGCAAAATTTCAATTTACAATTCAACATGGTCAGCGATTCACAGGACAGCATCCTCGCGCAGATCGCAGGCTTGATCGCCCCGATCTTTTCGCCGCTCGGCATGGGCGACTGGCGCATTGTCACCTCGCTGATCAGCGGCGTGATGGCTAAAGAAAGCGTCGTTTCCACCCTCAAGATCCTCTACACCGGCGGTATCGGCTCGGCGATGACTGCCCTGACCGCGATCTCCATCCTTGTGTTCAGCCTGCTCTACACCCCCTGTGTGGCGGCGATCGCCTCCGTCAAGCGTGAGCTGGGACATAAATGGGCGATCGGCGTGATCGTCTGGCAATGCGTCGTCGCCTACCTCGTCACCACGATCGTCCACCTGATCTGTGTGCTGTTCGGCATGGGAGGCTGAGGATGAACCTTGTCGATATTCTGATCATCTGCGCGATCGCGGCGGCTGTGGTCGCGGCAGTCGTTTTTATCATTCTGCGCAAGCGCAAAGGGAAAAGCTGTTCCTGCTCCTGTGACAGCTGTCCCTATCCCTGCCGCAAAAAATAGGTGGTTTTTGTCAACTTTTTTTCTTTTTTGCCTGATAACCAAGAACTTACCTATTGATTTTAATATTCCGTATTGTTATAATAATTTTGTGATGGATGCCTGACGATTCTCCCTACAGCTATACGGGTTTTTGCAATAGATTACGAATGTTTCATTGCTATTGATATAACGGCTCCGATCATCATGGGGCCGTTTTTTCTGCCATTCACTGCATATGCGGTCTGTAGAGTGATGAACTTGTCGAAATATCGCATAAACACTGGGCTTTTTCGCTGTATTCTACTGTCGGTAGAGCCTGTTCTACCCTCTGTTGAGGGCGATGTAGAACGGTAGTGTTCAGTTGTAGACAGTTTTGGGTCGTCATTTGCTTTTCAACGCTTCACAACTTTGCTATAATGAATCCGGTCGAAACACCGTAAACCTCCGCCGCGTCATAACGCGTTATGTGACGGAGTTTGCATAGGGCGACAGAAATCATCCGAAGGAGGCTGTTCGTGGATAACCGCAAGGTCATATACTATCAGGATGAACTTAACGACGAATTTTCCACAGCGGTCATCGAAGCAAAGAAGATCGACGGCAACTACGTCTATGACCGCAAGGGCCCCATCCGCGCGTTCACACGCTTTTTCTGGTATCGCATCGTCGCGACGCCGGTCGCGTACCTTTACGCGAAACTCAACCTGCACCAGCGATCGGTTGGACGGGAGAAGCTCAAGCCCTTCCGAAAGCAGGGCATCTACCTTTACGGCAACCACACGCAGGCGATCGGAGATCCCTTCACGCCCAACGTCTTTTGCTTTCCCCAGCGTGTGTCCTTCATTGTGCATGCCAACAACGTATCGATGCCGTATCTCGGCCGGATCAACCCCTCGCTGGGCGCGATCCCTCTGCCCGATACCCGGGACGCCTACCGCAACTTTCAGGAATGTATCGCCGGACGCATCGAGAAGCATCACGCCGTCGTGATCTATCCCGAGGCGCATATCTGGCCGTATTACACTCATATCCGACCCTTTCCCGACGGATCCTTCGGCTATCCTGCCAAGGACGGCACACCCGTGTTCTGCTTTGTCAATACCTATCAAAAGCGCGGCAACAAGCGCAAACCGCGCATGACGACCTATATCGACGGACCCTTTTACCCTGACATGGAGCTGCCCCTCAAGCAACGCCGCAAAAAGCTGCGCGACGAGGTGTATGAGCAAATGTGCCGACGTGCCGAGCTCTCCGATGTCGAGGTCATCCAATATATCAAAAAGGAAAAAGAGGACGACACGGCACAACAAGCGGAATAACCGCTGTCATCTTCCTTTATCGACTGACTCTTGTCAGCGAAAAACCATCATCTATCAACGGAGGTATAACATGGTAAACGTACTGTTCTGCGGAAACGACGGCGTTTTCGACGGATTTCTCACCTGCGCCTTATCCCTGATGAAGCGCACAAAATCCGACGAACCCTTTGCGTTCCGGATCTTTACCATGGAGCTGATCCGACTGAGTCCCCAATACACCGGTATCCCCGAGGAGCGCGTCGAGCTGCTCCGACAGACCATCCGAAAATATAATCCCGAAAACACCCTGAAGGTCATTGACGTCACCGACCTGTATGAGCAGGAGTTCGCGAACTGTCCCAACGAGGGCGCGTACTGCTCCCCCTACACCCTGCTGCGGCTGCTCGCCGATCTGGTTGACGACATCCCCAAGGACGATAAGCTGCTGTACCTCGACGCAGATATCCTCTTCCAACGCGATGTGCATCTGCTGTACGACATTGATCTTGAGGGCTACGAATACGCCGCGGCACGTGACCACTACGGCAAATATCTCCTCTATCCCAACTATGTCAACGCCGGCGTCGTACTGTTCAATATGCAAGAAGCGCGCCGGAACGGTCTGTTCGAAAAAGCGCGCCGCGAATTACGTCGCAAAAAGTTCCTCTTTGCCGACCAGACGGCGCTGATCCACGCGACAACCAAGAAAAAGCTGCTGCCCCAGCGCTTCAACGATCAAAAATTCCTCCATCCGCATACGGTAGTCAGGCATTTTTCCAAGCGTCTGTTCTACACCCCCTACCCCCACACCGAGAATATCAAGCAGTGGCAGGTGGACAAGGTACACAATGTATTCGGCTACTATGAATTCGATGACATTCTCAATGAATACCTCACCATTATGACCAAGAGCAAATCCACTGAGACGGAGTAAGATATGATGAACCAGAAGAAAAACATCCCGATATTTTATGCGTGTGACGAAGGCTTTATCAAATACACTGTCGTATCCATCCACTCGATGATGGTGAACGCCTCGCCCGAATATCACTACAGCATCTATATCCTGCACGCGGGGATCTCTGCCGAAACGCAGAGAAAGGCGACCAAGCTTGCCGAGGGCAACGATCATTTTGACGTCATCTTCACCGACGTCAGCGAACGTCTGCACGCCATCACCGACGCGCTTCCCGTGCGTGATTACTACAGCAATACCACCTACTTCCGCCTGTTCATCTCGGATATGTTCCCCGAATATGACAAGGTCATTTACATCGACGGCGATACCGTCGTGCAGGGCGATATCAGCGAGCTGTACCGCACCGATCTGGGTGACAAATGGATCGGCGCGTGCCACGAGCAGGCGATGGTGCAAACCGATCATTACGGCACCTATGCCGAGAAGGTCGTGGGCGTATCGCGCCACAACTTTTTCAACGCGGGTCTGCTGCTGATCAACGCCCGACTCTTCCGTGAGAAGGCGATCCTCAAGCGCTTTGCCGAACGTCTGGCGGAATACCGTTTTGTCGTCACCCAGGACGAGGATTACCTCAACCTGATCTGCAAGGATCACATCCTGTGGCTCGATCAGCGCTGGAACACCGAGGCGTACTGCTCCTTCCCCTATCCTATTGAAGAGGCGAAGATCATTCACTATATCATGGTCAGCAAGCCCTGGCACTATCCCGACTGCACCGGCGGCGACATCTTCTGGCGTTATGCCAAAGAGACCGAGGTATATGACGAGATCAAGGCGGTGCTCGACAACTTCACCGATGAAGATAGATTAAATGATGCGGAGGTCATGGATAACTTGTTGGCGTTGGCAAAATTCGAAACCGATCGTGACGATAACTATCAAAAGCAGCTCGACAGCTCCGTCCGCGCCAGGGACAGGGTTGAGATCCTCGAAAAGATCGCTCAGCTCGAGCGCGAAGGCCGCTTCGACGTAGACGTAGAGGACGATCCGCCCTCACGCACCCTCATGCCCGATGAGATCGAATACGGCAAGCGCGGCATCACCAAGAAGATGAAGAGCAAGGTAGCCTTTGCCGCGGCACGCCGCTATGTCAATTCGCTGATCGCCGACAAAAAGCTGATCATCAAGGACATCAAGGGCATCGAGAACTTCCGCAACCTGAACAGCGGCGCGATCATCACCTGCAACCACTTCAACGCCTTCGACAGCTTTGCGATCCAGCTGGCGTATGACGCGGCTCAACAGCCCGACCGCATCTTCTGGCGCGTGATCCGCGAGGGAAACTACACCTCGTTCCCGGGCTTCTACGGCTTTTTGATGCGCAACTGCAACACCCTGCCCCTCTCTTCCAACCTGCGTACCATGAAGAAATTCATGAAGGGCGTCGACATGCTGCTGCAAAAGGGCGATTTCATCCTCGTCTATCCCGAGCAGTCCATGTGGTGGAACTACCGCAAGCCCAAGCCCCTCAAGAACGGCGCCTACAGCTTTGCGGTGCGCAACAAGGTGCCTGTCCTGCCGTGCTTCATCACCATGCAGGATTCCGACATTATGGGCGAGGACGGCTTCTTCGTACAGGAATACACCATCCATATCGGCGAGCCGATCTATCCCAACCCCGACCTCTCCTACCGCGAGAGCGTCAAGGATATGCTCGACCGCAACTACGCGCTGTGGAAAGAGATCTATGAGCGCGAGTATCACATGCCGTTGGTATACGATACCGCCGAGCTGGAGGATGCAGAATAACAGAATGACCGGAGGCTATCATATGGATGATGTGGTAGCCTCTTTTTATAGGGTACGACGTCCCGCGGCAGAGCATTTGTTGACAAACCGCAGACGCCCCATCCGCGGCCGGGGTGACGGTATCGCGCCGGTTTCCGATGTCCGACCACCCCAATATGTACCTCAAATCACGAAAGTTTTCAGAAACTTACATACAATATATTGACTTTTTCAAAATTTCTGTTATTATTTTCTTATACATAATAACATCATAAGATTACGGAGGCACGGTATGTTTAATGATTACGACGGTAAAAAGACTGTAAAGTGGATTATCTGGATTGCAGCCGCTGTAGCAGCTATCACAGCTGCTGTAACTGCATTCTTTGTCATAAAAGAAAAGCAGAAGAGAGAAGAAGAACAACTTGAGGAATACCTCGATTATTCAATACAGTAAGCACTAAAAGCGGAGGGCAATCGTCCTCCGCTTTTAGTTTGGGCACGCGTGCCCTTTTCTTTTTTCTCAATGATAAAGGCACATGGATTCCATGTGTCTTTTTTGTTTTCATTACGAGGACGAGTACGTTTCCGTCAAATTGTGTAGGGGAGGGTGCTCCCCGTTGGGGAGACGTCACGAAGTGACAGAGGGGGGCGTCTCCGCCGAGGAATGCTCCTCCCTGAACGTTCCGGATAGATGTCATTCACCGCAAAGCAAATACTGACTTCCGTAGGGTACGGCGCTTGCGACGTACCGAGACCTTTCTTTTTCAATTGCTGCATCATGCGTAGCAAATACCGGTTTTTGTAGGGATGGTCATTGACCATCCGCACGGCAGAAATGTTTCTGTCTTATCTGACGTTTTCGATACAGGAAACGCCCTGCAGCGGGAGGAGCAAGCCCCTCCCCTACAATAAACGTTACATCGTTCGGTAACTCCTCACTCCTAACTCCTCACTACTTCTCTTTCGGTCTGCTGACCAATCCCGCCATCAGCGACAGCACTACCGCCGCGCCGATGCCGGCCGCTGCCGCAGTCAGCGCTCCCGTCAAAATCCCGATCGCGCCGTCCTTATCCACCGCGTCACGCACACCCTGCGCCATCAGATGTCCGAAGCCCGACAGCGGCACCGTTGCGCCTGCGCCGGCAAACTGTGCCAGCGGCTCATACCATCCGATCGCCGACAGCACCACGCCTGCCACCACAAACCCCGTCAAAATCCTCGCAGGGGTCAGCGAGGTACGATCGATCAGCACCTGTCCGATCAGACACAATGCTCCTCCTACCAAAAAAGCCCATAAATACTGCATATACAAGATCTCCATCCTTCTTGTTTTTTCGACAACAAGTTATTTATTTAACAATCTTTTTATATTGAAAAACAGCCATATTAATGTTATTATATATTAATAGCGTGATTTAATACGTTAAAATATTAAATTTTTTAAGTATATATTGTTATGAAGGAGGTATATTTTTGGCTGAACTTAGTTTTCCTAAGCGACCCTACCGCACCAAAGGCGGCGTGCATGCTCCGCACAACAAGAACACCGCGCACAAAGAGAGCGTGATACTGCCGGTGCCGAGCATGGTCGCACTGCCGATGACACAGCATATCGGCGCGCCGTGTAAGCCGATGGTCAAGGTCGGCGACATTGTGGACGTCGGTCAGCAGATCGCAGTCAGCGATGCCTTTGTCAGCGCTCCGATCCACGCCAGTGTTTCCGGTAAAGTCAAAAAAATCGACAAAATCACGATGCCTGACGGCGGTAAGGTAGAAGCGATCTTCATCGAGAGCGACGGCGAACAGCGCCTTTCTCCCGATATCCATCCACCCAAGGTCAATTCCCTTTCCGATCTGATCACCGCAGTCCGCAACAGCGGTCTGGTGGGTCTCGGCGGCGCCGGATTCCCGACATCCGTCAAGCTCAATATCCCCTCGGACAAGAATGTTGACACCCTGATCATCAACGTCGCCGAGTGTGAGCCCTACATCACCTCCGACCACCGCGAGATCCTCGAGAACTCATGGGATGTGATCTCAGGCATCATCACGGTCAAGGAATTCCTCGATATCCACCGCGTGATCATCGGTATTGAGAACAACAAGCCCGACGCGATCAAGGCGCTGCGCGAGATTGCCGACAGCAAGGTCGATCCCAATGATGAGATCCGCGTGCTGCCCATCAGGGCGACCTATCCGCAGGGCGCCGAGAAGATCCTGATCAAAGCCTGCACCGGACGTGAGGTTCCCGTAGGCGGTCTGCCCAGTGACGCGGGCTGTCTGGTGATGAACGTCGGCTCCATTGCCTTCATCGCACGCTATCTCAAGACGGGTATTCCGCTGATCTGGCGCCGACTGACGGTCGACGGCGGCTGTATCGAAAATCCCGTCAACGTTATCGCTCCCATCGGCACCCCGATCAAGGACGTCATTGACTTTGTCGGCGGCTATAAGGAACCGCCCTACAAGCTGATCATGGGCGGTCCCATGATGGGCATTGCCCTGCCGAACGATGATTTATACATTCTCAAGCAAAACAACGCGATTCTGGCGTTGTCCGAAAAAGAAGCAAAGTACAGCGAGCCAACGGCGTGTATCCGCTGCGGCAAATGTCTGGATGCGTGTCCGATGCGTTTACAGCCGCTGGAGCTTGCCAACGCGGCAGACCGCGGCGACACCGACGGGCTGAAATTCTATAATGTCATGAATTGCATGGAATGTGGCTGCTGCTCCTTCGCCTGCCCTGCCAAGCGCCATCTGGTGCAGCATATCCGCATGGGCAAGGCGCTGATCCAAAAGGCAAAGCGTGAAGAGATCGCAGCGAGCAAAGGAGGTAAAAAGTAATGGACACAAAATTACATGTTTCCGCCTCCCCGCATTTTAAGGGCAGCAGCACCACACGCCGCATCATGCTCGATGTGATCATCGCGCTGATCCCTGCGTCGGTCATGGCATGCGTGATCTTCGGCATGCGCTCCATGGTGCTGATCGCGATCTGCATCGCGACCTGTGTGTTGCTCGAATTCATCTCGCGCAAGATTATGAAGCGCGACACCACCATCGGCGACCTCTCCGCGGTCGTGACAGGTCTATTACTCGCATTAAACCTACCCGTTGATATCAATCCGCTGATCGCCATGTTCGGCTGTCTGATCGCGATCGTCGTGGTCAAGCAGATGTTCGGCGGCATCGGCATGAACTTTGTCAATCCTGCATTAGCGGCGCGTATCGTCCTGTTGGTATCCTTCCCCGGTCCGATGATGCACTGGGTCACCGCGGCAGGCGCTCCCAAGGCTGCCGCGATCGACGCCACCACCTCCGCAACACCCCTTGCGGCTGAGCCCGGCGTTTACTCCTATGTCGATCTCCTGCTGGGTCGCTGCGGCGGCTCCATCGGTGAGGTTTGTGCCCTGGCTCTGATTTTGGGCGGCATCTATCTTGTCGTCCGCAAGGTCATCTCCCCCATCATCCCCTGCGTCTATCTCGGCACTGCGGCTGTGATGAGCCTGATCGTCGGACTCGATCCGCTGTATCAGCTGTTGTCCGGCGGTCTGATGATCGGCGCGATCTTCATGGCGACCGACTACACCACCTCCCCCGTCACCAAGTGGGGCAAGGTGATCTACGCGATCGGCTGCGGCATCCTCACGATCCTGCTCCGCGCCTTCTCCAATATGCCCGAGGGCGTATCCTTCTCGATCCTGCTGATGAATATTCTGGTGCCGCTGATCGAGCGCGCCACCGCTCCCCGTACACTGGGCTACATCAAAAAGAAGAAGGGGGAACAGAAATGAAGATTAAATTGACTCCCAAGGCGATTCTGATCCCGACGCTCTCCCTGTTTTTGATCTGTCTGGTCGTCACAGCGGCATTGGCACTGACCAACAACGTCACCGCCGAGCAGATCGCCGCCAACAACCAGCAGAGCAAGGAAGAAAGCATGCAGACCGTCTGTCCCGAAGCAAAGACCTTTGAAGAGGTCATCCCCGATGTGATGTACAAGGGACTGGATGACGGCGGCAAAACGGTTGGTTACGCGATTTCCACCGCCACACAGGGCTACGGCGGTCAGGTCAAAGTCATGACCGGTATTGCCGACGGCGCTATCATCGCCGTAGACGTATTCTATAACAACGACGAAACCCCGGGTCTCGGCAAGAACACCTCAAACGAATCCTTCCGCGATCAGTACAAGGGGCTGAGCGTTAATCAGGATATCGTCGTCAGCAAGGACGACGCCTCCGGCAACGCGCAGACGGTCGACGCGGTCACCTCCGCGACGATCAGCTCACGCGCCGTCACCAAGGCGGTCAACGACGCGTGTCAGCTCTATAACGAAAATGTAAAGGGGGCAGAGTAATGGAAAAACGCAGTTACCTCAAAGAACTGACCAAAGGCATTATCAAAGAGAATCCCGTTCTCTGTCTGGTGCTGGGCACCTGCCCCACCCTCGCCGTTACCACCTCCGCGTTCAACGCGATCGGCATGGGCGTTGCCGCGACGGCGGTATTGATCTGCTCCAACGCGGTCATCTCCCTGCTGCGCAAGTTCATCCCCGATAAGGTGCGTATCCCCGCCTATATCACGATCATCGCGGGCTTTGTCACCGTGGTGCAAATGCTCGTCAAGGCGTTCGCTCCCGCGATCAATAACTCGCTGGGCATCTATCTGCCGCTGATCGTTGTTAACTGTATCATCTTAGGCAGAGCCGAAATGTTCGCCGGCAAAAACCCCGTTCTGCCGTCCATCCTCGATGGACTGGGCATGGGTATCGGCTTTACGGCGGCACTGCTGTGTATGGGTATCATCCGTGAGTTCTTCGGCTCCGGCACACTGTTCGGTATGCAGATCATGCCGGTACAGATCCTGATCTTCATCCTGCCTCCTGGCGGCTTCTTCGTGTTCGGCATCCTGATCATGCTGGCGAACAAGCTCAATTCCCGCGCAGGCAAGAAGGTCAAGACCTCGCCCTGCGACGGCTGTCCGATGTCCGAGAACTGCGCGGAGAAATCCTGTGAAAAAACCGCAAAGGAGGCGACCGTCAATGCTGATTAAATCGCTCGTCGCCGTATTCCTCGCGGCTATCCTCACCGAGAACTA
The DNA here is from genome assembly GCA_946406145.1 of uncultured Clostridia bacterium. GTDB lineage: Bacteria > Bacillota > Clostridia > Oscillospirales > Acutalibacteraceae > Ruminococcoides. The sequence goes on along the minus strand of CAMJJL010000038.1, from coordinate 10,861 downwards.
CGTTCTCTCTAAATTCCTCGGTATCTGTCCCTTCTTAGGCGTCAGTAAAAAGCTCAACACCGCGGTGGGTATGTCCGTCGCCGTCACCTTCGTCATGGTGCTCGCGACCGCCGTCACCTTCCCGATCTATATGTATCTGCTCATCCCGATGGGACTCGAATATCTCCAGACCGTGCTGTTCATCCTGATCATCGCGGGTCTGGTACAGCTCGTCGAGATCATCCTCAGAAAGTACATCCCCTCGTTATATAACTCGCTGGGCATCTATCTGCCGCTGATCACCACCAACTGCGCCGTACTGGGCGTTACCATGCTGGTGATCCAGAAGGTCGATTCCACCTCCGCGTATACCTACACCTACGGTCACGCGCTGGTCAATGCGTTCGGCGCGGGTATCGGCTTCCTCGTCGCGATGGTGATGTTCGCCGGCGTCCGCGGACGTCTCGAGAACGCGGATATCCCCAAGTCGCTTAAGGGTCTGCCGATCACACTGGTCGCCGCGGCGCTGGTATCCTTATCCTTCCTCGGGTTCGCGGGCTTTGTCGATAAGCTCATCCCTCTTGCATAAGGAGGCTCACGATGAACAGTATCTTATTAGCGGTCGGCATCGTAGCCGGCATCGGACTTTTGATCGGTTTGATCCTCTCTGTCGCCTCTATCATCATGGCGGTGCCCAAGGATGAAAAGGCGGAAGCAATCCTCGAGGCGCTCCCCGGCGCAAACTGCGGCGCGTGCGGCTTTTCCGGCTGTTCGGGCTATGCCGACGCGCTCGCTAAGGGCAAAGCGGAACCGGGACTCTGCGCTCCCGGCGGACTCGCCTGCACCAAAGCGGTGTCCGAGATCCTCGGCGTCGAGACCGGCAGTGTCGAACCCAAGGTCGCAGTCGTCAAGTGCATGGGCTCGCTCGATCACACCACCTATAAGGCGGAATACAGCGGCATCATGAGCTGTGCCGCCGCATTGAAGGTCGGCGGCGGACTGACCGCCTGCTCTTACGGCTGTATGGGTCTGGGCGACTGTGAAGCTGCCTGTCCCTATGACGCGATCCATGTCAACAACGGCGTAGCTTATGTGGACGGCAGCAAGTGCCGCGCCTGTACCCTGTGCGTCAAGGCGTGCCCCAGAGGGATCATCGAGATCGTTCCCCAGAAGGACATGGCGCTGGTACGCTGCTCCAATCATGACAAGGGCGGCGTGACGCGCAAGCTGTGCGACATCGGCTGTATCGGCTGTAAAAAGTGCGAAAAGGCGTGTGAGCAGGGCGCGGTGAAGGTCACCGACTTCTGCGCGTATGTCACCCCCGAGCTGTGCACCAACTGCGGCGCGTGCGTCGAGGCATGCCCCCAGCATTGCATCACCTTCTTCAAGGCGTAATACTCAATCGTCATTGCGAGGCTCCGAACACGCGTGTTCAGGAGCCGTGGCAATCTCAACCGAATTCTCTCAAACAGGAACGGTTTTTCCGTTCCTGTTTTTTTGTGTAAATGAAATGTCAGATGTAGGGACGACCATTGGTCGTCCGTATGGCAAGACTCATTTGTTTCACACAAATGTCGATATAATAGAAATTCATCGGGAGGGTCAAGACCCTCCCCTACCGTAATCGTTTTTTCACCTGCACATCACTTAATATTTACAATTATTTCACTGGATTATTACATTTTCCTATGATATAATCTATATTGGTTTAATACGGGATGACTTTTATGGGATGACTTTTTTCTTCAAAATAGTCATTGCGAGGGGCTTGACACGTGTGTCAGCTCCGTGGCAATCTCAACCTATTAGGAAAACAGTACATTTGTACCCTTTTCCAGGTGTCAAAGGAGATAAACATATGATAGAAGTGAAAAATTTGACCAAGCGCTACGGCGGCGTCAAGGCGCTAGACGATATCAGCTTCACTGCCGACAGCGGCGAGGTCGTCGGACTCTTAGGCCCCAACGGCGCAGGTAAAAGTACCACCATGAACATCATCACGGGCTATCTGGGCGCGACATCGGGCACCGTGCTGATTGACGGCGCCGATATCCTCACCGCGCCGAAAGCGGCTAAGTCAAAGCTCGGCTATCTTCCGGAGCAGCCGCCGCTCTACCTCGATATGACGGTGCGCCGCTACCTCGAGTTCATCTTTGACCTTAAGAAAGTGCGCCTGCCCAAAAAGGAACACATCAATGAGGTCATGGAGGTCGTCAAGATCGCGGACGTCGCCGACCGCGTCATCAAGAACCTCTCCAAGGGTTACCGCCAGAGAGTCGGCTTCGCGGGCGCTTTGATGGGCAATCCGCCCGTGCTGATCCTTGATGAGCCGACTGTCGGTCTCGATCCCAAGCAGATCATCGACATCCGCAAGCTGATCAAGTCGCTGGGCAAGAAGCACACCATCATCTTCTCGTCCCACGTCCTCAGCGAAGTTTCCGCCGTATGCGACCGCATCGTGATGATCAACAACGGCAAGCTCGTCGCGGACGCCAAGACCGATGAGCTCAGCGAGACCCTCAGCGGCAGCGGCATCCTCGCGCTGGAGGTCGACGGCGCCGTTACCGCCGTACGCACGGCGATCAGCTCGGTGGACGGCGTCAAGCGCGTGACCAAGGGTGCCGGACTGAGCTACACCGTCGAATTTGAGACCGGCGTCGATATCCGACGCGGCGTATTTAACGCGCTCTCCAAGGCGAACTGCCCCATCCTGATGATGCGTCCCGGCGGTATGACGCTCGAAGAGAGCTTCCTGAAACTGACCGAAGGAGGTGAGGGCTGATGTCTGCCATCATCAAAAGAGAGCTTAGCTCCTATTTTAACTCGGCGATCGGCTATATCGTCCTCGCTGTATTCTACTTCTTCTCGGGGTTGTTCTTCTATATGTACTGCCTGCTGTCGAACACCACCTCGATGAGCTATGTGTTTTTGAGCATGCTGATGATCGTGATGCTGGTCATCCCGATCATTACGATGAAGAGCTTTTCCGAAGAGCGCAAGCAAAAAACCGATCAGGCGCTGTTGACGGCGCCGATCAGCCTGACCGAGATGGTACTCGGCAAATTCTTCGGCGCGTTCCTTTTGTACTGCATCTGCAACGCGATCTATGTGCTTTATGCCGTCATCCTCTCGTTCTACGCGACCCCCGACTGGGCGGTTTTTCTGACCACCATGCTCGGCATGCTGTTGATGGGCGGCGCGCTGATCGCGATCGATCTGTTTATCTCGGCGCTCACCGAGAGTCAGGTGATCGCCGCGGTCGTATCTATCGGTATCGGACTGCTGATCTACATGCTGGATTCGCTGTCCAATGTGTTCAACGTCGACTGGCTGACCAACTTCTTCCGCAACATCTCCTTCGACGCGCATTTCACCAACTTCATCAACGGAATCATCAATTTATCCAGTGTAGTCTTCTTCCTCTCTGTGATCGCGGTCTTTCTTTTCCTGTGCGTCAGAGTGTTTGAGAAGCGCCGCTGGAGCTAAGGAGGTAGAACATGAAACAAAATATGAATACCTCCGAAAACAAGACGACTAAGACATCAAAGCCGAAGAACCGCAAGCTCACGCGCGGCGCGATGTCCATCCTGCTGACGGCGCTGTTCATCGCGGCAGTGGTACTGGTCAACATCATCCTCTCCGTCATCACGGACACCCATCCGCTGTATATCGACGTGACTGAGAACGCGTCCTATCAGCTCCAGAAGGAAACCAAAGAATACCTCGACGAGGTCAAGGATCCTGTCGATATCTATGTGCTCCAAAAGGAGACCGACTTCGAGAGCGGCGACAGCGCCAACTACAAATACCGCGTGCAGGCAAACAAGCTGATCCACGCGGTCGAGAACAGCTCCGACAATATCACCCTGCACTATGTCGATCTTGCCGCCGAGCCGACCTTCACCACCCCCTACACCCAGGTCGACTGGACAAAGAGCCATGCCGTCCTCGTCAAGAGCGGCGATCTCTACCGCGCGGTCGATCTGACTGATATGTTCGACTTCGATCAGGAGCAGTATAGCCAGACCGGCGCCATCGTCATCACCGGTCAAAAGGTAGAGCAGGCGCTTACCACCGCGATCGTCAACGTCACCACCAAGGAAAAGACCAAGGTGACCGTGCTCACCGGACAGGGCGAACAGGATATGTCCGCCTTTACCAAGCTGCTTGAGAACAACGCCTATGAGATCGAGACCGTCAGCCTGCTCAATGAGTCGATCTCCGAGGACAGCGAGTTCGTCATCATCTATGATCCCGACGTTGATCTCGACGACAAGGCGTATGAGACCCTGACCAAGTGGCTCGATAATGACGGCAAATTCGGTCACAACCTGTTCTATTTCCCGAACGATCAGCACGAGCTCAGCGACTTCCCGAATCTGAACGCCCTGCTCGCCGATTACGGTATGGAAATACAGTACGGCTATATCTACGAGAACGACGAGAAATACATCATTCCCGGCGCGAACCACTATATCTCCATTTATGACTACGGCGAGGATACCACCTATACCGACAATCTCCGCAATCCCACCATCCCCGTGGTCATGATGCTGACCATGCCCGTCAACATCACCAATGAAACGGCGGCAAAGCCGCTGCTCAAATCCTCTGACAAGAGCTTCCTCTTCCCCAGAGATATGAAGGAGGAGGACGTCAAGAGCTTTGAGCCCAAGACCGAATCCCTCAACGGCGCCGCGATCGGCATCCGCAACGACGGTAAAGAGGGCAGCAAGAATTCCTCCGTCGTCGTCATCGGCTCCTATGACGCGCTCACCGCCAACTATCTCTCCTCGACCGCGTACAACAACGCCGCCTACTTTGTCAACCTCTTCAACACCCTGTCAAATCGCGAGGATATCAGCGTTGTGATCGAAGGCAAGGATCCGTCCTCTAAGGAGCTGGGCATCACCTCGATGAACGCGATCCTATTCCCGTCCATCCTGGTACGCTTTGTCATCCCGATTGCCGTTCTGGTCATCGGACTGATCATCTGGATCCGCAGGAGGCATAAATAATGGATGAGAATAAAAAAGAAGTATTAAAGCCTGTCGAAGAGCAAACCATGACAGATCACGCACAACCCGAATCCGCACCTGCCGATCAAGCGGTCGAGAAGGTCAATGCTCCCGACGATAAAAAGGAAAATGAAGCGCTCAACAGCTTTTTGAGCCGTGAACAGGAAGTGAAGAAGGCAAAGCCCTCCGGCAAACGTAAGCCTGTCATCATCCTGATCATCGCCGTTGCGGCGGTCGCGATCTTAGCAGTCCTGCTGATCGTTTTGAGAACCAATTCCAAAAAGTCGGTAACGGAAGAAACCCCTGTGGCTGAGTTATCACTCAGCGTCAACGACGGCGTACATGAAGCGAATATCGCCCTCGATGACCATGGCAATATCCTGAAGAACGGCTCCGGTTCCCTGCTGGAGTACGTCCCGGCACAGATCAAACGGATCGACGTCGAAAATCAGGATGGCTCTTTCAGCGTGACCGCTGAAACACCCTCCGGTGAAGCAACCGTCTACAAGATCGTCGGCTTTGAAAAGTACCCCCTGCAGGCGGGCGTTGCCGACGAGATCGCCAAGCATTGCTCTGAGATCAACTTCACCCGCATCGTCGAAGCGAATGCCAACCTTGCCGACTTCGGTCTGGAGGAGCCGCGCGCTACCGCAAAGGTCACCTACACCGACGACACCTCGTCGATCATCCACGTCGGCAATGAGGCGGCAGGAGCAGCCGGCACCTATGTCGCGTTCGGCACCTCTAAGGACGTTTACCTGGTCAACAGCACCGACGTACAGAGCTTCCTCTACAGCGTCAACAATTTCATCAGCCTGGACATCACTGACAAGATGGAGGACAGCGATAATGCCGCGTTCTCCAAAGCGACGATCAGCGGCTCGCGTTATGATGATGAGATCGTCCTTGTCCCGAATAAGGATGAAACGATCGAAGCGGCGTATCTGATGACGTCACCGATCGAGATGCCTGCCAACCCGATCGAAGCAGGCGATATCGCAGGCAACATCCGCGGTCTGTACGCGGAATCGGTCGTCTGCGTCAATCCGAGTGACGATCAGCTCACCTCCTACGGTATCGCTAAGCCCTATGCGCAGATCAGCGCAACCTATCCCGACACCGATATTACCCTGCAGTGCTCCGCACCCAAGGACGACGGTATCGTTTATGTCTACAATCCCGACAAGAACGTGATCTACTCCATCCAGCTCGCGGCGGTATGTTGGGCAAAGACGGGCGTCGAGCTGCTCATGCCCGAGAATCCGATGAACGCTAAGCTCCGCTATATCGATGAGATCGCTTTCTCCGCAGGCGATACCGATTTCACACTGAATGTCAAGACAACGGTCGAAGAGACCACCGACGACAACGGCAATAATCAGGAGAACGTCACCTCCACCGCCTCCTATGACGGCAAGGAGCTGAACACCGACGACTTCAACGTATTCTACCAGAATATCGCGATGATCAAGAACATCGGCGCCGCGGAGTCCGACGGCAAGGACAAGGTGATGACCGTCACCTTCCGCTACACGTCCGACCGCTCCGCCGATACCCTCACCGTATACAGCGGCGACAGTTCCAAATACATCATGGAGTATAACGGAAAAACCATCGGCACTGTCAGCAAGACCTATATCAACAGTCTGATCGAGGGCGCCGATAACCTGATCGCAGGAAAATCCGTTGCCGGCTTATAAGTTTTTTTCCATAAAAATGACCCCACTCACTCGAGTGGGGTTTTCTTCATTTATTCCCTTTTCAAAGACAAATAATACCGATAGTTCACGCCGTTGAGGATCGCGTGCATCTGGATCGCGAAGATGAATACGGCGGACGACAGAACGGAGATCAGGTTAAACAGAAAAATCGCATGGATATCGCCGTTGACCTGTCCTATGATCAGCGTGACCAAGCTGATGATGAAAGAAGTGATCATCGCGAAATCCGCCTTCTTCGCCTGCGGATTGGAGAAAAATACAATGATCCCGGGCTTGCCCTTGTTCACCTTATCGCGATCCGTGTTCTGCTTGCGGAACTGACTGAAACGGTAGAACATCAAGTAGCCCAACAGCAGGAACAAAAAGAACAGCATACCGCCGATGAACGAGATCGACTTTGCCACACCGTTGTCGACATTGTCAAATACAGCGCATAACAGCGCCACCGACGAGATCAGCAGAAAGATGATTGTCCTCTTCATATATTGTATTCCTTTTTCCATATTACCACTCCATCAAATTGCTCAGCGGCACACCGGCGCCGCTGTCTGTTTTACATCACTGTTTTGATTCCATCGTCTTGTTCGTATGTCCTATTACCCATCCGGAACAGGATGATAACGCCATGGCTTACACGAGCCGCTTCTCCATCATCGTTTTCAGCGGCTCCATGCCCATCTTTTGATAGAATTGCTCCGCCGAGGGGTTGACGCGCCACACATTCAGCGTCACGCTGTCGCATCCGTTCTCCTTCGCGACCATGAGCACATGCTCATACAGCTGTTCGCCGATATGCTTTCTGCGATACGGCGCGTCCACACACAGATCGTCGATATACAGTACCTTGCGTGCGTGCAGCTGCTCCGACTCCTGCGTGATCTGATAGATACAAAAGGCATAGCCCATCAAAAGCCCCTCCTCTTCGTAAACAAAAATCGGGGTCATATCGTCGGCGATAATGCGCTCCAGCTCCTCTGTTGTATACTTCTTCGCGCCGCTTTTAAAGATATCGGGACGGCCGTCGGCATGCAGCTGCTGCACCTGATACAGCAGTACATTCAATCGGTCGATATCCGCTTTTTTCGCTCTTCTGATCATATATTTCTCCTTATCATCTCAACTCACCACATGGGTGGGGGTTCCGTTCAAAAAGTTCCTGATATTATCCGCAACGATCCCCATCAGCCGCCCTCTGGTCTCCAGCGGCGCCCATGCGACATGCGGCGTGATGATGCAGTTCTTCGCCTCCATCAACAGGCAATCCTCCTCCATCGGCTCCACGCGCAAAACGTCCAGACACGCACCGCCGAGGTGCTCGCTCTCGAGCGCATCATACAGATCCCGTTCCACGACCACACCGCCGCGTGCCGTGTTGACAAACAGCGCACCCTTCTTCATCCTCGAGAACGTGTCCTTGTTGAACAGATCCTCGGAGTCGGCATTGAGCGGACAGTGCACGCTGACAATGTCGCTCTCACTGAGCAGGCTGTCAAAGCTCACCTGCTCCACATTCGGCACATTCTTCACGCTGCGGTTATAGCCGATAACGCGCATTTTGAAGGCGTTCGCGATCGCCGCGACCTCCTGCCCGATCGCGCCCAGTCCCACGATGCCCAGCGTTTTCCCCATCAGCTCGTTGAGCGGATAGACAAAGGGTGAGAAGGTGGGACTGCGCTTCCATTTGCCGTCCTTCACATAGCGATCATACGCTGCGATCTGATTGTAATGCGCCAGAATCAGCGCAAAGGTCTGCTGCGCAACCGACTGCGTCGAATACGACCCTGCGTTGCACACCGTGATCCCGTGCGCGCGACAGTAGTCGACGTCGATATTATTGTATCCCGTCGCAAAGATCCCGATATACTTCAGCTGTTTGGCGAGCCGCAGGGTGTGGCTGTCAAGCAGCGTTTTATTGCACAATACGATGTCCGCGTCCGCGATCGCCTCGGCAACCTCCTCGTATCGGAGCAGTCCGTGGGAGACGACCTCTCCGAACTCACTCAGGCAGTCTGCTGTCACCAACTCGTCAACGACCGTCTGCGCGTCTGTCAGAACGATTTTCATTCGCACTCACCTCATGGAGATTGTACCACAAATCTCCTGCGCTCGCAACCGAAAAATGCCATCCCGTCATTTACAAAAGTCAGATTATTTGTTATCATACAATCAGACATTTTGCTGCGGAGGAAGCCATGAAACATCCATTCAAATTCTTTCGATCTTCCGAAAAACCGAAACCCGAGCCGATCACCGATGCGCCCGAAGAAGTGATCCCCAAGCCTGTTAAGCCCACACCTCCCGTTGAGCAAGAGCCTGTCGATCCCTTTGTCGAATGGTGCCGCAGTCAGGTGCGCGGTGGGATCGAACGCCGTGAGCGCAACGATATTTTTGAGGCGTACAACATCTACGGCGTGGATGAACACGATCATCTGACCTGTCGCCGCTACCATCGCTATCCCGAGCACGAGCGTGATTTTGACCTCTCCTACAGCCGCACGCTCACCTTTGATGAGCTCAACCGCCGTCTGCTCTCCGACCTCGACAAGGGCGATATCAAGCTCCCCGTTTACAACGACTGTATGGCAAAAGCGCGTGAGCTGTGTGATATTCCTCTCTCCGAAACAGAGGAATTCAACGGCTTTTCCGAGGATGAGACCGCCGCTCTGCGTGATTTCTGTGAGGGCTTTGACACCCTGACCGATCAAGAGTACCGCACCACCGACGGCGTGTTCTGCTGTGCCTGCCGCAGTGTGGTGGGCGATGAAATGCTCAACCTGCGTTTTCGCAAGCCCCTCCCCCATGACGCATTGAGCGGTGAGATCGCAGGCGTCAGCAAAACGCCCATCGAGGGATACGATATTGAGAGCCTGTGGATCATGGGCGTCTATAACCGCTTGAGAGAGCGCTGTCAAAGCTGCCGTGTCACCGTGCTCACCTCAGAATGGAGTTTGCAGAAAGAATCGGTCTTTCTCATGCAGGCAGAGGGCTTTCCCTCTGTTGACGGCACCCTGCTGCTCGCTGTCGCGGATGAAGCTTCTTTTCCGAAATTCGGCTTTTACTCCCTCGATTTCTCCAACAAATGACTTTTTTAATCAATAGTGACACGCAAAAAAGCCCGACGCAACGTCGGGCTTTTTCTATGATGATATTACCAGTTTTCTTTCAGCTCATCGGTCACGACCTTGCCGGTGTAATCAAAACCGCGGGACGCGTCCCATGCAATGACATATTTACCGCTGTCGGTGATCGCGGCGGTCAGCTCGACGCCATCCTCGATCGGTTTGAATTTTCCGTTCTCACGAACCGCATTGAGGATATCCTTCGCTTTGGAAGCTTTGGCGGAATCAGCGGTAGCGCTGCCGGCGCTCGAGAAATCATAGACCTCCACAAATGAGTTCTTGTTCAAATCAATACGCACACCGTTGTCAGCACCGAGTATATCATAGTAGATATCCATCTTTTTATAGTTGGAATCACGGTCGTTGATGTACTTGACCAATCCGTCAAAATCCTTATCATAGGTCGAGATGTCGGCGGCTTTCGCCTGATCCGAGGTAGAATCGCTATTGTTGTTGGCGCCGGGCATAAAGCACGCGCTCAACGACAGTACCAGTGCGACTGCCATCATCAATGCAATGATCTTTTTCATTTATATCAATCCTTTACTTTTTGCTTTGCCTATCTATTCTACTATAAAACCCGTAATAAATCAAGAGCGGATTTTCTATTACGGATTCTCAGGACTTTTCGTTATGATAAACAAAGCCCCTGCATACACAGAGGCTTTGAGTAAAGATAAACTTGAATATTCTGATTATCTCTTGGAGAACTGTAACGGCGTTAAGAAACCAGTCCTGCGGACTGGTTTTAGCCGTGCTTTGTGAGGGCTGTGCCCGAACAAATCCGCAGTCGACCGAGATAATCAGGAGGGCTTCATACAATAAACAAAGCCCCTGCATACACAGAGGCTTTGAGTAAAGATAAACTTGAATATTCTGATTATCTCTTGGAGAACTGTAACGGCGTTAAGAAAACAGTCCTGCGGACGGTTTTTAGCCGTGCTTTGCGAGGGCTGTGCCCGAACAAATGTAAGCGTCAAACAAGGTAAAGAAACATCCGCCACAGATGCCGGTTTGGTACTGT
>CAMJJL010000037.1 GCA_946406145.1 uncultured Clostridia bacterium | reverse complement strand
ATGAGCCGCAGTCATATGTACTAAGGTAGTAGAAACTACCCTTTACATAATAGCTATCACAATCACTTTGTCGTCAACGCCGTGAATATGTGGGACGGCAAAAAGTTCAACTGCAACGAGGGCGCATATTGGAAGTTCCGAGCGCTGTCGGATGAGCTGTGCGCTGAACATCGACTGACGATCATCAAGAACCCGCAGGGCAAAACGCCGCGCAGTATTTACTTTGCCGAGAAGCGCGGCGATCCGACGACCTTCAACCTTATGCGTGAGGCGATCGACTATGCGATCACCTGTTCACGCGGCTTTGATGACTTCAAGCATATCATGCGCGATCAGGGGTATTTCATCGACCTGAATCCGAACCGCAAATACTGGACGATCCGATCGGAGAACAGCAAGAAGGCGGTCAGGATGTATCGTCTCGGCGAGAACTACTCCAACGATTCTATCAAGCGGCGGATCTATGAACAGGGCTTTGACACCTGGCAGCGCAACGCCGACTATACGCACAGCCGCGTTACGCTGCGCAACTATCGTCCGCCGAGGCGGCGATTTCTCGGCAGTTTCAAGCAGACAAAGAAGCGCACGGGTCTGGTCGCCCTGTACATGCACTACTGCTATCTGCTCGGATATTATCCGAAGAATCGTCGGCATCAACCGCTCTCGCCCGAAATGAAGGAGGCGTGGCGGCATCTAGATCGGCTGTCGGATCAAGTGCGGCTGGTATCGCACAAAGGGTTGAACACGATCGAAGATGTCCATAGCTTCATCGCAGAGACCGATCAATTGATTCAAGCGATTACCGCAGATCGACAGAAGGTATACAACAAACTGCGCCGCTGTCATAACGATGATCGGCGCTCGGAGCTGTTGCACCGTCGCGATGACTGCACGGCAGTCCTGACCGATCTGCGCAAAGAGAAAAAGATCGCCCTCACGATCCTCGAGGACAATCCGACCGTCAAAGAAAACATCCGCATCGAAACACAGATGCGAAACGAAGCATTTGGCTTACAGCAGAAGCAGAGGCATACTTTCAGAAGCTATGGAAGGTGAGCGTCATGAGTTGTTATCCCGACGAGACATTCAACATATTGACCTCTTGACCGCATCAAAATACCGCCGCCTTCTCACAGAGAAAGCGGCGGTTGTTCTATCAAGATCACCTTTTTCGGTATGCCCATGTTCTCACGCTGCGGAAACGAACAAGCATGATATTATGCCACTTCATCTATCAAAAATCAATTCATCTATCATATTTTAGAATAGAACTGATAGATGAAGACAAAAAAAGAATCGGTGGTAAAAGATCGGCGCATTCTACAAAAATTGGTCTTTTGATTTGTACAGGGTAAATAAATTTGAAAGAATTCAAAATTCACCCTTTAATTTTGGCATCTCCCGTTTCCGTATATTAGAGAGGTTTTTTAGATATCTCTTCAAAACTACCCCTACAAAACCCGGATTTATCTGCGTATAGTGAAAGGGTATTTTTTCGGTGGGTACCGTTTCGAGTTCTGCCGTGACCGTATTATAGATAGTCTTATTATTTCTTTAAACTACCCCCACAAAACCCGAATTTTTGTCCGTATAGTGAAGGAATCTTTCAGAAGCATTGATTCAAGCCCTGACATTCTGATCTTTTGTGAGGAAACATATAGAGAGCTATAGTTTCAACAAAAAAATTTGAAAAAGATTTCGGCAGTTCCTCAAAAAAGTGTGGAAAAGGTGCACAAACCTTTCAAAAAATGGATGTACAAAACCCGATTTTATCTGCATATAGTGAAGGGCATAAAAAAAGTTAGAGAACGGTTCTAAAAATCGCTTTCTCACCGGCTATGTAATAGAAGGGAAAGCTAATCGCTGATAACACCTTCGACAAATCCTTTGGCAATAACAACAAAAGGCGGATCATTCATTTGTGCAAAAGAACAAAATTTAAAAAAATTAGACTCAATTCTCAAAAAAGTGTGGAATATAGTAGTGAAAGGGCAAAAGAATTCTTGCACAAAAACTCGAAGTATGTTTTGTGCATAGTTACAAAAGCGAGGTAAAGATGCACAAACCTTTCAAAAAATGGGCCGCCAAAACCCGATTTTTTCTGCATATAGTGAAGGGCTTGAAAAAAGTATTGAAATGTTCGAATTTAATGCCATTCTCACCGGCTATGTAGTAGAGGGGAAAATAAACCGCTGATAACACCTTCGACAAATCCCTTGGCAATAACAACAAAATCCTGACCGTTCATTTGTGCAAAGGAACAAAACTGAAAAATCTTTGACTCAATTCTCAAAAAAGTGTGGAATAAAGTAGTAGACAGCACATAAGACTTCTTGCATAAAAACACGATGCTCATTTTGTGCAAAGATACAAAATTGAAAAAATTCATTCGGCAGGGTTGTTTTTCGGGTGCTCCCGTGACCGTATATTAGGAAGGTTTATAAAGTTGAAAAAGATTTCGGCAGTTACTTAAATAAGTCGGCAATATATAGTAGAAGGCAATCATCCAAGCTGTTCGGATCACCGACGGCGGGATATTGATAAATCGGCTCAGCCGAATGAACCTTGAAAACAGAATAACAACATAACCTTCACGTTCTCTGCGGTGTGTGTAACACGAGAACCACATAAGCCACATGAGCGAACGCTCCGAAAGGAGCCTTCAGGACTCAGACGGTACGGATGCAGCCGTACCGAAGGCGACGAAAGCCGCAGCAGGATAATGATACTTCCGTCCAGTCACAGTCCGAGCGGTAACCAACCCGTCGCAGGCAATGAGGGCGGCTGCGGGCGATCCTCGCGGCGGTCGACAGACCGATGGGCTGATGCACAGCCGAAGGTTATAGTACTATTTTCTAATAAACCAGCTTAACATCTGTTGCGTCTAATTCCGTATAACTTTGTTGGACTCCTTGTCATACGCCAGTATGTCTGCGTCGTCCGCCTCGTTCTACGGAATTATCCGTTAACATCTGTTTAATCCGGTTTATTAGAAACTAGTATAAAAAAGACATCCCGGCGCTGTGGGAAGACAAGCTCTTCTCAGAGCGGCAGGATGCCAATAATAATAATTTCATAAGGAGGTAAACCATGGAAACCAAAGAAACGAAGATCATCGAATGTCAGGAAGAGCATGAAGAGTTGAAATTCTACGGAACGAAGGACGTCGCCAGAATCCTGGGATGCTCTTTACCGACCGCCAGAGATGTAATGATGCGATATGACTTTCCGCTCATCCGAGTCGGCAAGAATATGAAGGTCAGCTCTAAGGCGCTGGAAGAATGGTCAATGAAAAGGCACACATAAAGACGATGTCTTCATACTAAGTATTTCAAAAAGAAAGGAGTTCAAAAGTATGGCAAAGAAAAAGCCGAAGGGCTACAGCATTTATTATTCGACGGAACGCGGATGTTACGTCGGACAGACAAAGGGTCTCGTTTACGGCGAGGTCAAGCGCAGATCCTTTTACGGCGCAACCGAAAAGGAAGTCCTGCGTAAAATCAAAAACTTCAAAAGTCAGGAGATGGCAGGCGAGTTCATCGAAGCCAATTTCATCACGCTGAACGAATTGGCGGAGCGCATCCTCGAGGATCAGCACGATCTCAACGAGATCACCGAATCCACCTACACCCGCAAGCGCGAGACGCTCAAGAAACTCGCCCCCATCGGGGACAGACGCATTCAGGATATCACCGAGGATATGATTAAGCGATTTCTGGTACAGCACATCCATTACTCACAGTCGATCATCAACAAGGTCTATCAGATGTTAAAGGCGACGTTCGACGAGGCGGTGCGCAGGAAGATCATCACCGAGAGTCCGATGCTCTGTATCAAGAAGCCCAAGACGAAGCAGGAAAAGGTGAAGGTGCGCGCGCTGACTTTAAAAGAGCAGACGCGTCTGCTGAATCTGCTGAAAACAGAAGATGTCCTCTACGGCGATCAGATGCTACTGTCGATGTTCACCGGGATGCGCATGGGTGAGGTCAACGCGCTGGAGGTCAAGGATATTGATTTCAAGAACGGCATCATCAGCGTGAACAAAACCGTCTCGCTCAACGAGAACAAGGCAGACTGCATCCGAAAGCATACGAAAACAGCAGCCGGTATGCGCCGACTGCCGGTAGGTGATGATGTTTTGGTGTTCTTGAGAAGTATCATCGGGAAGAGGCGGGAGGGCAGGATCTTTTCAACCAAGGACGGCGGTATCGTCAGCACCAACAAGGTGAGCGGTGCGTACTCGCGCCTCCTCAAACGGTATGATATAATCGATCACAGCGTCGAGGGAAAGGTGGATCTCCACAGTCTCAGACACACCTACGCGACGCGATGTATCGAGGGCGGCATGCCGCCGCAGGTGCTCCAACATATTCTCGGGCATACCGACATCAGCACCACGCTGAATACCTACTGCGATACCTTTGACAGCTACGCTGAGGAGCACATTGCAAAAGCGGACTTCTATATGAAGAATAATGACCTGTCATTGGCAGGATAAGTAATAAAGTATATCAAAGCGCTAAAATACAAAAAATGTGATTTTCGATCCAAAAACGCTTACAATTTTGTGAAATAAGGGTTGATATTCTTTCAAAAAATGTGCAAAACATGTCTGATTTTCGACCGATTGAGGAAAATGCAGAATAAACACACTTGCAACGTTAGTTCCATTTAGAGATTTACAATATGAAGTTCTGCGATCGGTGAAATCGCAAACTTCACAAGCCATTCGTTTTTCTGTATAACATAGTCAAAAGCAGAAGATACAGAAAGGATGAGACTTATGGCAAAGAGAAAAAGAGGCTACTCGCTGTACTTCAACAAACAGCGCAACAGGTACGTCGGACAGCTGAAATGTGAGTTCTTCGGCGAGGAGAAGCGCAAAAGCTTTTATGGCAGGACCAAGGGTGAAGTCAACGAGAAAATCAGCGACTTCAAACGCCGCCTGAAAGCGGGCGAGTTCAAGGTCGTCGAAGAGGAGGATCCGTCAGAGACGATCACTCTGCATGAGTTGGCAGAGAAAATCATCGAGGATCAGCATGATCTGAATGAGATCTCCGATTCGACCTACGACCGCAAATGCGAAACGCTGAAAAAGCTCGCGCCCATCGGCAACATAAGGATCAAGGATATCACCGAGGATACGGTGAAAAAGTTCCTGATCACCCAGATGGGCTACTCACAGTCCATCATCAACAAGGTTTATCAGATGCTGAAAGGAACGCTTGACGAGGCTGTCCGAAAGAAGTATATCACCGAGCATCCGATGATCAGCATCAAGAAGCCCAAGACCAAGCAGGAGAAGGTAAAGGTTCGCGCATTGACACTTGCTGAGCAGGACGAACTGCTCGACATCCTGAAAACAAAGAAAGTTCTCTACGGCGATCAGATGCTGCTGTCAATGTTCACCGGTATGCGGATGGGTGAGGTCAACGCGCTGGATATCAGGGACATCGACTTCAAGCACGGCGTGATCACCGTGAACAAGACCGTGTCGCTCAATACCTTCAAGGTGGAATACATCCGAAAACGGACAAAGACTGCCGCCGGTATGCGCCGACTGAGAGTAAACGATGAGGTGCTTGCCTTTCTTCGGAAGGTGATCGGAGATCGGACAGAGGGACGCGTGTTCTCGACCAAGCAGGGCGGGATCGTCAGCACCAACAAGGTGAATTGCAGTTTTTCACGGCTGATAAAAGGATATGATGTGATCGATCCGTATGTCGACGGAAAGGTGGATCTCCACAGCCTCAGACATACCTACGCGACGCGCTGCATCGAGGGCGGTATGCCGCCGCAGGTGCTGAAGCGGATCCTCGGCCATACGGATATCACGGTGACGATGAACACCTACTGCGATACCTTCGACCCCTACGCGGATGAGCATATCATCAAAGCCGACTGCTATATGAAGGGCAAGAATCTTTCCATTATGGGGTAGAATACGTCAGTCATGAAAAGCCATCGGGCAGTAACAGAGCATAAGAACAGGCTGTACTCTCACACGAGGGTACAGCCTGGTGTATTTATCTAACTTTTTACTTTAACCGATATACTCTGTTCCGGTTGGCGCCTTCGGCGATGATGATACCATCCTGTATCAGTTCACTGAGGTAATCCCTCGTCCTGGACGGCTGTAACCCGATCGCAGCGGCAACCTGAGAAGCTTTGACGGTTCCGTTGTCTTTGATAAAGGCGATAATTGCTTGACGGTTCCGTACGTTTATCGCCGATTTTTTATCGCCGATTTTTTCTTTATCGCCGATTTTTTCAGACGGCTGCATTTCAGTGTCAATCAGCAAATACCGATTTTTAAGTTCATGATGTTCTCCGAGCAGCAGATTCCGGAAGAAGTGTTCCAGATAGCTTTTATCCTCGACAATCCCCTTTTGGATATCGGAGTAGTTCGCACGAACAAGGGCGTTTCGAAAATACCATGAGTTCTCAGCAAACAGCGTATTGCTCACCTCAAAGCCCAGCGAGCGGAGATATTTGATGCTGAACACCGCCGTCGATCTGGTGTTGCCTTCGCCGAAGGGATGGATCTGCCACAGGTTCGAAATAAACTCCGTGATATGGCAGATGCTCTTGTCGATTCCGAGACCGCTGTAATCAAAGTGTCTCTCTGCATCAAAATCATAGTTCAGCGTATCGCGGATCATGTCGGAACCGGCATAAACCACCGACTTGCCTTTGAGCACCCACTCTTTTTTTGAGATGTTGTAATCGCGGATATTTCCGGCGAATTTGTAGATACCCTCAAAGAGTCTGCGATGAATCGCGATGAACTGTTCAGGCGAGAAAACAAAGGCGTCTTCCGAGAGAATCTGAGCAATGCGGGCGGATACCTTATCTGCTTCTTCGGTACGGTTCTCCGCGTCAATGCGCGCGGTTTTGCTCTCATAGTAGCTGTGGATCAGCTCGTTCGCTTCTTTCAGCGTGATGTCACCGTCGATGTGCTTTTTCGCGGTCTCAATCAGGTATTCGGATGGCTTTAGGCCGTCCACATCCTGCAGACCGATCGCCGTCTGCCAGATATAGCCTTTCTGCTGTTTTTCAGGCTCGCTCTGTCGGATATATTCATCAAAATCAAAGTTGACAGGATCGCTCATTCTCTCACCACCTTACTATAGTATTATACCATAGACCGGGGCAAATAACAACCGTATTCTTTTCAGGGGAAAGGCTCTTTGAAAATATTTTTTCAGTGCAAAAAATCGCCATCGGAGACCTTAAATGACTCCTGTCAGGGTGACCAAACAAAGTCCTTTATCCTGTACCGTTTGAACATTAGTTTGAGCATTTTTTACGTTCCGAGCCCGCGAGACCGCATGGGGACTGGGATTTGTACTTTCACTCGGACAACGGAGGGAAGTTTTCGAACTTCCCTCTTTTTTATGCCAACTTTACTCAAAATGGCTTAAACAGTGACTTTGCGCGGTTTTTCAAAGTCATTTTATGAGATTATGAAAGCATTGTATAAAAATGGATTTTTGTTATCCTCTCATGTTTCGTTGATTACCGTGAAAATGCGAAGCGGTATCACCCCAACCTCGGCGGCAACGCCGAAGAATTCAAGGCTATGAGGACAGAATATGAGCGACTTTGGGCGCAGTATGAAAACGTCCACCGTAATTCTGAGGGCGAGACCTACGAACGAGAAACCACAGAAACACCCGAAGAATTCGCAAACATCATTGATAAACTTGTCAAACTGCAAGGCGTACACGTTGAGCTTTGTGGTTCTTGGATATGGGTATCAGGCAATACAAAAGGCTACAAAGATATGATGAAAGAGCTTCATTTCAAGTGGGCGTTCAAAAAGCAGGCTTGGTATTTCCATTCGGAGCCATACAGGAAAAAGAGCCATCGAGAGTTATTGCTTGACGAAATCAGAGAAATGTTCGGGTCGTAGAGCTACGCCGCAACAGCAGAGGATAAAAAGAAGCTGACAGCACCGGTTTAAAAGATTAAGGGAGCGAAAGCTCCCTTTAATCTTTATCCCACTCGCCGTCCCTTGCATTCTGCAACATTTTTTGTACAGTCAACCGTCGCAAAGATAATATGCCTGTTCCTGACCCTGTACTATATTATATTTTTTCTTTTCCAAAAGGCCACGAGAGGAGCTCGTGATCTTTTGGAAAAGTCTATCTTAACTGACAAAACACCCCGCTGTGAGAGCGAGGTGTTTGTCTTAAAACTCTGATTGAATTTTTTTGTATTTTATTCATCCCAGAAGTTTACCGGGTATTGTGCGTTGAGTGGCATACGTGCCATCCACGCTTGGTAATTTTCGTTGTCTTCATCTTGGTCTTGCCATGTCGCGCCTGCGCCTGCGATGAATACCCAGATACCTTTCTTTTCGCAATAGCCAATGCCTGCTACGTCGTAGTTTGCGTCGACCATAGTAAGATAGTGAGATTCATGGCTTGCCCAACCGTAAACTGCATCGCAAGGCATTCCTGCATAAAAAGCAATGTTTTCTCCGTAAACAATCGGACGAGTATCGTGTCCGCAGTATTTGTTTATGGTAGCAATCGGACTGCCGTAAGGGTAGATATCATGACTGCCTTCGACGACGTGCGACTCATCCCAGTTGTTTGCCAGAGCTTCCGCTCTCATGCGGGCGATACGACAGAGCGCGGGACTTAATGTCAATTCGTTGCGATAAGGATTACCGTCTTTGAATGATTGTTTGTATCTGTATTCGTTAATCCAGTCCAACATTTCGCGTTCTTCATCTCTGATGGTATATTCAGAGAGAGGAATGTCTTTTGCGGGCGTGTCGTTACGATATTTGTTGCCGATGGAAGTGAATTCGTTTTCATTCCATGTGAAAGATGTTTCAACAGTTGGTGTGATTTGGTTGTAAGAGGCGCCAATACGGTTGTCTGTTGCGTCAGTACCGAAAGCACGAACGTGGATTATATCACCGTTGTTGTATTTTATATTGGTTTTTCTTTGCAGGAACGATGTGAGGTTTGTTGTTAGTTCGTATTTTCCGTTTGCGAGTACATTAGTTTCTGTTGTATTATGCCAAACGGTTGTACCGTTGGTGTTTGTTTCGTTATTTTTGTTGAACTCGATTTTGAAATACTTAATGTCATCGGGTGCTTCAAAAATAATTCTGTATCCATATACACCATTAATATCAGGGTAATCGTTATTTGAGTAATAATAGGTGTCAGCCATTTTCGTAATCCTGACATTCGTAATCTCATACTGGTAATTAGGCGCTTCTGTCGGAGCAGGGGCTTCCGTGGGTTTTACGGTAGGTGCCTGAGTGGGCGCCTGTGTCGGAGCCTGAGTAGGAGCTTCTGTCGGCGCCTCTGTTGCAGGCTGATAAGCGGAAAGGTTAATCAGCGTACCGCCGACA
Source organism: uncultured Clostridia bacterium (assembly GCA_946406145.1). Taxonomy (GTDB): domain Bacteria; phylum Bacillota; class Clostridia; order Oscillospirales; family Acutalibacteraceae; genus Ruminococcoides. Next base: position 12,831 of record CAMJJL010000037.1, on the reverse strand, counting down.
GGATACGGAATCGGGATTTGCGTGATATAACGCTGAATCCATGTTGCGTCTGTAATATCCAAACCGTCATCGTTGCTGTCCGCTAAGTATTCTTCATAGCCGTTACGATTCATCTTTAAATCGGAAAGGATTATTTGAACTATGGTTGCGTCCATAAGCGTTACGCTGCCGTCTAAATCCACGTCGCCGAGAAGATACAGCGAGCTTTTAGGATTGTTGGAACATGAATCGCTGTAACGCTCAAAATCGGTAACAAATTCATTGGCGCTGTTGAGGCCGCGGACGGTATAGATGTGAGAAATTCCGTCAGCGGAAGAAATGTCGAAATAATAGCCCACTTTGATGTTATCGGCTATCATGTTCCATCCGGTTCCCGTCTTGTGATACACTCTGTAATGGTCAACGCGGCTGTCGGTGTTCCAAGAAACTAAAACGCCTTTCGCGGCAGGTTTCAATGAAAAAATCGGATTCGGAATCGAGTAATCGGAAGTCTGAACCGTTTGCGTCTCGGCGGCTGAACTCGCGGGTATCGCCGCAGTGATTGCGCTGACAGCGATAAACAGGGCTAACAGAATGGATAAATGCTTTTGATATGTTTTCATAAATCTTTCTCCTTTGCATGAAATGAAAAAATACCATTTATACTATAGACCCTATTAAATGAAAAAAGTTAGATAATACGATGATTATTTACGAAATAGTCATAATCAGTGCGTATCATATAAAAATGCGCCAACCGAAGTCTGCGCCGAAAACACCACTCCGATTATTGCGACACAATTTCAATACACGCTTATACAAAGACCAGTATGACTAAGGAGCGTGCATTTTTACCGAAAGTAAAAATACACACTTAGCCTTTGTATAAAATATGAAATTATGTCGCACCCTTATTATACCAAATTCTGATAGGGCATGCAATACATAATCCAATACCGATATTTAGTCAATCTGCACATAGAAAGCCGCTTTATCAGCAATCAAATCCCGGCTCTTCTCCACGTGAAATCATTCCATTCTCCCAATACACAGTAGCCTTGATTTCGGAAAAAGAATCGTTTCTGTTTTACAAATTTCTGTTTTCTGTAAATTTGTAAAGTACGACTTTACAAATTATTGACAACGATGAATTTATAAAGTAGTATATACTGTTTTGTTGTCATTTGTAAGTCGAAAAACGGGGCATATAACCTATCATAATAAACCGGCGCGGATCAACATTTCTGCTTTTCCACGCCGGCGTCTTTGTCTTAATTATTTTCCTCTTCTTGACTCGTCGATCTCTCCATAAATTCCATAGCCCTTTTCATGTTCGACAAAAATGCCTCGTCCGGTATCAGGGCGATTCCGTTTTCATCGCTGAGAACGATCAAGCGCTGTCCTCCCGTCAGTCCGAACAGATCTCTTGCTCCCTTTGGAATGACGATCTGACCTCTGTCGTTAACCGCAACAGAGCCCCAGATATTCTTTCCCTTCGGCGCAGGAGGGATCGCTCCTGCGCCCTCTACGGGGTCCGTCCTGATCAGGCTGTCAATGGTCGTTCCGTATACGTCTGCCAAAAGACAGCATTTTTCAATATCGGGGACGGTGGCGCCGATCTCCCATTTGGCGTAGGCCTGCCGTGAAATACCTATTTTTTCCGCGATCGCTTCCTGCGAAAATCCGTGAATATTCCGCAGCATAGCCAGATTATCTTTCAACATTGCCGATTTCTCCTTAAAGATCGATTCTTTCAAACTGCTTATATGCCCTCATGCACGACAGTACCGTCATCAACAGGAAAATGAAGAACCCTGCTGCCAACATGATCAACTGTATGGCAATATCGTCTGTACCAAAGGCATTCAGCATTTCCAGCCCCGGAACATGGTGCAGTGCTTCTGCCAAAATAATAACCAAGAAGGCAACAATGATATAGACGACAAACGGACGTCCGATCTTGTAGGCAGTTTTGAAGAAGCCGCCCACAAAGATCCAGTTAAACAAGCCGAAGATAACGCACGCCATTCCCAGTGCAAAGAGGTTAGCATTCATCAGTGCATTGCTTCGATAGACGACAGAATCCGAAAAGACTGTTATGCGTATAATGACAGCAAGCGCCATCAGCAGGAACGCGCAGCTTTCGATCAGGCAGACAAACATATATTTCCCTTTTACAATATCCCTTTTTGCGATAGGGAGCAGTGATGAAAACACAATGTCGTTTGCTTCTCTGGCAGTCTGGAAGCCTTGAAAAATTCCAATCGTTACGAAGAAGGCTCCGCAAAGGACAGGATAACCGGGCAAAAAGAACATCAGCCCGAATAGAATAAACAGATAGGAAAGCACCGATGCGCTTAATCGCATTTCTTTCCGTAATATGTTACGCATGAGCGCCGCCCCCTTCCAGTCTGAGCACCGTATCTTCAAGTGTTTCGCCGGGCTCGGAATACTGCCGGATAAAGTCCGCCTTCGGCATTGCCGCGATGATTTGTCCCTTTGAAATATATATGATATCATCCGCGCATTTCTCGATATCGGAGATGATGTGGGTAGAAAAAAACACGGTCACACCACTGTTGCGAAGTTTTGTAAATACGCCCAGTAACTCGTTCCGGGAAAACGGATCAAGCCCGCTTGTCGGTTCATCCAGAATGAGCACCTCGGATTTGTGGGCAAGGGCGAGCATCAGGTTGACCTTCACCTTCATTCCCTCACTCAGTTCAAGCGGTGTTTTTATCTCGTCGATCGCAAAGATGTCAAGATAATTTCGATAAGCCGCTTCATCCCATGTGTCATAAAACCTTTTTACGATATTGACGATATCCCGTATCTTTTTTCTCGGATACCAGCTGACAGTTCCCGTAGAATAGCCGATGCGCTTTTTTATGTCCGCCTCGTTGCCTAAAAAAGGCTTCCCGAAATATCGGACCGTTCCGCTGTCCGGATGGATCATGTTCAGCATAGCCTTGATCGTTGTCGTTTTTCCGGCGCCGTTTCTGCCGATAAACCCCGTGATCCTTCCGCTCTCAAGACCGAAGGATATATTCTTCAGCTCGAATGAAGAATAACTTTTCACCAGATCCTGTACTTCTGCTATAACCATAAGCCCCTCCAAAGATTTGATTTATATGATTATTGTAACACACGGTTGCGGGTTTATCAACCAACCACACATAACAGAATTTTTGTTTTATGTTACGTTTGGTTGCGAAATAAGGTACATTTGTCGAATCGCGTTATGCCATCGTCCACCGCAACAATCGGATGATCGGCAATATATGACGCAGTTCATAAAAAATGAATCTGAAAATGATCTTTCATCATTCTCTATCTGATTTGTTGAATCATTTATCGCTGACACTATTTCAGACGAAAGTATTCAGTTGATACTTGCGTTTACTTTTACAAATGGCTTCCCTTGAGAGCCATGTCACGCACCTGTATGACTTTATCGGCGACAAGCTGATCATCGGCAAATTCTGTCAGATTGCCTCTGGCGTGGAATTCATCCTGAACGGCGCGAATCACCAAATGAACGCCGACACCACCTTCTCGTTCTACACGCTGGAGGGTTGGGATATGGAGCCGCCCTCAATGGATGATCTGCCGCTCAAAGGCGACACCGTCATCGGCAACGATGTACGGATCGGGCAAAACACCGTGATCCTTCCCGGAGTTCATATCGGCGACGGAGCGATCATCGGCGCGAACAGTGTGGTCGGCAGTAACGTCGAGCCTTACACCATTGTTGCAGGCAATTCCGCGAGGGCGATCCGCAAACGCTTTGACGATGAGCTGATCGGCTATCTGCTCGCGTTCAAATGGTGGGACAAGTCTGTCGAAGAGATCAACGGTCTCATCCCGATCCTGACCTCTTCCGATTTGGGATCCGTGAAAAAAGAGCTGAGGGAAAGACTATGATCAAAGAATTAGTACACGACCCATTGATTTTGGGGATAAAATCAAAGCCCGCCGCAAAGGAGGATCTCCTCGTCGGGTGGGATCTGTTGGACACGCTGACAGCACACAGTCAGACCTGCGTCGGCATGGCTGCGCGCAGTGGCGCTTAACCAATCACGGACACTATGTGCCCGCTCTTGGAGCGCTGTTGCATGGGAGTTGTTAGCCAAATCGAAGATTTGGACAACTCCTCAACATGATCGGCGTCACAAAGCGCATCATCGCCATTAATGATAACGGCAAATACACCGTGATGTATAACCCGGATTTCTTGTGAAAACGCCTAAAAACAGGCGGTTAATTTTGGATTGCGTGTCAATGAAGTCAATGCTATAATATACCCATAAAATCAAAAGGAGGACGCATCATGAAAAAAGCAACATCTGTCTTACTGGCGGTCATACTGTTGTTTTCGGTAATCCCACTGTCGCCGCTCGTCGTCAGTGCGTCGGCTTCCACCACGGAGCCCGAACATCTGACGACCGGTGACTACGAATATGACGCCTATACGGATCATATTGTCATCACCCTATATACGGGCAGCGACAAGGAGGTTACGATCCCCGATACACTCAAGGATCTACCCGTTACCGAAATCGCAGGCGGCGCGTTCTGCGGTAATCAATATATCGAAACGGTGACGATCCCGGATACGGTGAAAACGCTCGGCAGCGTATTTGATTATGAGGCGTATTATTATGATGATTGGGATTATCCCCTCCCTTATCCCGGGTATGAGGGGGATGTTGTAGGTGTGTTAATTACAGTTGCCGATATTACCATCATCAGCACAGGCGCGTTTACAAATTGTCCTAATCTTACGACGGTGGATCTGGGCAGCGTTGAGCAAATCGGCGCCAGCTCCTTTGAAAAGTGTGATAAGCTGGAAGAGATCACGGTACCGGAGAGTACGACCGAGATCGGTCCGGGAGCGTTCTGCTCTTGTAATAATCTGAAAAGCGTCAGCATCCTCGGCGCTGTTTCATTCGGAACCGTTGACACGGATAGCCTCAATAAAGAAGATATTTTAGATTCTCTAGGGATAACCGAGTATGGTATCTTTAATGATATGGATTACGTTTATTATGATAGGTTGGATTGTTACTGGCACGTCGACAAAGGGGCGTTTGCATACTGCACTAACCTGGAAAATGTGGATTTAGGTTCCGTCACAACGATCGGAAACAGAGCGTTTTCCAACTGTACCGGGCTGACGAACACGAGCGTGACGATCCCCTCTTCGGTCACGAGTATCGGCGATGATGCGTTTTCCGGCTGTACCGGGCTGACGAGCGTGACGATCCCTTCATCCGTTACGAGTATCGACAGTTCTGCGTTTTACGGCTGTACCGGGCTGACGAGCGTGACGATCCCTTCATCCGTTACGAGTATCGACAGTTCTGCGTTTTACGGCTGTACCGGGCTGACGAGCGTGACGATCCCCTCATCCGTTACGAGTATCGACAGTTATATGTTTCGCGGCTGTACCGGGCTGACGAGCGTGACGATCCCCTCATCCGTCACGAGTATCGGCAGTTATGCGTTTTACGGCTGTACCGGGCTGACGAGCGTGACGATCCCTGCTTCTGTCACGAGTATCGAAAGTTGTGCGTTTTACGGCTGTACCCGGCTGACGAGCACTTATTATCCCGGCACGACGGACGCATGGGAAAACATCAAGATCGATCCCGGCAACGACTGCCTTATCAACAGTCATATTATTTATCTGTCTGCACCCGTCTCTTCTGTCTACAAGCTAAACATGATGAATTTTACGAAGCTTACACTGGATTATTCAGTGAAAGAGGACACTCCGCCGCTACAGGGTGCGTCGATAGAATTCACGGTCAACTGTGATAATCTGCTGAAAGAAAGATTCAGCGTTTATTTCAATAACCGAATCATCACACGTTATACCATCAAAGACAACAACACGTTCACGGTTCCGTTGACAAAAGAAGAGGGAAGTATCGCGATCGTGTTTGCCGGTTTGCCCGAAGGCACGCTAACGTCAGCCGTTCATTTGAATTTTACCGATGAGGACGGAGCGCACCGTTACGCGCTCGGCGCGATTCGATACGATGAGTCTATCACCTTGAGAACAGATGAAATCACCGGAGCGGAAATGTTCCGGGCTTTCGGAACGACTACGAAAGGCACAGAGGTGAAGCTGACTGTTGACGACGTTGACGCCGGTTCCGTTACGGCAAATAATGCCGGGGAATACAGCACGGATCTCACGATCCCAAATCCGGAATCGGGCAAAGTATATACCGTCAAAGCGTCATATACAGACGCCTACGGAGTGGAGCATTCCTCTCAGAGCAGCGTGAAATATGACGAAGGGATGCCGGTGCTCAAAAAATTCACGATGACCTACCGCGGTATAGAATATGATCTGTTGGACAGCAGAAGGCTGAACGCTACGTTTATCTTACAAAGATACGGCGGAAACTATCCCTTCAAGTTCACCGTACAATTCGACAGATACGTCAATAAAGCTGTGTTTATCACCAGCGTCCGTCAGAATGTGACGAAAAAAATGATGTGCGGCATGAGTACCAACAACATAGAATTTGTAGCCAAAGGGTTTTTCGAACCGTATGAAGAAGAATATGTACCAGGCGAATTGGGCATTGTATTAGCCGATCAGTATATGAACAGCACTTTTATCAATCCTCACACTTTGTACAAGCGACCGATTGAACAATGGGCGATCGACCCCAGCGGATATGTGTATGCGGGGATCGACTCCGACCGCGTCTATAACGCTGAGGTCACGGCGTATTGTATCCCATATGATCCCGAGAAGGACGACGACTCCTTCTGGGACAGCCCGGACGAGAGCCGCAAGGTCAAATGGGACGCTTCCGAGTTCAATCAGCAAAACCCTCTGTATACGACATTGGACGGCGACTATGCGTGGGATGTGCCCGAGGGCTGGTGGCAGCTGGAGGTCAAAAAGGACGGTTATAAGTCCGCCAAAACCGAGTGGATGACGGTACTGCCGCCGCAGCTGGACGTCAATATCGATCTGGAAACGACGATGACGCCCTCGATCGAGAGCGCGCAGATGCTCGGCAACCGGATCAACCTGACCTTCGTCAACGCGATGAAGCCGGACAGCCTGCAAGGCTTGACGGTTAAGGACAGCAGCGGCGCCGTCATAGATTATGAGATGTCTTACACGGCTGAAACCGGCAAAAACGGCGAAGAACTGTTCAAAACCTGTGTACTCACACTCGGCAGCCATGCACCCGGCGCCTGTATGATCGAATGTGCTGAGGCTGAGAATTATGCAGGAATCAAAGGCGCTCTAACAGCCGTAACCGAACTCGGTCGTATGCTGGGTGATTTTAACCGTGACGGCGAGATCACGATAATGGACGTGACGTTGATACAGCAAGCTTTGGCGATTCAAAACACCGTCATAGACAGCGAATTCCTTGCGTTAACGGACGTTAACCGAAACGGTAAAGGAGAGATCGTAGATGCGACTTATATCCAGCGTTATGTGGCAGGTATGAAGATCCCTTACACCATCGGAAAATAAAGATTATCACAGAGAAAGCCTCTCCGCCGCAAAGCAGCCGGCGAAAGAAATGGATAGCGAGCTGTTGACAGAAGATCTCTGTTACAGATTGCAGCAGCTGGGAGAATTCGACCGGAAAACGTCGCGCCGGATCCATGCGCCTGAGTTGATCAGGAGGAAAGACGGAGCCTTGTTCTGCGAGCGCCGGTACGGCAGGGTGTTCACCTTTCACAACGGAGCGGATTCTTATTATTCATCCTGCGGTTTCAGAGGATATATTTGCGTGTGAAGCCTGCCGAGAACGAGAGGCAAATCCATAAAAGTAATACCGCGCTATGAGGTTGAACAGCAATGATTTCGAAGCGGTATCAAAAACAGGCTGTTCCCTCATTGAGAGTATAACGTGACCCCCAAATGCTGGACTGAGTATTGAAAGCGCAGTAGTTTAACGACTGCTGCGCTTTTGTTATGCAGCCAAAAGGTTAAGTCTGTAGCTGACCGGACTTAACCAGCCGAGCTTTTGCTTAATACGTTTCTCGTTGTCAAAACTAATCCCTCATCACGGATTTTTTGGGGATAATAAAATTCCGTGATGAGGGAACTTTTTCATGCTCATATTCCCCTTTTCATCTACTTGGTCATACTAAACCCGGTTGTATCCGCAGTGATCTTTTGATGTGGGATAATTGTATGGAACCTCCTATTGATTCTGTTTGGCGCTACTTTGCCTAGGGCATAACAGCGATTGAATCAAACAAAACAGCCTGATGATTTCAAAAGATGAAGTCATCAGACTGTTTGTTTATACCCAAGTGAGCATCAGCATTATGATATAACCACCGCTTACCTTAACTCAGGGTTTGCTGTATAAGAAAATTTGAAGTTTCAATCTTTGTTGAGTGATCTTCTCTCGCAGTCTCAGGGATCCGCGATAACCGTCAGCTATTGTTTTGAGGGCGGTGATCGTTATCGGTGTCGGGCTTTCCGTAGTATTCGACACACATCATCGTCAGATCATCGAATTGTTCCGCGTCGCCGACAAATTCACGAACGTTTGCGTTAACCGTTTCCAATATGATCTGAGGCGATTTATCCTTTGCTTTATTCAGCGCCGCAACAGTGCGGTCGAGACCAAACAGCTCTTCGTCTGCGTTCGTTGCCTCCGCTACGCCGTCCGTATAAACGAACAGCTTACTGCCCGGCTGCATTTGAATCGTGTAATCCCTGTATTTCATCCGTTCGAAGCCGCCGATCACAAAGCCATGCTGATCCTTGAGAACTTCAAAATCCGAATCGGGATGCTTGATGATCGGATACTCGTGACCGGCGTTTGCGGCAACCAGTTCGCCGCTGCGCAAATCGATGATACCAAGCCATACCGTCACGAACATTTTCTCGCGATTTTTTGCGCATATCAGTCTGTTGACGTCCGTCAGGATCTGCGCGGGAGTGTTGCCGCTCATACACTGCGTTCCAATGATTCCCTTCGCCATCACCATGAACATAGCCGCAGGGATTCCCTTGCCGGATACATCTGCGATCACCATTGCCAGATGATCGCGGTCGGTGAAAAAGAAATCATAGAAATCGCCGCCCACCTCTTTGGCGGGGATCATAGAGGCAAAAATATCGAATTCATCTCTGTCGGGAAAAGCGGGAAAGATGTTCGGCAGCATATCTGCCTGTATTTTGTTCGCCAGCGCAAGTTCCGTGCTGACACGCTGCTTTTCCGCTGTGATTTTTGTCAGATTTTGCTCGTAATCCTGAAGATCGTACTCCATATCCTTTACGGTGAGAGCAAGATTCTCAATTTCATCGCCGGTATGAATATCAAGATTCGTGAAGTGCTCGGTGTTTTGAACACCGGCTTTTTTATCTGCGGTATACCTCCGTGAAGCCTCCGTGATATCGTTGATCGGTTTTACGACTGTTTTTTTCATGTAACGCAACAGAAGAACACCGAACAAAGTAATAACAAGCAGAAGCCCGACAGTATACTGCAAAACAAATCTCCAAATACCGGAAACGACATTATTCAACGTGATGTCGGCAAGGATAAAGCCGGTCACTTCACCCGATCTGCTCCTGACAGGCACGCCGGAGGTACACATCCATCCGTATTTTTCCGGTTTGCCGATATCATAGAGCATACCGGTTCCGTCCCAATTAAGGAACTTTTTGACGCCCTCATGCTCGACGCTTTCCCACGCGCCTGGTTCATAGGGATCACCGGGATCGGGATCAACGATATAAACCATCGCGTCGCTGTCGCTGTCATACATAGCAAGATATATGTCATAAACATCGCTTGATTTCCTGTAATCGTTGAGCACCGAAAGGATCATCTTGTAATCCTCGCGCTTCGTCAGATCCGAAAAATGAGCTTTATAGGATTCGGATGACGGATCGGCTCTTTCCGATTCAGACAGAGAGCGATACCGGTTCATCACCTCCCGGGATAGAGGTTCGGTATCTGCTGCCCTATATAAAACGGCAGAAGCGTTGCGTGACAGATTAAACGCTGTTGAGATATCTTGTCTTGCGACCGCTACGGCATATAAGCTGAGTCCTATCAACAGACAGACGATCCCGAGTAACACCGAGCCCAAAAGCACAAAGCGAAATGTTCGTCTCGACAGAGAGTGACGCATACGTTCCGGCTTCGTCATTTCTCTGACGCTTTTTTTCGGCATATCCGACCTCCGTTATTTGACGTTCAATACATTATCAAAGCCTGTGATGGCAAAAATGCCTTTGATCTCATCGTTTGCACCACGAACGGTCACGTCGGGGCGTCCGGTCTCTTCCATAGTCTGCTGCGTTGTCAGGAGAACCCTCAATCCGGCTGAGGACAGATACTCGAGCTTAGTAAAATCAAATACAACTGCCTTTGCCTCGGCAAGTGTCTTGTTGACAGCTGCGTCGAATTCGGAAGCCGATGTGGTATCAAGGCGTCCTTCAAGTTCGAAAGAAACGGTTCCGTCTTGCGCTGTTTGGTTGATGATCAGCATATGGTTCTCTCCTTATTTCTTCTTGTCTAATACCAGATCACCGAATACGGTGGTATCCGTGAAATAACCTCCGGTGATGACCGCCTCGGGCTTGACGTAGTTATCGTTTCGGTGAACAAATACATAGATCCTGGAATCAATGAGGTGCTGGTTCTTATCATCCCGATCAAAGCCTCTGACGCCCGCGTTCAAGCCTTCATTCATATTAATACGTTTGTTCTCGGTAGTCAAGAGGTTTTCCCACCTGTTCTCGGCGATGTCCTCCGGTACTCTGTCGTACTGTGCCGCAGCGACAGATGTGATATAGGAGGCGTCGTTCTTGTCCTTATCATTGATCAGCGCCGTCGTCTGGTAGAGATACATCGGTACACCGCCCGTGCCGTAATTGAGATTGCGGTTGCCGCAGAGGGTATATTTGCGCTTGTCGATCGTCAATCGCTTTTCGGGATTGTCACCGACATAAACGTACAGATCCTTGACCGCGCTCTCCATATAATACTTCGTGCGCTTGGTGTTGACATAATCGGGATTGTAATAATGGTAGCCGATGAAAACGCTCGCGTCGGACGATGAGCCTTTGTTGAGGTTCAGGGGCAGGTAGCTCGTCGCCCCCTGCATGAGCAGGTCCTTGAGCGCTGCAGCCTCTGTATCGCCGACGCCGACAAAGAAGCTGTCGATACCGGTAAGACTCGAATTTGTCTTTTGATGGATATAGAGGACGTCTTGTGTATCGCCGTAAGGAACCGCATACTCCGCCTGAGCCGTAACGTTGCCGTAGAAGTCCTTTTGTGCCGGTATATCGCCGTGGTCAACCGTCAGTACGGTAGCCATTCCGGGCTCAAAGACATTATCGGAGACCTTGATCTCAGTCAGCGCGTCGCCGGTGGAGCTTCCGCCTGAGCTTACGGTAGCGTACAGATAATACATTTCACCGTTTGCGGAAACGATCGGCGTGGGCTCTTTGTTGGTAACGTTCTGGACAAGCGAATACTTGGCGCCGTTCACCGTCAGGGTCTCCGTCGGCGTCGCATTGAGATCCGCTCTCATTCGCAGCAAGCCGTGAATTGCTTTTGCGGGATTATCGGTATAGGTCACACCCAGATACGCCGCTGATTCATCATAGTCTGTAGCAGCAGTTTCTCCTCCCTTATCGGATTTGTTATACCAAGTATTCACGGAATACTGCTTCAGATTCTGGAGGAGTATCTCTGATGAACTTCCGACAAGAGAATAATAGCATAAATCGTTCGAGAAATCGTCGTTCGCCTTACGTTCTTCCTCTTCCCATTTCGGATCGGGGTTATATGTCGCGACCTTGACGGAGGCGATATACTTTCCTCTCACGGGAGCGGCACGGCGGATATACAGATATGCCGGAGAACATTCATCGCTTTTCTCGTGATAGTAATAAGCGAGATTGAGCGGCTTTGCTTCATAGGGGAACTTCACATCCTGAACGGACGCAAAGCCTGTGGGAACCTCGCCGCTGCTGCTGAGCGCCAGATCATCTTTCGTCAAGGGATCATAACCGCTCTTATACCCGCAGGCGTAGAGCATACGGGGCTGATTGAGAACGGTCTGCCACTTTACGCCGGGAATGATATTGTCAACATCTTTTTGGTCACATCCGAACGCATCGTTGATACCCACGGTGAAGTCGTCGTAGTTATTGACCGAGTAGTGCGAAAGGTACTCCTTCTCCGTAGTGTCACTCTGATATTCAGGCATTGTCTTAGCGCTCTGCATAAATACATTCGTAATGCCGTAGCCGGTCTGTGCGTAGTTCGTCTCCTTGTTGCCCGTATACGCCGTCAGCATCGTCATTATGTTCTGCATACGCGGAGTGCCTGCGTAAAACTGAACGTCAAAGATCGCGCGCTTCGGGTTATAGGTTGTGGTATAGCAGAGATAAGTCTGCAGATCCTTGACATAACAATTCATACCGTATTCCGGACCCATGACTTTTTTATGCCACGATCTTCCCTTAGTGAAATTCTCTTCTCCGAGCAGCTTGCCGCCGAGCTTCTCAGCATAGTCGCTGAGCGACCAGCCTGCTTCCTCAGCGTTTGCGCCGCTGACAAAAAACAAGCCTGAAATATATTCTGTACCCGAGGAGAATTTTTCAGAGGGTGAAAAGAAAACATATTTTGCTTTATCCCATTTGGAGCTGTTCACGCAGTCGTCAAAGTTATATGCCGCGCTGCCGAAATAGCTAACGGGTACATAGCCCTTTTTTCCGTCGGATAACTTATCCGCGATCTGAATATCATCGGCGAGGATAGGCGAACCGACGCTCGTGTCCTTTGTATAGCAGATCGAGTTGTCGTGTCCGTCAAAGCCTGCCGC
>CAMJJL010000036.1 GCA_946406145.1 uncultured Clostridia bacterium | reverse complement strand
ATACCAAAGCACAGCAGGAGCTGATGGATAAATGTATCTTTACCTTTACCGATGTTGCTGATATGCCTGAACTCAGGGCTTTCCTTGACGAGCCCACACGCTACCGCGCCAGCGAGTTTATCGACGCGGTGCTCGACGCTCACGCCGATGATCTCGCCGACGTCCCCGAGCTGATGAAGTATATCGCCAGCCGTCCCGGAGTGGAAAAGATCGGTTCTCACGGTCTGTTTTCTCAGACGGACGAGCCGATCAATCTCGAAGAAGCGGTCAAGACCGTCGAGAATCGCAAGGGGAATGTTTGGAATCATATCATCAGCTTAAAGGCGGAGGACGCCGCGCGTTTGCACTATGATAACGCCGACGCGTGGAAGCATTTGATACGCAGAAATATCAATGAGCTCGCGCAGATCCATCACATGGAACCTTCGGATATTCAATGGTACGCTGCGTTCCACGAAAAGGATCATCACCCGCATATCCATATGCTTGTGTTCTCAAAATCAGGCAATGGCTACCTCAGCAAGAAGGGTATGGAGAAGATGCGCAGCGTGCTCACCAACGATATTTTTCGCGGTGAAATGTTCCGTATGTTCACAAATCAAACGGAGATTCGTAATCGTTTAAAGAGCGAAGTCAATGATTTGTTGGAAGAAACTTTGCGCTCCGAAAGTCCTTTTCAGATGTATTATTTAGCGCTTTTGGCACGGCTTCGAAAGAAGTTGGAAGGCTGTAATGGCAAGAAGGTTTACGGTTATCTGCCGAAGAAAGTGAAGCGCTTTGTCGACTATGCTGTCGCTCAGTTTGCCAACGATCCGAGCATCAAAGAGCTGTATCAAAAGTGGTGTGAAGTCAACCGTCAGAAGCTGAGTATGTACCACGACAGCCTGCAGGAAGACGATGTTCCTCTCGAGGATAACGGCGCGTTTCGTTCACTGAAAAACGCAGTGATCCGAGCGGCTTTGGAGATGGATTTCACGCAGTTGCCGACCGAGAATTACAGCAATATCGGCGGATTATTATCTCAGCTTGCGAATCAGATCGCGCAGAGTTCCGTGAAAAAACTCGACGCTCTGAACAAGAAAACCGTTCTCAGAGAGAAGAAAGAACAGCAGAAGATCAATGAAAAGAAGCTCGCTCACGGACTGAAACCGGGAGGAGCTTCTGAGAAAGAAGAGGAAGAGCCGACCGAGAACTTCTCGCTCGAACCGCTCCTCGATACCATCGATATCATCCTGCTGAACAAAAAGCCCACCAAGCTTAACCGTGTTCATGTACCGTCCGAAGAGAAAATCGAAGAGGATTATGAGACATATCTCAGAGAGAAATACGGCGACGATTATGACGAAGACTTTGATGAAGAGGAAGGCCAAGGCTGGGGTCAGTCGATGTAGCGCTGTCCGGATTAAGTGGGTGTAAAAAGAAAAGCCGTCCAGAAGGACGGCAAATCAACTTGTGATTATGGTTTGTACTCTTTGATGATACACAGCTCGCCCTGCACATCGTAGCGCATGGTGCAGTCGTCATACTCGATCAGGCAAGCGCAGTGACCGCCCGGTACGGCTGTATTTGCATACAGATTATATGTAACGATATGGCGGTCACAGTTCTGATTCGCTTCACCGCCGGGGTATAAAAGCATTGATTCCAGTCCTAAATCCCTGGCTGCGAAGGCGGTCAGAACCGCTCCTTCAACGCACATGATTCGATCATATGTATAGTGATCCCGAATGTATTCGGCAAAGGCTTTCATCTTTTCTCTGTCAGTCATGGACGAAGTCCAGCATGCTTTCTCTGCCGACTGAACAACGTTCAACGTCTTTTCAATATCATCGGGAGTACGGTTGACGTCAACCTTGACATTCACTCGGCGGATCAGTTCACCCTTGTAATACAGCTCAATCGGAAAGTTCCCGTGCGCTTCTCCGATACACTGGATTGTCGTCTGGAAAGGAAAGTACAGTCCGCTCCTGTAGTGAGCATAGAAATATGCGAGAGGATTATCCTCTCTGTCGGTCACTTCACAGTCGTATCCGTGGAGGACGCCATTCTCCTTTTCCGTCAGGTAGCTCTCCTTGAAACGCTTGTCGGTGTAGTCGATCGTGTTTCTGTAGTGACCGTTATTGACTACTGTAGTGATATCGTCCGGATCGATCTCGCTCTTCGGTATGAGCATCAAGGTAATACTTTTATCGGTAAGTGTGACCTCTGAAGGGACCTTCTTCAAATCGAAGGTGACGCCCTCGACCGTAACATACCGATCAGTCGATGACGGTTCATAGACAGGCTTCGAGATCGGATAGCTGTCTGATACATTCACCATCCAGCGTTGTAGATGTGAAGCGTCCATCACGGTCACGGCGTGATCGCCGTCGATATCCGCAACAGAAGCTGTAACAGCGACAGGCGTCTTGATACCGACCGTGTACCGCTGAATGACCGTCGCGTCAGTAATACTGATCTCACCGTCACCGTCGACGTCACCTAACATTCGGCTCTCAGCACGAACGGATACGGACATCATCATCGCCATACAAAGTGATAAAGACAAAACAGATTTTACTTTCATAACAGAAACCTCCTTCACGGTTTGGTGTATTTTAGCTTAGATCGGGAGGTTTTACAAGTAGAAAAACGCACAGATTATTCGTGCAGTTCGACGGAAAAATTTACCCCGCATTAACAATGAAAAAAGGCTGGATATTTCAATCGTTATGTGGTATGTTGTTTGACTTAGAAAGGGGGATTGTCATATGGCAAAGCGCAGACCGAGCGGAGACGGTACCGTCCGCAAGCGCGTCGACGGACGTTGGGAAGGACGCATCATCATCGGACACAAAGCAGACGGGACGCCGATCCAGAAGATCCTGACCGCTAAAACGCAGAAGGAGCTTATCGATCGTATCCACCGCGCGCAGGAAGAGTACGACGGCGTCGATCTCAGCGAGAAGAGCGACATGACTCTCGAGGAATGGTGTGAGCGCTGGCTGAACGATTACGCCAAGCCCAATCTGAGACCCGGGACGATAAGCAGATACAGCGGTGTCGTCTACCGCCATATCATCCCGAACCTCGGCGCTAAGGTGATCCGCTTCATCAAAAGCTCAGACATCCGCCGATTCTACGCGAACGAGAAGGCAAACGGCAGACAGCGGTGCCGTCATGCAAATGGCAAAGGCTTGTCCGATACAACAATACGCGGAATCCATATGCTCCTGCACGAGATCCTCGAATCTGCCGTCAGAGCACACCTGATCCCGTCCAATCCCTGCGACGGCGTGGCGATACCGAAGACCGGCTACGCGCCGAAGAAGATCCTCACCGAAGCGGAACTCGACCGCTTCATGAAAGCAATCGCGGAAGAACCGCTCTGGTATGACTTCTTCTACACCGAAGCGACAACAGGACTGCGCAGGGGAGAGATCTGCGGTCTGAAATGGGAGGATATCAACTTTGATTCAGGCAGGCTGAGCGTTCGCAGAAACGTCACCAGGCGCACATCAAAAGCGATACTGATCGGCGAGACAAAGACGAACACGGGCAAGCGCAGTATCCTGCTCCCGCCCGGCACGCTCCACCTGCTGAAAAGGCGCCGTGAGAAGATCGCCTCCGAATGGGTGTTCCCCGACTTCTTTGACAACGCTGTGCCTGTCGCGCCGCACAGCGCTTATCATAAACTCAAGGCGATCCTGAAAAAGGCTGACTTGCCCGATATCCGCTTCCACGATCTCAGGCACACCTTCGCTACCCACGCACTGGCAAGCGGAGTGGATGCGAAAACGCTGTCGGGCATCCTCGGACACACCGATCCGAGCTTCACGCTCGATACCTACACCCATGTCACCAGCGATATGCACCAAAGAGCGAAGGACATCGTCGGGAGCTTTCTCGACGACTTGACGGGAGGAGAAGAAGATGGCGAAGAAACGTAAAGACGGCGAAGGAACGCTCCGACTGAGAAAAGACGGCAGATGGGAAGGACGTATCATCATCGGCTACGATGAAAAGGATAAGGCGATCACCAAGACCGTTACGGCACGCTCTAAGCGTGCGTGCGAGACGAAGCTCAAGGAGCTGAGGACGAAACACGCTTCTGTGATCGGCGTCTCCGGACGGCAGGCAAAGCCCGATATGAAGCTCGCCGACTGGCTCGATATGTGGTACAAGCTGTATGTCAAGCCAAAGTCAAAACCGGGCACACACGCGCAGTATGAGACCTTCATCTATCAGCACATCAATCCGCAGATAGGGGAGATCCCGCTCTCAAATCTCACCCAGGAGGATATCCAGACCTTTCTCAGCAACGAGAAGAAAAACGGCAGGCTCACCCTGCGTAATGTATACGGCGCGGGAATGTCTGATGCCTCTGTCCGCAAGATGGGGATCATCATCAGCTCCGCACTGAGGAAAGCGACAGAGCAGAAGCTCCTGCGTTCCAATCCCGCGAAAGGTACCAAGCTCCCGCCGAAGAAACAGGCTGAGATTCACATCCTCACACATGAGCAGTTCAGAAATCTGCTGTTACAGGCAAAGGAGGACGGCGCGTATGAGATCATCCTGCTTGAGCTGAGCACAGGCGTCAGGCGCGGAGAGCTCTGCGGTCTGAAATGGGACGACCTCAATTTCTCCACGGGCGCGCTCCGTATCAACCGGCAAATCATCCGTACCGAAAACGGTCTTGAGGAAGCCTCGCTCAAGACGAAGGAGAGCAAGCGGACGGTTTACCTGCCCGATAATGTCCTGCAAGTCATGCGAGAGCTGAAAGAAAAGACCGACTCGCCGTGGATATTCCCCTCACCGCGTGACAGCACGAAACCGCGTGATCCGAAATCGCTTCGCAAAAAGGTCATCAACGTGATGGAACACGCAGGTATCACAGGCGTGCGTTTTCACGATCTCAGACACACCTTCGCCACCTACGCCCTCGAGTACGGCATGGACGTCAAGACGGTGTCGATGATCATCGGGCATTCCTCAGTCGCGACCACGCTCAATACTTACAGCCATATCACGAGCGAAATGGAGAGGAAAGCAGCTGAGAAGATCGAGGGTGGTATCGGTACGAGCGATGCGTTCGAAGAGCATGAAGCAAAGCTCCCTGAGCCCGAAAAACGGGAGAGACCGAAGCCGTTCAAGCCCTATAAAAGAAAATACCGCCGATCGGGAACCGGCGGTATCTACAAGCTGAACGATCACCTCTACGAGGGACGCTATACGCCCACGAACGCGCAAGGCAAGCGCGAACCCCACAACGTCTACGCCCAAACCTACGAAGAGTGTGAGCAGAAGCTCAACGCCATGATCGAAGAGGTAAAAGCAAGGATCAAGAAGGAGAAGGAATTTATAAAAAGTTAAGTGTTTTGATTTAATATTCTATACATTTTCTTTTTTATTGCACAGTTTTATTGTATGTGTTAGTATAATAAAAAACAAAGCATGGAGGAAGAAAATGCTAGATGCTGATAGTAGATATATTATTAGGGTTATGTTCAAAAATAAAGTCTTAGCATCTGATGGTCAAGTTTTTGAAAACCTGTTTACTACAGTAATGGTAAAGAATAATATCGAGGATATTATGTTCCGTTTTTGGTACAGATTTGTGCCTGAGAATACCTCGCTGATTGCCAGAGGTGCGGCCGAGCTTGTCTATAAGCGCATAGAGCCGCAGTTGTCCGTTTATATGGGCAAAGTGTTTGAGGAAATTTGTAAACAATACCTGTGAAAGCTGTTGCTTAAAGGTGATTCTCCGGTTTTGTTCTCATCGCTCGGACGTTGGTGGGGCAGCGATCCAATTCATAAATGTCAGGCAGAAATCGACATTATGGGCGAGGAAGACAATAGCACCGCCCTTTTTGCTGAGTGTAAATGGACAAACGAAAAGGTCGATTTAAGTATACTCGAAACGCTTATCCGGCGAAGCGAACTGTTCCCTTATAAAAAGAAACACTTTTATCTGTTTTCAAAAAGCGGCTTTACCAATGGATGTAAGGAAAAGGCTGCTGAGCTTGGCAACGTTTCGTGCGTGACTTACGCAGAGATGATAAAAGACTAACAGATTTAGGGTGCGTGAGCTGAAACTCACACGCCCTGTAAATTTTGATTATGCTTTTCCTAAAACAATACCGTCAAATTCAGCAAAATATTTTTGAAGATGGGTCGCATCGATTATATCTATGCTTCCGTCACCGTTAGTATCAGCTAAAGCAAGCTGTTCGTCTGTAAATCTTGCTAATTCAGCAAGGTGGCGCTGGATAGCGGTTACATCACGAACATTTATGTTTCCGTCGAGGTTGGTATCGCCTGTTTTATATGAAACATTAATTGTAACAAATCGGTCAGTAGGTGACCCTACGCTTTTAGAAACAGGTGATTCGACCTCACAAAAGACCGTATATTGACCAATTTGATCAGGAACAAAAGAATACTGATAATCACATTTATTGTCAACAACTATCTCTTGTCCATTTGGTTCAATAATATGAAACTTATATGAAGTAACAAAAGTAACATTATCAATAGTGATATTTGCGCTCTCGCCTAAAACTATATTCGAAGAATCAGTACTAATACTGTACGTTGTATCTCCGCTAACCTTGTATATTGAGTATTTTTGAGCATTGATGATTGCGTTTGGTAACATATTAATATTTGTGCCGTCATCTATTCTATTATCGGTTAAGTTAAGATTATTGGAAGAACAGGCAGACTTTAAGTATAAATATGCTCCATTAGAGTCATTGCCCAATAATATATACCAATGCTGTCCGTCAGAGTTATTATAGTCTCCGCATTGTACATTTGCTCCAACTTCACTTGAACTATTTGCGACCTCTAAATATTTACCATTTTTATATGACATTATTGTGTACCAACCGTTATCACTATTTCTGACAAAATGCCATAATATTCCGGACATTTTCTCTTGGCTGGAAGTCGTCAATTCAACATTACCGTTATCATTTTGGAAAACTGGTTTCCAGTAATTAAGATGTTCAATCGAAGCGGAGAAATCTTCTCCAACGTTTAAAACTTCAGCACATTTATCAATTGCGAATTTTTGATTATTGTTTCCGAGGTATGACCATAATTCAAGATTAGTTCCGGCTGCTGGGCTTCCCCCTGTTACATCAATAACTCTATCCTGCGAGCATTCAGGACGCAAGAAATAAAGTCCTTCATTATTTTGATATATAAACCAGTTTTGAGCAGTTGAACCATTCTCTGGTATACAAGCAATATTGCCACCGTCAAAATCATCAAAATTATGAAGTTCCATGCAATTATCATTTAAGCATGATTTAATTCTATAGGAACCGTTTGCATTTCTGCTAAACTTCCAAATTTGTCTTGCAATTTTAAAATTACTGTGTTCTCCGATAACAACATTCCCGTTAAAATTTGTTACAAGCACATTCAAATATGCATTACGTATTCTTGCAGAGAAATTATCACCGAGATTTACTAATGACATATCGTTATACCAATGAACAGGTGTTTGAAAATGGTATCCTACATCAAAATGGCGACCGTCTGATGAAAATCTATCACCGGAAATACTATAATACCAACCAATTCTAACTACGCCGTTATAGTTTCCTTCGGCAGTATACAAGCTGTTTCCGCTTCTTTTAAGTATAACAAACCAATGTCCGTTTTCATTATAGCCTACATGAATAACATCACCTGCCCTTACTTCATTGATATTATGAAATTCCTCTCCGTAACGTGGATTGTCAACATTAAAACAATACTTTGCAAAATCACCTGCGTAAGCCCCGCAGCCGGAAGAATCCCATGAGGATATTTCTGGACCTTTACCTCCTGTATAATCTCCCCACCAAGAAACTCCTGCAGTCCACTTTGGATCATTAATAAATGCGTCAAATGTACTATTTCCTGTAGATTCAAGACCTACTTGATCAGATTGTAATTCAGCGGCACTTATATAAATAGCTCCATTCGGAACAATCAGAGCTATCATAACAAATGTCAACAAAACCACTGCTACTTTTTTTATCCATTTTTTCACCAAAAGACCTCCTTAATCAAAAATGAAGCTCATCTGTCGCCAAACAAATTCTTAGCTATTTTTGAGAATGCTAAATAGAGCCTGCATTTTTACTGAAATAAAAATACATTCTCAAAAAATAGCATTACTATAAAATTTGTTTGGCACCTTTATTATACCATACTCAATCCCGCATATTCAACCTACAGTTTCAATAATATACCAATGTGTTTTTTGTAACAATACACAAAACGCCTCTTGATAAGCGTGTGTACCTATCAAAGGGCGTTGAATTAAGTTTATGCACTGATAATATTATTTTTTACAAGCAGCTTTGGGTCGACTTTCAGCACGCTGAGAAAACATCTTGCCGCGCCGATCGGTTTATTGGTGCCGGCTTCCCACGCTTCAACTGTCTTTACCGACACGCCTTTTACCTCACGATCTGCTTTTAGCTGTAAACGAGCTCGTGATTAACGATTTCCTCCGCACGGTTGCGGATAGAGTTCATCTTCTTAACCCAAAGCATTTGGTTTTCTGCTTTGAGATGTTCCGTCACGCCCTCACGTTCCGCAAGCTGCCTTACCAGCCGATCAAACATATTCTCCGCCTGCTCGTCGATATCGGCAAGATAAGCGGTCAGCTTGCCTTTGGTCAACAAATTTGTGTAGAGTATCTTACGGTCACGCTCCAAGTAACGGAGACGCCGCTTCCCGAAAATTCCGATTTCTACCTTCGGCTGATCGGGCAATTTCAAATCAGGAAGAAGATAGTCGCCCTGCTGTGTGTAAGTGATCTTTGTGTTTGTCATAGCTTTAACCTCCGAAAAATAATGAAATGTTTTTATTGATCAGAAGTACGATTCAACGATTTTAGGCTATTTTCGATTAATTGACAGCATTTTCATATTTCTGCCGTTTTTAGAAATGTGGTTTTTACTGTGCTTTTTAAGATGATTGACAGCAATATTGACTGCGATTCTGACTGCAATCTATCTTAATTTAACAATTTTCAAAACATCTTAACTTTAATAATGCTCAGTAAGTCACTGTTCAAGCTGATTTTAGGTATTTTGAGTAAAGATGGCAAAAGAAAAAGAGCAGTCCGAAAACTGCTCTATTTGGTCGGGATGACTGGAGTTGAACCAGCTTGGACTTGTTCCCAAAACAAGTGGGTGACCGTTACCCTACATCCCGATATTCGATTGTTGTGTCTCAACTAAGATTTTTGGAACTAAAGTGTGTTTGTGGTCATCGTTGTGGTCAATCGGAGTTTTGCCGAACTTGAACTCTTGAAAAAATCCACTGTTTAAGCGAATATTCGGAGCCGTTCGACGGAAAAGTCGGCAAAAGCTCCTTACTCCCAAAGCAGGCGCGCTACCAACTGCGCTACACCCCGCTATGCTGTTGTCCTGCGCGCGATGGCGCCGCGTGATCCGTTCTCACCTAATGACAAAGACGAAAACGCCGGTCGATCATCGGTGCGGAGCGTTACCTATTATACCCGAATAAAAATTTCTTGTCAACATCAAAAACCTATTGTCTTTTGTCGAAAAAAGGAATATAATACTTTTTGCAACGGCTGTTTTCGACTTCTGACAACTGTTTTCACAGCGGATCAGAGTCTCAAAAACGGCTCATTTCAGGCGAAGGAGGGTTCATATGCGCAGAAGATTCAGAGCGGCGGCAGTGCTGTCGCTGATCGTGACGGTGTTTTTGGCGTCCGTGATCCGGGTAGCTGCGCTGGATGACACCTACTCCTTCAAGGATCTCGGTATGTCCGTCAAATTTCCCAAGGATGATTACGTCATCACCGTCGATACCCCTCGCGGTGACAAGGCGTTTGAAGCGGTGGGGCTGGATTATGACGAGACGATGATCGCTTTCCGCACCGCGAATATCTATCTGCGTGCCTATGACCCCGACAAGACCTATTCCATCAGCATGACCGTCACCAAGGATGAGAATACCGAGCAGATCAACAACTATTCCGATCTGACCTCTGCGGAACGCAAGGTCATCCTCGACGCGATCTCTCAGCAGGAGAACGTCAACTCCGCTGTCGAGGTCAAGCATGACAACAACATATTCTTTGATTCGCAGAGCAGCGTGTCGAGTGGTGAGAGCACGATCTACATCAACGCCTGCAATACCGTTATCAACGGCATGCAGATTGATCTCACGCTCCAAAAGAGCGAAGAGGAGATCACGCCCGAGGAGGCAAAAGCCCTCACCAACGCCGCAGGCTCACTCAGCTTTGATAAGATCAATCGCAAGACCGGCGAGGCGTTCAACTGGTGGCGATTGCTCTTGTGGGTCGTTATTCTGGCGGTGCTCTCCATTGCGGTCACGGTAATCTATAAGCAGTACAACGCCTCTGTCAAGCGCAAGAATGAGGAGCGTCTCAAGGCACGCAGGGCAAAGCGCAGTGTTGCGGATGATCCTGAGCTTGCTCACGCTCAAGAGGAAGAAGAGATCACCTTTGAGGAATCCCTCGGCTATCGGAACGATGAGGAATTCGCCGAGCGAGCCGAGGCGGATGAGATGGCAGGCTATGACATCAAGGTCAGAGACCGCGATCCCAGCAAGGGCATCGAGTTTTTTGAGGATGAAGGCTCCAATATCGATGACGGCACCGATTATTTTGATACCTATTTCAAGGAGCAGGCGGAACCGCGCTCGGGCATCCAACGCTTCTTCGCTATGATCGGGTTCTACATCAAGAACGCCTTCAAGCATATCGGCTACTTCTTCAAGAATCTGTTCAAAAGAAAATAAGCAGCAACGGCGGACGGGCTCTCCTGTCCGCTTTTTTGTTCCTGCTTTTGTAGAGTGACGGATGTATTGGTTATCGAAAGCGTGAGATAGGGGAGAAACGCTCCTGCCATGCGGATGGTCGATGACCATAGCGTAGCGTTACGGAAACAGAGATATGCTTCGCGTTTGAATGACATCAAATCAACGACCATGCGGGTCGTCATAAATGTCGACCCCTACAATTTTTCTGCGACGTACAGATTGGGAAAACACCCTGTCCCTGATCAGCCGACTGTCATGAAATGAAATGATATGATCTGATAACCAAAATCGGTTTTTGTCGGATGTTGATATGTTGATAACTGTTGTTGAAATGTTGAAAAGTCATCTTATTTGTTGTCTTCTTAGCTTTCTCATTTCATTTCATTATCATTGTCTTTTTCTTTTTTCTTTTTCATTGTCTTTTCTTAGTTGATTTTGTTAACACTTGTTGATTTTGTTAACACTTGTTGCCTTAATACTCATTCTCCGGAAAACGCATTTTTGCTGATTCAGCGGCTGTGTAGATTTCTAAGCGATGAGGCTCCGCGCTCTCTTTTTGCGCTTTTTCTTTTCTCACTTTGGCACTCTTTTTCCCGGCTTCACTGCGCATTTCACAGATCTCGGCGTAGCGCTCAAATTTGTAATCGATCTCTTTTTTGAAAAGCGCGAACACCACATCCAGCGCGCTGTCGCTGCCGAAATCCGCTTCTTCTCCCGTGTTGCCGTACCGCATCAGCGCCTTATACAGCCGACCTGCCTGTTCGTCGCTGAGCATTTCGAGTACCTCCGCGTGATGAAAATAGGTAAAAAAGCCCTTGGGTGTTTTCATATCTCATCCTCCGTATCGGTGATTTTGGGACAATGCCCTTCACCTATGACGACCTCGGGATGAAAAATTGCATACTTTTATGCAATTTCTTCTAATTATGACAATATTTTAATCTTTTTTATTCTTTTGCGGCGTTGTTTTTTACGGTAGGCTCTTGTATAATAGTAAAAACTGAACAGCGATACGGTTCGAAAGGTCAGACGCTTGCTCGCTTGACCGATTAGATTAATAGGGAATCCGGTGCGGCGCAGCCAAGTCCGGAGCAGCCGCCACTACCGTCATTGAGCAGAGGATGGGAAATATCCATTGGAGTATTCTGAGAAGGATCCCGTCCGCGCGGATGATCCGCTTCCTCATCAGCCGGGAGACCTGCCGTGTCCGAGTCAGCCCCTTTGGCAGGAAGCGCGCGAATGATACTAATCTCTGATAAAACACTTTAACAAAATATACGCAATAGATGTTAAAGGGTTTAATTAGAAATTAGTATGAAGTATAGAGGCACCCTCTATGCTTGTTTGCTGCGCTCTTTCTTCGGAAAGAGCTTTTATTATTGTTATTGCGAGGGGCGCGAAAAGCTAAGGTTGAGATTACAACGTCGGAACTTTGTTCCTCCTCGTAATGACAATCCGTATGCGCCCCGCAGCAATCTCACCCATAAATTCAGTCATTGCGAGGCATTTATGCCGTGGCAATCTCAACCGATTAAAACGTGTCAATACCCTTTCTGACCAAGTACCGTAACGTGTCCGATGTTGCCTTTACTTACCGATAACGCTTCGGCGTTACCATAGATCAAGGATTTTTTTGGAAATGAGGTTTTAGAATGAAAAAAATCATTGCTGTGTTATTATCCGTACTGTTGGTGCTGTCCGTCGGTATGCTGTTTGTATCCGCGGATGACGTCAAGAGTGCCGACGTATTTGTAACCATCTCCGACGCAAAGGGAGAGTTGGTCGTTCCCTATGAGACCGTAACCGTCACCGATATCGACAAGGATGGCACCCTGACCGTCAACGATACCCTCTATGCCGCTCATGAAAAGTTCTACAAGGGCGGCGCCGCGGCAGGCTTTGCGACCGAGAACACCAAGTGGGGTCTCTCGCTCAAGAAGCTCTGGGGCACCGAGAACGGCGGCAGCTACGGCTATATGGTCAATGACAAGATGGCATACAGCATGGTCGACCCCGTCAAGGCGGAGGATCATGTTGCCGCGTATGTGTTCACCGATCCTGTCGGACTGTCGGACAAGTATTCCTTCTTTGACAAGAAAACCGTAGAGCCTACCTGTGCCGCGGTCGTGAACCTGACGCTTTCAAAGAACGATTTCGACAAGGATTGGAACGCGATCACCGTTCCCGTCAAGGGCGCTGAGCTGACGATCAACGGCACTCCCACCGGTACCGTTACCGATGATGAAGGCCGCGCGAATCTTACCTTTGACAAAAACGGCGAGTATTTGGTCAGCGCTGTGGCGAAGGATCAGGTCATCACACCGCCCGTGTGCCGTGTGTCGGTCACCTGCTATGACGAGGCAACGCCCGATCAGCCTGTCGCTACCGAGGCTCCGACCGTGATCGCGGATGTAGAGGATACGGATGATACCGCAGTCTCCGCGACCGAAGCGATTGCTACTAACGACGAGTCCACCAAGGATTCTGCCACCAAGGACACCGCCACCAAGGACAGCTCCTCTTCCTCTACGCCCAAGACAGGTGATGTCAGCAACCTGATCCTCTGGATCGTGATCGCGGCTGTATGCTTTGCCGGTATCATCGGCGCGGTCGTCTTCTACAAGAAGCGTTATGGTAAGAAATAAGCTCTTCGCGATACTGCTGTGTGTGACGACGCTGGTCTGCGGCGTTCTGTCGGCAGTGCCCGTAAGCGCGCAATCCTATACCGTCGCACAGGTGCAGCGCCTGTGTGACGGTATCGTTGCATATAACGGCTATCATAACGCGCAGGCTTTCATCGACGGCTATCTCACGGACAACGCCGGTACGATGTCGGAATTCTATGTGCTCGCGCTCTCCCAGTCGGGCGATTATGACTTCTCGCGTTATGAAAACGCCCTGCTCTCCTACCTCGACAACCACACCGTCGCCTCCGCGACAAGTCGGGAAAAATACGCCCTCACTCTCGCGGCGATCGGCAGTACCGATCGTTATATTTCCGATACAGCGGATGAAGCGATCGGCGGCATGGGCATGATGAGCCTGGTGTTCGGGCTTCATCTGCTCAATAACGGCTATCACAGCAGCTTATACAGCACCGACGGCTTGCTCAGCGAGATCCTCTCCCGAGAGATGGAGGAAGGCGGCTGGGCAGTGATGGGCTCATGGGGCGACGTGGATGTGACCGCAATGACCCTGCAGGCGCTCGCTCCCCATTACGGCGGCAGAGGCGACGTCACCGCCGCAATCGATCGCGCCGTCGATTGGCTGTCAACCAAACAGCTCGACAGCGGCGGCTTCAAGACCATGGGCGCCGAGAACTGCGAGAGCGCCGCGCAGGTGGTCATGGCGCTGTCGGATCTGGGCATCGATCCGCAGTCTGACGGCAGATTCCGCAAGAACGGCACCTCCGTGATGGAGGCGATGCTCGATTATCGTCTGTCGAACGGAGGCTTCTCGCATACAGGCAGTGACGGCAACGCCACCGCGACCGTCGAGGTGTTCTGCGCGTTGACGGCATACCGCAGGATGTGCTATGGACAGAGCGGCTTTTATCAGCTCGACCATGTCGTCCACGGCGCACCGTCCGGCAAGGACTCGGGCGGCTCGGGTGATTCGGGCGGCGGCTCACAGTCGGGCGGCAATTCCGGCGCGAGCGGCAACGGTTCATCGGGCGGCTCGGACAGCGGCTCAGGCGGCTCCGATCACAGCGGCGACAGTCATGTGGAGGTCGACAGCAACGGCAACCGCGTGATCATCGTCAACGGACAGCGGTTGATTGAGTCCACCAACGCGGCAGGGGAGAAGGTGACGGTCAACGTCAGTGAAACGGAGAGTCCGCCGCGTGAAACGAGGGTGTTTTCCGATGAGCACGGTGATTTTCAATCCGGGGCGACGAGCGACGCGGCAGTGCATGCGGCTACGGCAGATGAGAGCGGCTCGGGCAGCTATAAGCCCTACGCGATCCTCGGCGTGATCGCGGTCGCAGGCGGTGTGTGCGCGGCGCTGTACCTTATGAAAAAACGCAACAAAAAGCACTATATTGCCGTAGCGGCGATCGCGGCGGCAGGTGTGCTTTTTATTCTCTTAACGAATTTTGAATCAGCAGAAGAGCATTATCAGCCGCCGGAGACGGAGGGTGACTTCACCGTTACGCTCAGCATCCGTTGCGACACGATCAAGGAGGCGGAGAAGAAAAGCAGCGCGATCCCCGATAACTGCGTCATCCTCGATACCACAGAATTCACCGCGTCCTCGGGGGATACGGTGTATGACGTTCTGCAGAACGCGGCGCGCACCTATCGCATTTTGATCGATAACCGCGGCAGTGACGGCGCGGCGTATATCGCCGGCATCGACGGACTGTACGAGTTCGATTACGGCGAGCTGTCGGGCTGGATGTACCGCGTCAACGGAGAGTTCCCCGACGTGGGCTGCCAGAGCTGTACCGTCCATGACGGCGACAACATTGAGTGGCTGTATACGACAAATATCGGAAAAGACTTATAGTGGTGAATGGTGAATAGTGAATGGTGAATGGTTGAGGGAGGGCTTTGCCCTCACCCATTGGTAGTTTGCGACGTTGGGGAAAAAGGAGGTCGGCGCTTTGAGATTTGAACAACTGAATCCGTTCACCGTTGCGGTGTACTACCTCTGTGTGCTGGGGATCATCATGTTTTCGATGAATCCCCTGCTGATCGGTATCGCGCTTTTGACCTCCGTTCTCAGCGCGGTCATCGGCGGCACTGCCGACAAAAAGGCGCATTTGTTCTCGCTCGCGGTGTTCCTGATCGCGGCGCTGCTCAATCCGATCTTCGTGCATAAGGGCGCGACGCCGCTGTTCTTCTTCAACGATAACCCCATCACGCTGGAAGCAACGGTCTACGGACTGTGCGCCGCAGGGATGTTGACGGCGGCACTCTACCGTCTGCGCGATCTGTCCAGGGTGATGACCTCGGACAGGGTGCTGTACCTCTTCGGGCGTTTCTCGCCGCAGATCGCCCTGCTGTTGTCGATGGCAATCCGTTATACAGCGCTCCTTCGGGTGCGGTGGCGCAGGATCTGTGACAGTCAGCGCGCGCTGGGGCTGTTCGACGACGGCAACCTGATCGACGCGGTGCGCGGCAGAGCACGGGTGCTGTCCATCCTGATCACCTGGACGCTCGAGAACGGCATCGTCACCGCCGAGAGCATGGAATCGCGCGGCTACGGCACCGGCAGACGCACCTCGTTCGCCGTCTATCGTGTGCACAAATACGATGTGATCGTCATGCTCATTTGTTTCCTGCTCACGGCACTGTCGGCAGTCGGCGTCTATTACAGCAAGGCGGTGTTTTACCCTGCGCTTACCATGGATCTGCTTAATCCGTGGGGGATCACAGCCGCGGCAGGGTTCACCGTGTTGAGCGTATTGCCGCTGATCATCAACGGAAAGGAGGCGATCCGATGGCGCTTGTTACTGTCAAAAACCTGAGCTTTACTTATCCGAATACGGAGCATAAGGCGCTGTCCGGGATTGACCTTGCCATCGAGCGCGGCGCGTTCATCACTCTGATGGGCGCGACAGGTTCGGGCAAAAGCACGCTTTTGCGCCTGCTCAAGCCCGAGTTGCAGCAGAACGGTGTGTTGGAGGGTGTGTTGACGTATGCGGTCAAAACGGATGAAGGAGATCGCGACGTTGCCTTGAATGAAGAAAAAATCCACCCGCGGGTGGTCGGCTATGTCGCGCAGGATCCCGAGGAACAGATCGTCACCGACAAGGTGTGGCATGAGCTGGCGTTCACGCTTGAAAACCTCGGCGTGCGGCAGCGGGATATCGCGCGCCGTGTAGCGGAGATCGCCTCGTACTTCGGCATTGATCGTTGGATGGAGCGTGATACGGCGACCCTCTCGGGCGGCGAAAAACAGCTCCTCAACTTAGCGGCGGTGATGATCGCCGACCCCGAGCTGCTCCTGCTCGACGAGCCGACGGCTCAGCTCGACCCGATCGCCGCGACGCGCTTTATCGAGACCGTGTACCGCCTCAATCGAGAGACAGGCGTGACAGTGCTGCTGTGCGAGCATCGGTGCGAGGAGCTCTTCCCGATCTCCGACAGGATCGTGATCCTCGACGGGGGAAGGGTCGCGCTCGACGATACGCCGCGCAGGATAGCGCAGTCGATCGGCAGGGACAGCGAATATGCAGCCTTTCTGCCCACGGCGGCACGGCTGTATCATTCGGTTACTCGCTCCGCTCAAGCAAACGATACAATCCCTCAGTCACCTTCCGGTGACAGCCTCCTCGCCGGAAGCGGCTCCCCCTCTGTCGCTTCGCGACGTCTCCCCAACGGGGAGCACCTTTACCAAAGGGAGCCTATAATACCGCTGAGCGTCCGCGAGGGTCAGCGCTTTGTCGGAAATCTGCATAGAAAAGAAAAGACAACGTCGGAACGGTCGGATGGGAACGCGACCGAAGAAGCGTTGTCATTGAAAAGGATTCGCTTTCGCTATGAGCGCAGGGGCGCGGACATCCTGCGCGATCTCGACCTGACCGTGTACAGGGGCGAGGTGTTCGCGTTATTGGGCGCGAACGGCGCCGGCAAAAGCACCGCGGCGGCAGTCGCGGCAGGACTGCGCAAGCCGTACTCGGGCACGATCAAGCTGTTCGGCAGACCCTTAAAGGACTACAAGAACGGAGCTTTATACAAAGGAAATCTCAGCCTGCTGCCGCAGGACGCGGAGAGCGTGTTCCTGTGTGAAACGGTGAGGGAGGAGCTGAAGGGCTGTGACGGGGTTTTGCAGAAACTGCCCTTTGACCTGACGCCCTTATTCGACCGCCATCCCTACGATATCTCGGGCGGTGAGCGGCAGCTCGTCGCGCTGTGCAAGGCGCTGTCCACCGCTCCGCGTCTGCTGATGATGGACGAGCCGTCCAAGGGGCTGGACGCCAACCGAAAGGCGCTGCTGCTCGATGTGATCCGCCGACTGAAACATGACGGCGTAACCGTCCTGCTGATCACCCATGATGTGGAATTCGCCGCGTTATGCGCCGACCGATGCGCCCTGTTCGCACAGGGACGGATCGCGGCGGTTGATCGCACCGATCGGTTCATGACCGACAACCGATTTTATACCACCGCCGCCTCGCGCATCACAAGGCGATATGTCGACGGCGCGTATACCGTCGCGCTTGCGGCAGAACGGTTTTCATCGGACGGAGGTGCGGTATGAGAGTGATCGAGAATCCCCGACTCAGGGCGATTTTGCGCTACGGCATCCCCTTTGTGCTGATCCCGGCATTGGTCGCGCTGAGCGCCGTTTTGTTTGAGGGTCAGCGGTACCTGATCATCTCGATCGGGATCGTGGTGCTGGCGCTGCTGTTGTTCATGACGGGCTTTGAGAAACGAAACATCGGCTCCCGGCGCATGGTGATCACGGCGATCATGACGGCGCTGGCGGTGTTCGGACGGTTCATTCCGCTGTTCAAGCCGATCACGGCGATCTGTGTGATGACGGCGATCTACCTCGGCGCGGAGGCAGGCTTTTTCTGCGGATCGCTGAGCGTGCTGATCTCCAACATCTGGTTCGGACAAGGCCCGTGGACGCCGTTCCAAATGCTCGGCTTCGGGCTGATCGGGCTGATCGCAGGCTATCTGTCGCGCGTGCTGCTCCGCTCCAATGCTTTGTTATTGCTTTACGGCGTGATCGCAGGTGTGGCGTATTCGTTCATCATGGACGTCTGGACGGTGCTGTGGTACGCCGGCGGTTTTGACTGGGGGCTGTACACGGCGGCGATCCTATCGGCGCTGCCGTTTACCGCGCTGTACGCCGTGTCGAATGTGGTGTTCCTCCTTCTCCTCAGAAAGCCCGTGGGTAATAAGCTCAACCGGATCAAGATCAAATACGGAGTCTAAAATAATGAGGAGTTAGGAGCGAGGAGTTAGGAGTTAATGGTGGGCGGACACGCGTGTCCTGCCCATACCCGATTGATCATTATCATGATTAAGAAATTAAGATGATTCACGCTGAGTATTAGATAATATCAATCAAAACGCGTCAGCGTTTCCCGAAACTCCTCACTCCTAACTCCTCACTCCTAACTAACAGAAAGGTGATTTGATGCGATTGAAAAAACAACTGCTCGCTGAGATAACCGAATACCTGCGGCTTCATTATGACAGCCCCGAGCCGCCTTTTGCGGCAAGGGAAAGTCAACCCTTTGCGCCATTCGCGGCAAAGCGGATGCCGCCGCGTGCCAAAAGCGCCGCGGCTCGTGAGGTACGGGACACGGAGGACGCCGTTCTTGATGAATGTGCCGCGCCTGCTCCGCTCGCGAAGGAACCTGAGCGCATGGTCGGCATGCCGATGCCGACTGCCGCCTACGGCGATCTGTCCGATCGCTTGCAGACGCTCGACGAGAGCTTTCAGCAGGCGCTTCTGAGGCTGATCGATGAGCGCGGTATGAGGGACAGCGTTTGCTATAAGCGCGCAGGGGTGGATCGCAAGCTGTTCTCCAAGATCCGCTCCAATCCGTCTTATCGTCCCTCCAAGCCCACCGCCGTCGCCTTCGCGATCGCGCTGGAGCTCGAGCTCGATCAGGCCGTTGATCTTTTACGCAAGGCAGGCTACGCGCTGTCACACAGTGCCAAGTTCGATGTGATCGTAGAGTATTTCATCGTCAACCGCCGCTTTGATCTGCGCGAGCTCAATGAGGCGCTGTACGAATTTGACCAGCCCCTGATCAACGGATGATTTTCACAAATTGTCGCTTCACAGGCGACCAAATCTCCTTTTGAATACGGTATACTGCGGTTGTAAGGGTAAGAAACCTTACAGCCGTTTTTACTAATTGTCATTACGAGGCATTTATGCCGTGGCAATCTCAACCTTTTATTATGTATTCAGGAGGTACCGTTATGTTAAAGAAAATCAACGCCAAGCTCAAGAGATCCGCAACCGCTCAGACCGATCCCATGAGGCTTCCTTCCGCCAATGACGTGACCGAGCTGGTCTTTATCCTTGACCGCTCCGGCTCGATGGGAGGACTGGAGGAGGACACCATCGGCGGCTTCAATTCGATGATCGAAAAGCAGAGGAAGCAGGAGGGCGAGTGCCTGGTCAGCACTGTGCTGTTCGATCACGAGGTCAGCATCCTGCACGACCGTGTGCCGCTTGCGGACATCCGCCCGATGACACAGGAGGATTACTATGTGCGTGGCTGTACCGCGCTGATCGACGCGATCGGCATGACCGTCAGCCATATCGAGGAGGTGCACCGCTATATCCGCAAAGAGGATGTGCCGGCGCATACGATATTCGTCATCACGACCGACGGTCTGGAGAACGCCAGTAAGGAATACTCAGCCGACAAGGTCAGGAAGATGATCGAGAAAAAGAAGCAAAGGGGCTGGGAATTCCTGTTCATCGGCGCGAACATCGACGCGGTTTCTACCGCCCGTCATTTCGGCATCGGCGCCGACCGCGCGGTGAATTATCATGCCGACAAAAAGGGCACCGCCGTGCTGTACAACTGCGTGAGCAAGGTTGTATCCTCCGCGCGTCAGTGCGCCCCGATCCAGGGCGACTGGTGCAAAGAGATCGACGAGGATTTTCTCAGCAGGTGAGTGTCGCACGCCGATCGGGGAGGATACGGAATTTGTCTGTCGCTCCTCGGATCGTACAGCGTCAAATCAGAATACAAAGAAAAAGCAACGGCAGGGTACCGCTTTGGTATCCTGTCGCTGTTGTGTTGAATCAATGCAGCGCCTTTGACAGACACGCACAACTTAGTAAGCCCCCTCTGACGAGGGGGACTGAAAAGGTACCGTGTCCGAGACAAACGTGTCATTACTCGGCGTATTGGCTCAGATCGACAGTCTCAAAGTTGCTGTCGGTGCCCCTGCCTGTCTGCATATCGACGGTGTAGGTGATCTCCTTTTTGTCGTCCTTCATGCCGCTGATTGTCGCATAGAACGATCCGTCCGCGTTCATGGTCGCCGTGAAGCGCATCCCCCTGCTGTCGCCGTATTCCTTTTCAAAGCACGTGCGCGCCATGCCGCAGAGTTGGTTGAGGTTGTAGTAGCGGAAATCCTCCTTTGAGGCGCTGTCGAGGCAGAACAGTGAGATGATATCGCCGTTTTCGTCACTCACGGCGGCGGTATTGCCGTTGTTCTCGATCACGCGGCGGTTGAGCGTGGGATCCGCTTGATCGGTGTGGAGTTGATAGAGCCCGAGCTCCTCGATGTAGTCGAAGGAGGCGGTTTTACCTGCGCCTGTATCGGGCTCGATCAGGGTCACGGTCCGCGCCTGTGAATCAATGGCAAGCAGCTTTGTCACACCTGTTTTGTACAGCACCTGCCAGATGCCGTCGCGCAGCGCGGATCGGAGATCTCTCGATCCTTTTTCTGTGCTTGATCGTGCCGTGACGGTGGTGCCCGATGCGGCGGATACCGCAAATCCCGTAACGGCGGCTGCCGCTCCGAGGATGATGACGAGGAGGAAGGCGATCAGTTTGCTGAGCTTGCTTTTCATGGCGGAATCTCCTTTTTGTGTTTTGTCTGTGAGTCTATGCTATCAAATGTACTGTGACAAAATACGGACAAATATCCTGATAGGATGAAAAATACGAAAAATTTTCTCAAAAAGCCTTTTGTTTTTCCATAGCGCCGTATATAATAGAAGCGTATTCCGTATGACAGGATGTGAAACCATGCACGTGTTCAAAAGCCGTATCATGACCTATCTCTCGATTGCTTTGATGCTGATCATTGTTACGCTGACGATCCTGATGACCTTGGGATCCGTGAACTGGAACGACCCCGATGATGACGACAGCTTTACGATGATCGAGGGCGAATATTCCGTGAACGGCGGCGAGTGGATGCCGACCCTGCCCGATGAGATGGTGCATGAGGATTTTGACGAGCTTGTGATCCGCGGCAGGCTCACCAATGTGCCGAAGGGGGACAACATCCTCGGTATCACGGCGGACAATATGTGGTTCACCCTCAGGTCGGACGGCAAGGTGATCGGCACCAACTACCGTGCCGATGACAGTGTGTTCAAAAATACGCCCGGCTGCAGCATCACCTATATCGACGCACAGGATATCGGCGGCGGACAGAACATCGAGCTCGAGCTGATGTATCCCTACAAGCTGTTGTCGTGTAAGAATCTGCCGGACTTTTTCGATATGTTCGTCGGCTCAAAGGCGACGATCTATGAGCTGTTGTACCGTTATAAAACACCCACCATCCTGTTCTGCTTTTTGATCTGCTTCTTCGGCCTGTTCTCGTTTCCGATCGCCGGCATCGTACTGGGCAAGATCAATTTCCGATATCTGTCCTTTGCGCTGGTGTGCTTCTTTTCGGGGCTGTTCATTCTGGCGCAGTCGATCGCGTCCTACCTGCCGCTGTGGATCCATGATCCCGTGCAGAGTATGGCGGCGGTGACAATGACCACCCATCTGTGTATGCTCTCGGCGCTGATCTATATCAAGGTTTGTCTGGAGAAAAGCGTCAATAAGATCATCGGCAACGTTATCATCGTCGCCGCGGCGCTGCTGACGGCGACGGCTTTGATCCTGCATAATACGGGCGTGAGCGATCTGTACGCCGGCAAGCCGTTTATGCTGATTTTCGTCGCGATCTGCGCGATCGTCCTCACAATCTGCCTGATCTCGGAGGTCAGGACGGGCAGAGAGGCGGTTTTGACCCTGACCTCAATGATCCCCGTGCTCCTCTGCCTGATGCTCGACGCGTTCAACGAGTTCTTCAGCTTTACGTCGGTGCCGCTGTTCGAGATCGGCATGGCGCTGACCCTGCTCAACCAGATCGTGATCCTGATCATCGACCTGCGCAGGCAATATCTTGAGACGATCCGCTATCAGCAGATGCAAAAGGAGCTGTATGAGGCAAAGGTATCGCTGATGGTGTCCCAGATCCAGCCGCACTTCCTGTACAATTCGCTGACCTCGATCGCGATGATGTGCA
>CAMJJL010000035.1 GCA_946406145.1 uncultured Clostridia bacterium | reverse complement strand
TATAATGCGGCTTGAGTCAATAATCGGCGTGTTATTGTAACGCTTCGTTATCTCTCCCTCAGTCGCCTTAACGGCGACAGCTCCCTCGTCAGAGGGAGCCTTGGAAACGCCCTGCGATACTATAAACCTCTTTTTCGACAAACTGAAACGCCTGATCTCTCAGGCGTTTCATGCTGTATTGACTTTTTACGGCTGAATCATTATACTGTAAAAGGCTTTAATTCTTCGATAAACGCATCCATATCATCACCCTCGGCTTCCAGATAGATCGGCTGAGAGAGATCCAGCGACAGGATACCGATGATGGAATGGGCGTCGATCGAATACTCATTATGATTCAGTGTGATTTTGATATGCGGATATTTTGCGGTCAATGCGACAAAGGCTCTGGCTTTCTCAATGCCGCTGATCGTGATATTCGTGCTATACATAGTTTGATAACCCCCTCAAGCGTTATCTATCTTAGCACTATTTATCCTATTAATCAACCGCAAAAACGCTGAATATTCCGACAAAAATCGTGGTGATTTTATTTGAAATACTATATTATGACGCTCGGATGCAAGGTCAATCAGTATGAATCCGAGGTAATGGCGGAGCTGCTCGATCAGACAGGCTATATAAAGGCGGAAACTTATCAGGACAGCGATATCTGTATCATCAATTCCTGTACCGTTACCGCGACGGGTGACGCGAAGAACCGCAAGCTGATCCGTCGTGTCCGACGCGAGAATCCCGACAGTATCATCATTCTGTGCGGCTGTATGCCGCAGGCGTTCCCGGATGACATATCCGTGTTCGAAGGCTGTGACATCGTGATGGGGAACACCGCGCGCAGTGATATCATTTCGCTGATCGATGAATACCTGTTAACGCGTCAGCAGGTCATCCGTATCGGCGAGCATCAAAGAGAGGAAGCGTTTGAGCCGATGCAGATCTCCTCATTCAATGAACGCACCCGTGCCTGCATCAAGATCGAGGACGGCTGTAACCGCTTTTGCACCTACTGTATCATCCCGTACGCGCGCGGCAGAGTCCGCTCCAAACCGCTGGATGAGATTCGACACGAGGCGGAAGCACTCGCCGCAAACGGCTTCAAGGAGATCGTTTTAGTCGGAATCAACCTCTCTGCTTACGGTCGGGAATGGGAGCTCAACGTCTATGACGCGGTCAGGATCGTTTGTCAGACGGACGGGATCGAACGCGTACGACTGGGCTCCATCGAGCCGGAACGCATGACAGGCGATATCCTGAGCGCACTTGCCAAAGAGCCGAAGTTTTGTCCGCATTTTCATCTTTCTCTACAGGCAGGCTGTGACGCGACCTTGAAGCGTATGCACCGCCATTATGATACCGCGGAATACGCGCGTATCGTAGCGGATATCCGCCGTCTGTTCGAGAACCCCTCCATCACCACCGACGTCATGGTCGGATTCGTAGGGGAGAGCGAGGATGATTTCAACACGTCGGTCAGCTTCACCGACGAGATCGGCTTTGCCAAAACCCATGTATTCCCGTATTCACGCCGCAAAGGAACTGCCGCCGACAAGATGGACGGTCATATCGATGAACACTTAAAGCACGAGCGCGCGGATATTATGATCGCGCATACGCTGGGTCAACAGCGACGCTTTATGCAAAGTCAGGTCGGATTGACCGAGCCCGTGCTGTTTGAGACTCGCTCAAAGGACGGCATGACGGAAGGGTATACCAAGAACTATACCAAGGTACGCGTCAAAGATGACCGCGTTATTTCCGGCGAAATATACGACGTCAAGCTCACCGAAGCCCACGATGATTACTGCGTCGGTCAATTGCTATAAATCAACACGACTCATTTAAGTACCGTATTACGTTTTCGACTTCCTGTCGGTTATCGTCATTATGGAAACTGTCATAGCTGTACAGCATAAATCCGTCACAGCCCTTCTCACGCGTGATCATTAATTCGGTGGTCAGGATATCGTTATTATCCAGCCATGTTCCGCCGTCGGTGTCTGTACCGGCTTTGTAGGCAGGGATCCCGATATAGAGCGAGAGCCCGTCATGGCGTTCCGCGTCGAGCCAGTCCTGCAAACCGTCCTCAAAGGTCAGGGCGGGATTATCCGGTGAAAAGTAGATTTGCGGACAGATATAGTCAATATACCCCTTCTCGCCGCACCACTTTTTTACGTCGGCATACAGCTTATCATTGTTCTTCATATTTCCCTGCGGTGATACACCGAACAGTACATCATTTTTGATCGAATGAACCGCTGTATACACCGATTGGAGCATCCGATTGACATTCTCCCTGCGAAATTCCTCTAAGGATAGGGGAGCGCTGCTTGCGGCACAATAGGCGTCATAATCCTCTTTGTCAAAGTCGCCGCAGTCGGGCGGATAAAAGTAGTCGTCGAACTGGATGCCGTCGACGTCATACTTCTCTACAATCTCCTTAACACCGCCTGTGATCAGATCGATCGTTTTTTCCTTTGCGGGATTGAGGTACTGACTGCCGCCGATCTCCACGCCGATCGACGGATCTTTGACAGCCGGATGATTCCTGCTCAAATCAGACGGTGTATCCTTGGTGCTGATCCGATAGGGATTGAGCCACGCATGCACCATGATACCATGCCGATGCGCTTTTGTGATGATCATATCGAGTGGATCAAACCCCGGATCTTCTCCCTGTGTACCCGTCAGAATATGCGACCACGGATAAACCTTTGACGGATAGAGCGCGTCACAAAACGGCCGCACCTGTACAATCATTGTATTGAGAGCGGCGTTCTCCATATCCGCAATGATGGCGTCGATCTTCTCATTGAATGCCGCCTTTTGATCCGCTTCACCCTCAATATCCAGCGTCATATATGTCACCCAAACACCGCGGATCTCCTCCTGCGGCTTTTCAACGGTGATCTTGCCGACGTCCTTGATCGGCTCGTGTACGTCTGCTGCGAGCTCCTTGTCCGAGCCCGACACATACAGGATGGAACCTGCCAAAAATACAAACGACAAAACAAACGGTATTATTCTTTTATAGAACATTCAATCACTCCGAGGTTATTTTGAAATTTCTGTATAGCTATCTGATTCTCATCAATATCATTGCTGTCATTGTGACGATCCATGATAAGCGTGCCGCTGTCAAGGGCAATTGGCGCGTCAAAGAACGCACCCTGCTCTTACTATCCGCGCTGGGCGGTTCGCCTGCCATGTATCTGACCATGCTGCTGATCCGACACAAAACGAATAAGCCGAAGTTCATGCTCGGGATTCCGCTGATTTTCATCGCGGAGCTCATTATCATCTATCTGGTGCTGCACTATGCCTATCGGGTACTATGAGTTTACAGTAACATCTGCCGACGACGGCGCCGCGCTCAAGAGCTTTCTGCGGCGCATTTGCGGACTGTCGGCACGTTCCATGAAGGTCATTCGATACGGTGGGGGCAGTATATCCCGCAACGGCATGGAGCTCCGTGCGCATGATATTCTGCACCAAAGCGATATCATTCAAGTGCGCTTGCCGCAGGAGGAGCAAAGTGAGATCGTCCCGATCGAGGGCAAGCTCGACATTCTGTTTGAGGATGATCGGCTGCTGATCGTCAACAAGCCCCCTCATATGCCCGTACATCCCACCAAGATCCACCAGCTCGATACACTGGCGAATATCGTGATATATGATCAGCAGAGGAGGGGAGAGCGCTATCCTTTTCGTGCGCTCAATCGCCTGGATAAGGACACCTCGGGCATCGTGATCCTCGCCAAGGATCGCATCGCGTATAACATGGTTTTCCCGACCATCCAAAAGACCTATGCGGCGGTATGCGAGGGGATCATCACAGAGAGCGGCACCATTGATCTGCCGATCGGCGCCGCGCCAAACAGCAAGATACAGCGTTATGTGCGTGAGGACGGCGTCAGAGCGATCACGCATTATGAGCCGATCCGGATCTATGACCATCACACCTTATGCCGTGTATGGCTCGAAACAGGCAGAACCCATCAGATCCGCTGTCACATGAGCGCGATCGGTCATCCCTTAGCCGGAGATTCTTTGTATGGCGGCAGTCTTGATCTGTTCCGGCGTCAGGCGCTGCATTGCCGATCCGTTACGCTGCCGCATCCGATCACCAAAGAGCTGATCAAGCTCACTGCACCGTATCCTGAGGATTTTTCCGTACGATTCAAACCGACCTCCCCGTAATGTTTCAGCACATTGGGGAGGTCATTCTATTTGATACGCACTTTCTCCTTACGGTTCACGCCCATGATTCCGCCGATCACGCCGCATAACAGCATGACAACACTCCGGATGACCGTCAACAGTCCGATACTATTCTTTGATATACTCATGCCGACCGCAAACACGATCAGCAGTGAGATCGCGCCGCACAGCGCGCCGATGATCAAGCCCTTGGATTTCACGATCACACAGGCGATATACGCGCCGATGAGCACACTGAAGCCCTCGGTGGCGACCATCACATAATCAATGAACTCATAGGGGATACCCGACATCATGTTCAGCATCACCGAGAACAGGCATGTGAGGAACACAGTGAGCACAACGGCACTAAGTACGCCGATCACAACCGCTTTGATGATGCGCCCTTTATCTTTACTGAAATCAGACATAAAAAATTCACCCCTGTACACTCTATGCAGGGGTGAAAAAGTTTATTCGTTATTCTTCTGTGCTTTCTTTTCTTCCTTGGCGGCTTTCTTAGCAGCGCGGCGCTCCTGAAGCTCCTGGAACTTATCTGCCGTTGTCTTCTTCGCGGGAGTCGTTTCCTTAACGGTATCGACGCTGGAGATCGCCCATTTTTTGAACTTCATCTTGGTACGGTCGGGACCTGTCTCGATGACAAAAGCGTCCTCTTCTTCCTTGACCGCGATGATTCTGCCCTGAATACCGCCGATCGTGGTGATATCATCACCGATCTGGATATTGTTGCGCATTTCCTGCTCCTGTTTCTTCTTCTTCGAATTCGGACGAATCAGCAAGAAGTAAAGAACCGCAAACAGACCTACATAAATTAAGATAATCCACCAGCTGCCGCCGGCGCCGGATCCTGAACCAAACATAATGTAACTTCCTTTCAAATTATTCCAAGTTATTATAACAGGTACGAATGATTTTTGCAAGTGCTAAGTGAAATTATATGCGGTTATCAAGGATATTTCTGTATTTTTGATAGAAAATCTCATAGGTTCCGGCGTCTAAATTGTCACGTATTTTTTGCATCAGCGTATTGTAAAAGTACAAATTGTGCATCACCGCCAGCCGCATACCGAGCATTTCCTTTGCTTTGAACAGATGTCTGAGATAAGCGCGTGTATGGTGCTGACACACAGGGCAGTCACATTCCCTGTCGATGGGTGCTTCATCCAGCTCATATTTTGCGTTCATAATATTGATAATGCCGCTCCATGTGAACAGATGACCGTGTCTTGCATTGCGCGAGGGCATGACGCAGTCGAACAGATCAACGCCTCTGTGTACCGCCTCAAGGATATTGACGGGTGTGCCGACGCCCATTAAGTAGCGCGGTTTATCCTTCGGCGCGAAGGGCTCCACCGCCTCGATGATCTCATACATCGTTTCGGCAGGTTCGCCGACCGCCAGACCGCCGATCGCGTAGCCGTCGAGGTCAAGCTCAGCGATCTCCTTCATATGATCGATCCGCAGGTCGCGATAAGTAGCGCCCTGATTGATGCCGAACAGCATTTGATGGGGGTTGAGGGTATCGTCAAGCGAATTGAGCCTGTCCATCTCC
Organism: uncultured Clostridia bacterium; assembly: GCA_946406145.1. Lineage (GTDB taxonomy): Bacteria > Bacillota > Clostridia > Oscillospirales > Acutalibacteraceae > Ruminococcoides. The sequence goes on along the minus strand of CAMJJL010000035.1, from coordinate 17,104 downwards.
GCTTTGCATCGATTGAGCCAGTTGGTGGTGCGCTTGACGGACGACTTGGCGTAGTCATACGGCGCCGGATTCTCCACACATTCATCGAACGCCATCGCAATAGTAGAGCCTAAGTTTGACTGGATCCGCATACTTTCCTCAGGTCCCATAAAGATACGTCTGCCGTCGATATGAGAGTTGAACACTACACCCTCTTCGGTGATGTTGTTCAGCTTTGCCAGTGAAAAAACCTGGAATCCGCCGGAATCCGTGAGGATCACACCGTTCCATCCGGTCATCTTGTGCAGTCCGCCGAGCTTCTTGACGATTTCATCTCCCGGACGCAGATGGAGATGATAGGTATTGCTCAGCATGACCTGTGTGTTGATCTGTTGCAGATCATACGCCGATAACCCACCCTTGATCGCGGCACAGGTCGCGACATTCATAAACGCCGGCATCTGCACCGTACCGTGAACGGTTTTGAACTCACCGCGTCGGGCGTTTCCTTCTTGTTTCAATAATGTATACATAGCGCTTCCTTTTACTTATAATATTGCCATCGCGTCGCCGAAGGAGAAAAAGCGGTATTTCTCGTTCACCGCGACTTCATATGCCTTCATCGTCTTATCGTAGCCGTAAAAGGCGGATACCAGCATGATCAGCGTGCTTTCGGGCAGATGGAAGTTTGTGATCAATCCGTCGAGCACCTTGAACGTAAAGCCCGGATAAATGAAGATATCAGTGAAGCCGTCACAAGCTTTGATCTCGCCGTATTCCGCCGCGACGCTCTCGAGTGTACGGCAGGAGGTCGTGCCGACCGCGATCACACGCTTGCCGTTCGCTTTTGTACGCTTGATCAGCTCTGCTGTTTCTTCGGGGATCTCATAATGCTCGCTGTGCATCTTGTGCTCCGTCACATCATCGACCTTGACGGGTCTGAACGTGCCCAGTCCGACATGCAGCGTGACATATCCGATATTCACACCCTTCGCGCGGATCCTGTCGAGCAGCTCATTGGTGAAATGCAGACCGGCAGTCGGAGCGGCGGCAGAACCGAGCTCATGGGAATAGACCGTCTGGTAACGCTCCTGATCCTCGAGCTTTGCGGTGATATAAGGGGGGAGAGGCATTTGACCGATCTTATCAAGGGTAGCGTAGATGTTTTCTTCACACTGTAATTCGACGATGCGGTTGCCGTCGTCCACAATATCGACGACCTCGGCTTTGAGTAATCCGTCGCCGAAAAGGAACCTCGCGCCGATCTTCGCCTTTTTACCGGGCTTGACCAAGGTTTCCCAGCGATTGCCGCTGAGCTGCTTTAACAGCAAAAATTCGATCTTCGCGCCGGTATCCTCCTTGACGCCGTAGATACGCGCCGGGATAACACGGGAGTCGTTGACGATCAGGCAATCGCCTTCATCAAGATAATCAATTATATCATAAAAATGACGGTGCTCGATCCCGTCATCATCACGGTGCAGCACCATCATTCGGGAGTGATCACGCGGCTCGATCGGCGTTTGCGCGATCTGCTCCTGCGGTAAATCATAATAAAAATCACTTGTCTTCATACAATGACCTCGAAAAACACAGTTGTTACACAATTGAAATTGACAAATCCGCAATGGAATGGTATATTATAACATGATATAGATTAACCATCTGTATGAATTTGCCTATCATATAATATATTATTATTGAAAAAAACTCAACTGTTTTTTTGAAATTGGGAGGTATAAATATGAAAACGTTCAATGTCGGAATTATCGGTGCCACGGGTATGGTGGGTCAGAGATTCTCTCTCTTGCTTGAAAATCACCCGTGGTTCAATGTTACCGCGATCGCCGCTTCCAAACGCAGCGCAGGCAAAACCTATGCCGAGGCTGTTGAGGGAAGATGGGCGATGACCGCACCGATCCCCGCAAATATCAAAGATATGGTCATGATGGACGCCGCAGATGTAGAGGCTGTCGCCGCAAAGGTTGACTTCGTATTCTGCGCTGTCGATATGAAGAAGGATGAGATCAAGGCGCTGGAGGAGGCTTACGCCAAGGCTGAGTGCCCTGTCGTCTCCAACAACTCCGCGAACCGCGGTACACCCGATGTGCCGATGATCGTTCCCGAGATCAACCCCGAGCACGCTCAGATCATCCACGCGCAGAGAAAGCGTCTGGGCACCAAGCGCGGCTTCATCGCCGTCAAGTCCAACTGCTCTTTGCAGAGCTATGTTCCGGCGATCCATCCGTTAAAAGAGAAATATAAGGTCAATAAAGTCCTCGCCTGCACCTATCAGGCGATCTCCGGCGCCGGCAAAACCTTTGAGCGCTGGCCTGAGATGGTCGATAACCTGATTCCGTACATCGGCGGAGAGGAAGAGAAGAGCGAGCAGGAGCCCTTAAAGCTCTGGGGTCATATCGAGGGCGACAAGATCGTCAATGCGGATGATATCGCCATCACCTCACAGTGCCTGCGTGTACCGGTCTCCGACGGTCACACCGCTGCGGTATTCATCGACTTCGGCGTAGAGGAAAAGCCGAGCGTGGAAGAGATCATCGATATCTGGAACAACTACAAGGGCAGAGCACAGGAGCTCGAGCTCCCCTCCGCTCCCAAGCAGTTCCTGCATTATTTCACCGAACCCGACAGACCTCAGATCAAGTCTGAGCGTATGCTCGAGGGCGGCATGGCGGTATCCGTCGGTCGACTCAGACCCGATACCCAGTATGATATGAAGTTCGTCTGTATGTCCCATAACACCCTGCGCGGTGCGGCAGGCGGCGCAGTCCTGATGGCTGAGCTGCTCTGTGCCGAGGGCTACATGGACTGAAATCGAGTGATTAGTGGTCAGTGATTCGTGATCAATATTATTGATTCGTCATTGAATGTTAATACTCCTTTATATCACTTTTATTAGGAGGATTTTTATATGAGCAAACATATTTTTACAGGCGCAGGCGTTGCGCTGATCACACCGATGCGCAGTGACGGTTCTGTTAACTTCGAAGAACTGGCACGTTTACTGGAATTCCAGGTTGAGAACGGCACCGACGCGATCATTGCGTGCGGTACCACCGGTGAAGCGGCTACCTTGACCGTCAAGGAGCATTGCGAGGTTTTATCCTTTGTATGCGAGCGTATCAACGGTCGTATCCCTGTTATCGCTGGTACAGGCTCCAACGATACCTCTACCGCGATCGAGCTGAGCAAATCCGCAGAGGCGTCCGGCGCTGACGCGCTGTTATCCGTCACACCTTACTATAATAAGACGTCGCAGAACGGTCTGATCCGCCATTTTACCACCATCGCGGATAACATCGATCTTCCGATGATCCTGTACAATGTACCCTCGCGTACCGGCTGTAACATCAAGCCCAAAACTTACGCGGAGCTGTGCAAGCACGAGAACATCGTCGCCACCAAGGAAGCGAACGGCGATATCTCCAGCGTATCACAGACGCGTTCTCTGTGCGGTGATAAGCTGGACATCTATTCGGGCAACGATGACCAGACCGTACCCTTCATGTCACTGGGCGCGCTGGGCGTTATCTCCGTATTCTCAAACTTCTGTCCGAAGGAAATGCACGAGATCTGCGAGCTGTGCCTGAACAACAATTTTGTGGAAGCGTCCAAGCTGAATTTCCACTATGTTGAGCTGATGGATATCATGTTCTCCGACGTCAACCCGATCCCGGTCAAGACCGCGATGAACCTGATCGGCTTCAATGCCGGCGAGTGCAGACTGCCGCTCGTACCGATGAGCTATTCGGGCTATCACGATCTCAAGGATTGTCTGGCGAAGTACAACCTGATCGGTAAATACGCGTAAGAAGCGTCACACTTCACCCCATTCCGCCTTTGGATCACCATGATCTGATATGATCTTTTTATCGAAGGTGGGATCAGAACAGTTTCATATTTTCAAACTCACAGGGCGAAGCACTTCGCCCTGTTTCACAATACTGTCATCTTAAACAGTCTTAGTGAAGCCCAAACAAGGAGGTTTTTATGATTAAGATACTGCTCAACGGCTGTCTCGGCAAAATGGGACAGGCTGTAGAAGCTTGCATTAACGAGCGCGAGGATACGATGATATCCTGCGGCGTCGATATCGCCGACGGCGACAAAGCATATCCCGTATACACCTGTTTTTATGACGTTCAGGAAAAGCCCGATGTGATCATCGACTTTTCCAATCCTCTGGTGCTCGATGATATGCTCGCTTTCGCCGTGAAGAATCAGACTCCCGTCATCATCTGCACCACCGGTTTTTCTGACGCGCAGGTGCAGAAAATCAAGGATACCGCGAAACAGATCCCCGTATTCTACTCCGGCAACATGTCGCTGGGTATCAACGTGCTGATCGCGTTGTCCAGGATGGCGGCAAAGGTGCTGTACAACAGCTTTGATATCGAAGTGGTGGAAAAGCATCATAACCTCAAGATCGACGCGCCCTCGGGTACCGCTCTGATGATCGCCGACGCGATCAATGAGGAGATCGGCGGCGCTCAGTATGTCTATGACCGTCACGCGTATCGCAAAAGACGCGAGCATAATGAGATCGGTATCCATTCCATCCGCGGCGGTACGATCGTCGGCGAGCATGAGGTCATCTTCGCGGGTCATGACGAGGTCGTTTCCTTAAAGCATCAGGCGCAGAGCAAGGGCGTATTTGCGGCAGGCGCTGTCAATGCCGCCGCCTACATGAAGGACAAGCCCGCGGGACTGTATGATATGTCGGATGTATTAAAGGGATAATGACAGTCGTGCAATGATCGATATTCTGATACTCGGATGTTTTTGTTAATAATAACTCAGAAAAAAGCACCGCGGCGCCGCATCTCATACCTTTGTATTTCTATCTTTGACTGATAGGGAACAGAAATGCCTATCATTTAACAGCCCCGTTCAGGGTACAACAGAAAAAGATGCGCGCATCTCATACCTTTGTATTTCTATCATAGACTGATAGGGAACAGAAATGCCTATCATTTAACAGCCCCGTTCAGGGTAAAACAGAAAAAGATGCACGCATCTCACACCTTTGTTTTTCTATCATAGACTGATAGGGAACAGAGGTGTTTTTTTATGAACAAAGAATTGATACTCGTACCCTCCGTGACCTACGCGATGAAGGCAAAGAGTATTTTAGAACAATATCAGATCCGATCTTATATCCAGCGTACGCCGAAGAATACAGGCGTCAAATCCTGCGGCTACTGCCTGTTTGTGCCGCACCAAACCGATCAGGCAGAAAAGCTGTTGCGTGAGAAGGGGATCCGTGTCCTCGGCCGCGCGGAAAGAGAAAAGCCGTGATCTATCTCGACAATTCCGCCACCACCTACCCGAAGCCGCCGCAAGTAATCCGCGCCGTGCAAAGCGCCGTCAAAGCCTACGGCTTCAACCCGGGCAGAGGAGGCTACCGGCAATCGATCCGTACGGCGCAGAAGGTGTATGAGGCGCGAGAAGCCATTGCGTCATTCTTTCACGCTCCGTCACCCGAAGCTGTCATCTTCACCCCCGGGTGTACCCAGTCGATCAACACGGTCATTAAGGGCGCCCTCAGGCACGGCGATCATGTCATTCTCTCATCATTGGAGCATAACGCGGTATACCGTCCGGTGTATCAGCTCAGCCGGATGGGGGAGATCACCTTCGATATCGCCGATGTGGTGATCGGCGACGATGAAGCGACGATCCATCATTTTCGTCAAGCGATCAATCGACATACGCGGATGATCCTCTGCACCCACGCTTCCAACGTCATCGGCTATCGTTTGCCGACGGAGCGACTCTGCGCTTTGGCGCATAGCTACGGTATCCTGTTCTGTCTGGACGCCGCACAGAGCGCAGGCGTATTCCCGATCGATATGAGCAACGACGGATACGACTTTGTCTGCTGTCCCGGTCACAAGTATCTCTATGGTCCGATGGGAATAGGACTGCTGTTGATCGGCAATGATAATACTGTTGATCCGCTGATCGCAGGCGGTACGGGAAGTGTTTCCGCAGAACCCGCCATGCCCGATTTCTACCCCGACCGACTGGAGGCAGGCACACAGAATATCAGCGGTATCTTAGGACTGAAAGCAGGCGTGGATTTTGTCCGACAGCGCGGTATCGATCGGATCTATCAACAAGAATCGCAGTTGATCGATCGCCTGTATCGCTCCCTGCGCCGCCATGACAGCCTTCATCTGATCGGCAGAACGGATGAACGAGAGGGCGTATACGCGCCTGTGTTGGCATTTGCCGCCGATCATACGGACAGTGAAACTCTCGCCGAACAGCTCTCACAGCAGTACCGGATCGCCGTGAGAGGAGGCCTGCACTGCGCTCCACTGGCGCACAAGGCGCTCGGTACGATCGACAGCGGTGTTGTACGGATCGCGCCCTCGGTATTCACTTCGACAGAAGAAATGAACATCCTGCATTCCGCATTAAGTCGAATCGAGCAGTGATATGAAATCTTTTTGAAAAATCCGTGGATTCGCCTTGCAATCATCAGGGACGTATGTTAGAATGAATTTGTATATTGAATTCGTATGAGATTACAAAAAACAGGAATGCAAATAAGCGATTCGGAAGGACGAATATATGGAAGCAACCTTTATAACGCGATTGATAGGGACACTCAAAACCTTTACCTTCAAGGATTTCATCGACGTAGTCGTTATCGCGCTGATTATTTTCTATCTGTTACGATTATTCCGCAACAGCCGCGCCGGTCAGCTGGTCAAGGGCTTTTTGATCCTGCTGGTCGTCTACGGTGTGTCGTATCTTCTCCAGCTCACGATGTTGACCTATATCCTCAACTCGATCTTCACCTACTGGGCGATCATCTTCATCGTCGTATTCCAGCCGGAGCTGCGACTCGGTCTGGAGCGCCTGGGACGCTCCAACAGGCGACTGCGGAGCATTGTCTCCTCAACGGTACAGAATCCCGAGGATAAGATCTACAGGGCAATCTCCGACGTAGCGGACACGTGCGCGGTCTTTTCCAAATCCAAGACAGGCGCGCTGATCGTCTTTGAGCGTGACACACCGCTGGGCGATATTGCCAACACGGGCACCATCCTCAACAGTGATGTTTCTCCGGCGCTTCTGGGCAACATCTTCTACAACAAAGCGCCCCTGCATGACGGCGCGAGCATCATCCGCGACGGAAAGCTCCTTTCGGCAGGCTGTATCCTGCCCCTGACCGATAACCTCAACATCAGTCAGGATCTGGGCACCAGACACCGCGCCGCGATCGGCATGACCGAGGAAAGCGACGCCGTCGTAGTCGTTGTCTCGGAGGAAACAGGCAATATCTCTATTGCGCTCAACGGTATGTTGACGCGTGATTTTAAGCGCGACGCTCTTTATAACAGGTTAGTTGAATTGATCGTTGTCGGAGACAAGGACAAAAATCCCGGTCTGTTTGCTGCTCTTTTCAATAAACGAAAGGAGAAGAAGAATGAAAACGAATAAAAGCTTTTTATCGAGACTATTCTCTTCGAATATCTTTTTGCTGATTCTTTCCTTTGTTCTTTCGTTTACGTCATGGATCGTCGTATCCTTTGTATCCGATACCAACATCAAAACCACTACCATCGAAAACGTCCCTGTTTCCATCAATCTGCCCGAGTCGGATTATGATTACACCTATTTTCTGGATAAGTATTACGGTGTTGCGCTGGATGATACGGGCAATCCGCTGGTCAATGTGGAGGTCAAGGGCAACGCGATCATTGTCGGCTCCTTAAAGGCTGAGAATATCGACATCACCGGCAAGATCAATATCCCCAGTAACGCCGCTATGTCGCCGCAGGAATATATGGTATCGCTGAATTACGAGAAGTCCGGCGTGCTGACGAACTACGAGGTCCAGTCGATCTCACCCTCGTCGCTGTCGGTTTATGTCGATCAGCCGCTTGAAAAAGAATTTGATATCGTGAACTCCTGTACCTTCAAGAATACGGATAATACCATGTACGCCAACCTCTCCCTCTCTCAGTCCAAGATCAAGGTCAACGGTCCCGAGTCACAGATCAATGAGATATCAACCGTTGAGGTACACGGTGAGATCGCCGAGGAAGGAACCGTCAAGAAGGAATTTATCTATAAGGACAGTGAAGGCAGGGAGCTCAATGATGCTTATTTCACTCCCTCCGTCTCTGATGTGAGTGTCACAGCTAAGCTGATACCGATCGCGAAAGTTAATCTGAAAACCGAATTCAAGAACAAACCGAGCGACATCAAGGCGCAGGCGAGCATCTCACCGTCCGCGGTCAGGATCGCCGGCGAGCAGGAAGAGCTGAATAAGTACAAGAACGGTCTGACGCTCACCACGTTGGATTTTGCCGATCTGAAAAACGAGGAGTACAAAGAAGAGTTCACCATCACGCCGCCCGATAACTGTAAGATCGTTGCGGATGAAAACGAGAAAACAGCGCCTACCAAAGCTACCGTATCGCTGGATCTGAGCTCCTACAAGGAGACCACGATCACCAAGAAGATCACCTATGATGACGACGGCTACACCTACGTCTTCGCGCCGGGTGATATCAGCGTGACGATCTTCGGTGAAGAGAGTGAGATCAAGGACATCACCTCGGATGATATCAAGCTGACCGTCGATATCCCGGATGATCTCAAGGCCAAGATCAAAGAGCTGGAAACCGGAGAAAACGTATCCCGTCAGAGCATTAAGCTCAAGCTGGAACTGAACAGCGACTATTCCGGCAGTTGGATCTACGGACAGTATACGGTCGATCAGGTCACTGTCATCAAGAAATAACAAAAGACGCACTGTCACACGGCAGTGCGTTTTTCTTACAGCGCGCACCGGATGTAACCGTAACATCCGCACGCAAAAAACTCCCTTCACGGCGGAAGGGAGTGATCGTGATAACTGATAAACCGCTTTCACAAGATAAGCGTTTTGCGGTTCAAAATCGCGCAGGGGTCATATATTTGTATTTATTCGTTTTGAGCAGTCCCTGTGTAGCATCGGGAGCATCCTTGTGATAATGCACGCTTTGCACCAAGCCGATACTGATCAGTACAGAGAGCAGGGAAGTACCGCCCGAGGAGAAGAACGGCAGTGTGATGCCGACAACGGGAAGCAGTCCGAGCACCATGCCGATATTGATGATCGTCTGTACGCTGATCATCGCGAACACGCCGACGCAGATCATCCTGCCCAGGTAATCACGTGCCGAAACGGCGTTCATCGCCAGCTTCACGCAGATCAAAAGGAGGATGAAGATCAGGAGCACACAGCCGATAAAGCCGAGCTCTTCACCGGCTACCGTGAAGATAAAGTCGTTTTCCTGCTCGGGAACGATGCCCGAAGCGACTCTTCCGCCGTTGCCGAGCCCGGTACCGCTCAAGCCGCCCGACGCAACGCTGACCTTGCCCTGATATTGCTGCCAGCCGTAGTTCTTCATTGCGTTGCCGTCGATGTCGAAGATCGCGGTAAAGCGGTTCTTCTGCTCCTCATTGAGGAAATAATTCCACAGGATCGGAATCCCTGCCGCAAGCAGTACCAGCATGATCAGAAAATAGCGCAGCTGAACACCGCCGATAAACGCCATGATGAGGAACAGGAACAGGAAGATGAGCACCGTACCGTCGTCACCCTGCATATGGATCAGCACCACCGGCACCGCCATATGGACGACCAGTGAGAGCACGCCCAGCAGATGATGGAGCAGGTCGTTTTCTTTGAGAACCTGCAAATGCCGTGAGAAGGTAATGATAAAGAACACCTTCACCAGCTCCGAGGGCTGGAACGAGATACCGCCCGGGAGCATGATCCATGCCGTATCGTCCGTACCGGTGACGTTCCGTCCGAACAGGAACACCAGCAGCAGCAAGCCGAGTGATAGGATCAGCAGCACGATCCAATGCCGCGCGATATGCTCATAGTCGATGAGCGTGACCGCAACAGCGGCGATATATCCCAGAATCAGCGCCAGGATCTGCGGCGTCATATAGCTGTAATCCGACGCTCTCTGCATCGAGTTGATCAACAGCAGGCTGTAGGCGCTTGCCGCGATCGTCAGCAGCCACAGGATCACATCTGATTTTGTGAAAAATTGAGTCAATCCTTTTATCGCTTTTTGCATAAAGTACCTTTCATAATAATGATCGATAGAAGAAAAGGACGCGCGCGTCCGATCTCAACCGATTTATTATCATCATTGCGAAGTCCTCGGCGCGCGCGTCGGGGTCTGTGGCAATCTCAACCGATTATTGATTTCTGTTTTCTCCTCTCATTATAGTGAATGACAGACTTGAATTCAAGATAAATATTTGTAATAATTTTGTTAATTTTATCCTATGGCATTATTCTGCGGCCATCATATGTTACAATATTGAATTGAAAAATCAATCAGAGGTAGATGACATGAGAGTGACAACCTCCTGTGCGCGTGAGACAGAGCAGCTCGGAGAAAAGCTCGCGTCTGTATTAAAGGGCAAAGAGATGATCGCGCTGTTCGGCGATCTGGGCGCAGGCAAGACCGCCTTCACACGCGGACTGTGCGCAGGGCTCGGCGTCGCAGACGGCGTATGCAGCCCGACCTTTGCCATCGTCAACGCGTATCAGGGAAAGTATCCGGTGTATCACTTCGATATGTACCGTATCGCCGATCTCGACGATCTGTTTGCGACAGGCTTCTATGATTATATCGGCAACGGGGTGATCATCATCGAATGGAGCGAGAATATCGAAAGTGAGCTTGAGCCGGATTGTATCCGGATCCGTATCGAAAAAACGGACAATGAGAATGAAAGGATCTTTGAGATAAGGGGGATGGATGACGATGCTGATCTGTTCGGTTGATTCCTCCGCGACTCCTGCGTCGGTATGCCTCTTCGAGGATGACAAGATCATCGCCGAGTATTATCTGAACACGGGCTTTACCCACAGTCAAACGCTGATGGCGATGCTCGAATCGGTGTTGCGGATATCGGACAAGAGAGCCGAGGATATCGACCTGTACGCCGTCAACAGCGGTCCCGGTAGCTTTACCGGTGTGCGTATCGGCGTGAGCGCCGTCAAGGGCATGGCGTACGCGCAGGACAAGCCCTGTGTCGAGGTCTCGACCCTGGAGAGCATGGCATACAACTTTTTGGGCAGTCACGCGATCATCTGCGCCTGCATGGACGCCAGACGCAGACAGGTCTATCACGGATTGTTCCGCGTAGACGGCAATACGGTCGAACGGCTGTGTGATGACAAGGCGATCGCGGTGGACGATCTGCTCAGCGGCTTACCCGATCGTGAGGAGATCATCCTCGTCGGCGACGGCGCTGAGTTAGTCTTTCAAAGCGCGGCGGATCCTTTGATCACCTTAGCTCCGCCGAATCGCAGATATCAACGCGCTTCATCGGTCGCTCTGGCGGCTGTTGAAACATACAACAGGGGAGAGGTCGTCTCTCCCGCGGCGCTGATGCCCCGTTATCTCCGCCTTTCTCAGGCAGAACGGGAGCGCAACGCCAAAATCAAGCAAGAACAGGATGGTGCTTTATGATAGCAATCGGATGCGATCACGGCGGTCTTGCGATCAAGAATGCCGTCATCAACTACATGAAAGAGAACGGGATCGAGTATCACGACTACGGCTGTTATACCGACGAGAGCGTCGATTATCCCGTCTACGCTTATCAGGTGGCGAAGAACGTCGCCGACGGTAACGCACAGCTGGGGATCATCTGCTGCGGCACCGGCATCGGTGTTTCGATGGCAGCCAACAAGGTCAAGGGCATCCGCGCCGCGGTGTGCACCGACGAATTCTGTGCCGAGATGACACGCCGCCACAATAACGCCAACATCATGTGCATGGGCGGCAGAGTGATCGATGAGGAACAGGCGGTCAGGCTCGCTGCCGTCTTCCTGAACACTCCCTTTGACGGCGGCAGACATGAGAAGCGCGTCAATATGATCACTCAGATCGAAAACGGAAGTTTTACATTGTAATATGTATTCATGATAAAAGAAAGAAGGAGTCATTATGAACAGTAAAGTTACAATTTTTGACCATCCGCTGATCCAGCACAAGCTGTCGATCCTGCGTGATGAGAACACCGGTACCAAAGAATTCCGTGAGCTGATCTCCGAGATCTCCATGCTGATGTGCTATGAGGCGACCAGAGATCTGCCCCTCGAGGATGTACAGATCAAAACCCCTATGGCTGCGATGACCGCGAAGAAGATCGCTGGCAGAAAGCTGGCTTTAGTTCCGATCCTGCGCGCGGGCTGCGGTATGCTGGACGCGATGCTGCGGTTGGTTCCGTCCGCCAAGGTCGGTCATATCGGTCTGTACAGAGATGAGATCACGCATAAGCCCGTCGAGTATTACAACAAGCTCCCCGGCGATGTGCACGAGAGAGATGTATTCGTACTCGATCCGATGCTCGCTACCGGCGGCAGCGCAGCCGACGCGATCAGCATCATCAAGCGCTCTAATCCGCGTTCCGTCCGTTTCCTGTGCATCATAGCGGCTCCCGAGGGCATCGATGTGCTGACAAAGGCGCATCCCGACGTAGAGATCTACTGCGCCGCTAAGGATGAAAAGCTCAATGAGAACTGCTACATCCTGCCCGGTCTGGGTGATGCAGGCGACCGTATCTACGGTACCGACGTCGTCGGTGAGGTTACCGTTGACAAGCGCGGCAGTACCGTCAAGCTCCGCTCCAAGGCCAAATGATACGCAGAATCGCTCTTGTATGCTGTGTGTTCGCGTTATGCGCATTGCTTCTCACTGCCTGCGGCAAAAAGGCAGACGGTGAAATGGCGCCCGTCAGAGATGACAACGGCGCTGTAACAGGCTATGAGCGCAAGTATCACAACGAGAACGGCGATGTGACCCGATGGGACGTCTATGACGCAAATCAACAGTATGATCACTATATTCTCTATGAATATGACAGCAATAACCGCCTCGCCAAGGAGACCTATTATCAGGCGGACGGCATCGGCGTCTACTACTACGCCTACTCCTACCACAGCTCCGGTAAGCCGGCGGAGAAGGATTATGTCTCCGCGAAGGAGGGCTCCACACGTACGCTCTATGATGAGGACGGTCAGGAGAAGGAACGCATGACCTTTGATCAGAATGATACTATGACCAAATATGAGGTTTACCAGAACAACACATGGGTGGAATCCGACCTGCCGACTCAAGCTGCCGAGACGGAAGCGCCGACAACAGCATAATCTAACATATCACAAAAGCCGCCTTCCTGTGTGAAAGCGGCTTTGCTGCAATATAGAGCTTATACGAGTATTCAAAAAACTTTAACATGGATTGCGTTATATTCCGCATCAAAGCTTTTAACGGAATATTCGTATTATTTCTTGGATTTCTTAGGCTTCTCCTCGGCAGGCGCTTCTGTCGCTTCCGCTTCCGGTTCAGCTTTCACTTCTGCCTCAGGCTCAGCAGGCGCTTCTTCCGCAGGCGCCTCAGTGGGGGCTTCCTCCGCGTTAGCTTCCTCGACAGGCTCCTCAACAACATCCTCCGTCGGGATCTCGGTGCCCTGTGCCTGTACTTCTGCGTTCTCCGCCCACTCGATCACCATATCTCTTCCTGCTTTAGCGGTCTGTGCCACTGCAACGATCAGATCATCCGCAGCGAGAACGAATGATTTCGCGGTTTTGAGCCAATAATGTTTTAAATCAGCCATTTTGTCAACTCCTTTGATTTTTTCTTTTATTATATAATCTGGTGGATAAAATGTCAAATTAACTTTTTATGAAGATTCTGTCACGGTATATCGCGACTTGATAATTTATACTTGATTTATGATCGGTTTTGTTGTATAATACAGATTGTTAAGCCGGCATGTCGGAATTGGCAGACGAGACAGACTCAAAATCTGTTGTCTTTGCGGGCGTGTGGGTTCGAGTCCCACTGCCGGCACCATTGTAATACAAAAGGGTATCCGCGATGGATGCCCTTTTGTGTTTCATCTATTCAGTGACGGAAGTGGGGCTCGAAGGCGAGTGTGTCAAGCCGTAAGCCGCGCGCACGGCGCAGACAAAAACACGATAGTATCGTGTTTTTAGCGAGAGCGCAGATAACCCTTATCTGATATTTGATGCTATCAAACGTGATCAATTAAATAAATATATGAGACACCCACTGCCGGCACCATTGTAATACAAAAGGGTATCCGCGATGGATGCCCTTTTGTGTTTCACAACTGAAATCAGAAGATAAAACAGTTACACTAGGATCGGTGATAAATATGAAAGCGACTGTATTTCAAGAACTGCTCGAACAACTGGACAGGGGAGAGAGTCCCGATCTGATTCTCCATGCGGACGATCAGACCTATATCCGCAAATTTGCGAAGACCGATCGACTGATCCTCTTGGGCTGCGGCCATGTGTCGATCGACGTTTACCGGCTGGCAAAGACCATCGGCTTCGACGTCGTCGCGGTCGACGACAGACCCATGTTCGCGAATTTTGAGCGATTCCCCGACGCGCGGATCATCTGTGACGCGTTCATTTCCGCGATCGAGAAGCTCCGTATCACACGCAGGGATTATGTCTGCGTGCTCACCCGGGGACATCTGTGGGACGCGCAGTGCATCCGCGCGATCCTGTCCGGAGAAATGCCCTGTTATCTGGGGCTGATCAGCTCCAAAAAGCGTGCCGCGGGACTCAGAGAGCTCCTGATCGAAGAGGGCTTCCGAAAGGAGGACATCGACGCGATCCATGCCCCTATCGGGCTCAGGATCGGCGCGATGACCACCGCTGAGATCGCGGTATCCATTGGTGCGGAGCTGATACAGGAGCGGAATAAGCAATATGTCAAGCCGCGTGAGAATGAGCTGACGCAGACAAATGTTGACCTTGCTCTTCTGCGCTATCTCGCGACGTCCGATGAACCGCGCGCTGTGGTCACGGTGCTGTCCTCCACCGGCTCCACACCCGTCAAAAGCGGCAGTATGATGGCGGTCAACACACTCGGACATGTCGCCGGCACCGTCGGCGGCGGCTGCGGTGAGGCGGCGGCGATCAGCAAAGCGCGGCGCATCATCGGCAAGAGCGATCAAGCTGTTCTGCACATCGATATGAGCAATGAGGTCGCGGCGGACAACGACATGGTATGCGGCGGCAGTATGACCGTGCTGATCGAATGCGTCACCTGACGCTTATTTCCCGGCATGATTGACTTGCTTTAAAGCGATAAACATGGTATAATAACTGTATCAATAATCATTCACAACCACTAACCACTGATCACTATATAATCGGAGTACAACATGAAAATCATCCATCTTTTGCATAACGACCGCTGTTCACTGTCCTTCGAGGTGTTTCCGCCGAAGGCATCCTCGTCCTTTGATGAGGTCAAGCCCGCTATCGAGAAGATTGCCCGGCTCAAGCCGTCCTTCATGAGCGTGACCTACGGCGCTGGCGGCGGCACCAGCAGCTATACCCTCGATATCGCAGAGGATATCCGCAACCGTTACGGTGTGCCGACCATGGCGCACCTGACCTGTGTATCCTCCACGAGAGAGACCGTCAGACAGAAGATCAACGCGCTCAAAAAGGCAGGTATCCGGAATGTCATGGCGCTCCGTGGTGATCTGACCCCCGAGATGAAGCTCAGTGACGCAAAGCACTGGGACTACTCCCACGCGGTCGATCTGATCCATGAGCTCAAGAACAGCGGCGCGGATTTCTGCATCGGCTGCGCGTGCTATCCCGAGGTACATCCCGAGAGCAAGCACCAGACCGACGATATCTTTTATCTCAAGGAGAAGGTAGACGCAGGCTGTGATTTCATGACCACGCAGATGTTCTTTGACAACAACCTGCTGTATAACTTCCTCTACAAGATCCGTGAGGCAGGCATCACCGTTCCCGTCGTACCGGGCATCATGCCGATCACCAGAGCCATCCAGCTCAAGCGCGCCATCGAGCTCTCCGGCTCCTTCATTCCGCAGCGCTTCAAGGCGATGGTCGACCGCTTCGGCGGCGATGACCGCGCGATGGCGCAGGCAGGTATCGCGTACGCGACCGATCAGATCATCGATCTGTATGCCAACGGCGTCAAGCACGTCCACCTCTACACCATGAACAAGCCTGAGATCGCGCGCGCTGTCATGAACAATCTCAGCAGCATTATCGGCAAATGATCCGCACACTGACATTGGACGCACCCGAATGGGACAAGCGTGAGATCATGCGATACGCGCGGATCAGGGGCGCTGACAACCGCTATGAAAGCCTGATCGATCAGTGTATCGGGGAGGCTCAGCCGATCCTGACCTATCGGGTATGCAGTACCGTTTTGCCTGTTTGCACCGACGGCAGTATCTTGATCGGCAACGCATGTGTACAGTCACAGACGATCGGCAAGGCGATTCGCGGCTGTGAGCATGTGATCCTCTTCGCCGCGACGGTCGGAGCGCCGTTCGACCGCCTGATCGCGCGTTACAGCCGGGTGGAACCGTCCAAGGCGCTGATATTTCAAGCCATCGGCGCGGAGCGTGTCGAGAGCCTGTGTGACGCTTTTTGCGCGCAGATAAGTACAGAGCTGAGTAAAACGGGAAAACGCCTGACACGGCGCGTCAGCCCCGGTTACGGCGATATTGCGCTAAGTTTGCAGAAGGAGATCTTCGCGGTGCTGGATTGTCCGCGCAAGATCGGCTTGACGCTTGACCAAAGCCTGCTGATGTCGCCGAGCAAGTCCGTCACCGCCATCGTCGGTATCACGGACAGCTGCGAGGAGCAAAAAGCTTCCTGCGCGGATTGTGACAAAACAGATTGCGCTTATCGTAAATAAATCCTCATCATAATTATAAACATAGAAAAAGACGCGCGCGTCTTTTTCTATGTCACTGTAACGTAGCACGAATCAAAAAAGCCTTCCCCTCGGGGGGAAGGTGTCACCAAAGGTGACGGATGAGGGGATAACCTTTCCTATTGATGTAGGACTCGGTGAGGCTGTATGTCTACCGAGAATCGAGGAAGAGCCTTTCACTCTTTGTTAAGATGATCTTTCGGCTAACTCAGCCCCTCATCCGACCAATTTGCTTAGGGCAAATTGCCCACCTTCTCCTCGCCGGAAGCGGCTCCCCCCTTGTCCTTCGGACATTCCCCCAACGGGGGCGC
>CAMJJL010000034.1 GCA_946406145.1 uncultured Clostridia bacterium | reverse complement strand
TCCGACTCGGCATACGCCGAGCCACCTTCCCCCCGAGGGGAAGGCTTTTTTGATTTTGCTACACGTTACAGTGGTATAGATAAAGACGCACGCGCCGTACCCTACAGAACGCACATCTCCTCAACCGATGTTACATCTCAACAGACGCCCTGCCGCGGGAGCAGCGAGCCGCTCCCCTACAAATATACCAAAACGCTTCCTTACAATTAAAAATGACCACAACAAAACGCCCGGGATCGCACCCGGGCGTTCACTGTTATCTATCGAATCGCTACAATTCTTTTAGACAAAATTCTTCTTTCTTGCGACATAAGAGGTGTGCAGCAGATCATGCGCCTTGTGGGAGCCGGGCTCGCCGAGAAACTCCTCGTAGATCGCCTTGATCTCGGGGTTATCGTGGCTCTTTCTGTACGGCAGACCGAGGTCGTCCTGATACAGCGCCTTGGCTCTGAGCGCCTTGATGTCGACGAAATTGCGTACATGACCGGGCTGGATGGGCTGACCGCCGCCGTTGACACAGCCGCCGGGGCAGCACATGATCTCGATGAACTGATAGTCCGCTTCACCTGCTCTGATCTTGTCGAGGATGACAGCGGCGTTCTTCAGACCGCTGACAACAGCGACCTTGACGGTCATGCCGGCAACATCATAGGTCGCCTCCTTGATGCCGTCGGTACCGCGAACCTCGTTGTAGTCAATCTGCTTGAGATCCTCGCCGGTCAGGACGTCGGCAACGGTTCTCAGCGCCGCTTCCATAACGCCGCCGGTCGCGCCGAAGATGGTGCCTGCGCCGGAGCCGATCGCCATAACGGGATCAAAATCGCTGTCCTCAAGGGCGGTGAACTGGATACCCGCGGTCTTGATCATCTTCGCCAGCTCTCTGGTGGAGATGGAGATATCGTTGTCCTGCATACCGTCGTGACCCTGATCGTCACGGGTGATCTCGAACTTCTTGGCAACACAGGGCATGACGGATACGACGACGATGTCGCGCGGGTCAATGCCTGCCTTCTCGGCATAATAGCTCTTGATCATCGCGCCCTGCATCTGCTGCGGAGACTTACAGGTGGACAGATGGGGGAGGAGGTCGGGATAGTAATGCTCACAGAACTTGACCCAGCCGGGTGAGCAGGAGGTGATCATCGGCAGGGTGCCGCCGTTCTTCACTCTCTGGATGAACTCGGTGCCCTCTTCCATGATGGTCAGGTCGGCGCCGAAGTTGGTGTCGAATACCTTGTCGAAGCCGAGCATTTTCAGCGCGGTAACCATCTTGCCGGTGACAAGAGAGCCGATCGGCATGCCGAAGCATTCGCCTAAGGTAGCGCGGATGGACGGAGCGGTGTGGACAACCACATGCTTGGTCGGATCCGCCAGCGCATTGAACACCTCCGCGGTGTTGTCGTTCTCGACCAGCGCGCCGGTGGGGCATACTACGGTACACTGACCGCAGCTCACACAGCTGACCTCGCCCAGATCCTTGTCGAACGCACAGCCGATCGCGGTATCAAAGCCGCGGTTGTTCGCGCCGATGACGCCGACGAACTGCTCTTTACAAGCGGCGACGCAGCGGCGGCACAGGATGCACTTGTTGTTGTTGCGGACAAGGTGCAGGGTGGAGTGATCTTCTTCATAATGGGTCTCGGCGCCGGCGAATTTGGTTTCATCCACGCCGTACTCCAGACACAGCTGCTGGAGCTCACAATTGTCGCTGCGAGGGCAGGACAGGCACTTTTTGTCGTGGTTACTGAGCAGCAGCTCGAGGGTGGTTTTGCGATTCTCACGAATCTGCGGTGTATTGGTGAAGATCTCGGTGCCCTCACGGTCGATGGGGTAGACACAGGCGGCGACTAAGGAACGCGCGCCCTTGACCTCGCACAGACACATACGGCAGGCGCCGATCTCGTTGATATCCTTCAGGTAGCACAAGGTCGGGATCTTGATACCGAACTGATGGCACGCTTGAAGAATCGTTGTATTCTTTTCAACGGTATAATCCTTGCCGTTGATTTTGATGTTAAGCATTTCCATGTTGGTTCTCCTTTCCCTTAACCCTTGACGATAGCCTTGAACTTACAAGAATCCATACAAGCGCCGCACTTGATACACTTAGCGTGATCGATCTCAAAGGCAGGTCTCTTCTTGCCCTCGGGGATGTAGTCGGTAACGGAGATCGCGCCGACAGGGCACTTACGGGAGCACAGCGAGCAGCCCATGCAGCTGTCCTTGACGATGGTGTATTCGAGCAAGTCTTTACATACGCCTGCGGGACACTTCTTGTCGACAACGTGAGCGACATACTCATCGCGGAAGAAGTGCAGGGTAGAGAGAACGGGGTTGGGCGCTGTCTGACCCAGACCGCATAGGGAGTTCGCCTTGATGTAGTTGCACAGCGCTTCCATCTCGTCGAGCATCTCGAGGGTACCCTGACCCTTGGTGATCTTCTCGAGCATTTCTAAGAGGCGCTTGGTGCCGATACGGCAGGGCGTACACTTACCGCAGCTCTCGTCAACGGTGAACTCAAGGAAGAACTTGGCGATATCGACCATACAGTCGGTCTCGTCCATAACGATCAGACCGCCGGAGCCCATCATGGAGCCGATGGCGAGCAGGTTGTCATAGTCGATCTCGATGTCGAGGTGCTGAGCCGGGATACAGCCGCCGGAGGGACCGCCCGTCTGCGCCGCCTTGAACTTCTTGCCGCCGGGGATGCCGCCGCCGATCTCTTCGATGATGGTTCTCAGCGTGGTGCCCATCGGGACCTCGACCAGACCGGTGTGGTTGATCTTGCCGCCTAAGGCGAATACCTTGGTACCCTTAGATTTCTCGGTACCCATGGAAGCAAACCAATCCGCGCCCTTTAAGATGATCTGCGGAATGTTCGCGTAGGTCTCAACGTTGTTGAGGGTAGTGGGCTTCTGATACAGACCCTTGACTGCCGGGAACGGAGGACGGGGTCTGGGCTCGCCGCGCTTACCTTCGATGGAGGTCATCAGCGCGGTCTCCTCACCGCATACGAACGCGCCTGCGCCCAGACGGATCTTGATATCGAAGTTGAAGCCGGTGCCGAAGATATCTTCACCCAACAGGCCGTATTCATGCGCCTGATCGATCGCGATCTGTAAGCGCTTGACGGCGATCGGGTACTCCGCTCTTACGTAGATATAGCCCTGAGAAGCGCCGATGGCATAGCCGGCGATCGCCATTGCTTCGAGCACAACGTGGGGGTCGCCCTCGAGGACGGAACGATCCATGAACGCGCCGGGGTCGCCTTCATCCGCGTTACAGCAGACGTACTTCTGATCCGCGTCGTTGCCGCGCGCGAATTTCCACTTCAAGTCGGTGGGGAAGCCCGCGCCGCCTCTTCCGCGTAAGCCGGAGTCGAGCATGGTCTGGATGACCTCTTCGGGCGTCATCTCGGTGAGCACCTTACCCAGAGCGGCATAGCCGTCCTGCGCGATGTAGTCGTCGATCTTCTCGGGATCGATGACGCCGCAGTTGCGCAGCGCGACACGCTTCTGCTTCTCATAGAAAGCGGTTTTGTTCAGGGATTTGATGGAGTCGTTCTCGACGGTCTCCTGATACAACAGACGGGTGACGATACGACCCTTGTTGAGGTGCTCCTCCACGATCTCGGGGATATCCTCGACCTTGACCATGGAGTAGAAGGAGCCCTCGGGGTAGACGACCATGATCGGACCCAACGCGCACAGACCGAAACAGCCGGTGGTGATGACGTTGACTTCCTTTTCAAGGCCTTTCTTGATCAGCTCTTCCTTGAGCTTCTCGACAATTTGTAAGCTGTTTGACGAGGTACAGCCGGTACCGCCGCAAACAAGTACATTAGAACGATACATTTAGTCCTCCTTATCTTGTGGCAGTGCCGATGGTGTACTCGGTAATGACGTTGTGGTTGACAAGATGGTCGTTGACGACTTTGACAGCCTTTTCGGGCGTCATCTTGACGTAGGTGACCTTCTCCTCACCGGGGATCTCGATCTCGACGACCGGCTCATACTGACAGATGCCGATGCAGCCTGTCTGTGTGACGGTGACATCCTTGAGACCGCGCTTGGCGATCTCCTCTACAAAGGCGTTGAGAACGGGTCTGGCGCCAGCCGCGATACCGCAGGTAGCCATGCCGACCAGTACGCGAGCGGCGTTGGGATTCTCCTGACGCATCCGCATCTCCGCCTGCGCCTTATCTCTGATCGCCTTTAACTCAGCTAAAGATTTCATGTTTACGCACCTCCATATATGCTCTTTGTGTTTTCTTCTAAATAATCCGCGATCCATTCCAGCACGTCGGGCGTGTCCAGACTGACGTCGCCCAGCACCTCGCGCAGCTCCCGTGTGTCGAGGGTAAAGCTGCCGTTGTCCGTGGTGCAGGTGTAGACAAAGTCGATGTCCGGATTGCATTGGATCAGGATCTTGACGGTGGAGTTGATATCGCCCAAGGGGGTCATATCCACATGCGACTTGACATACGAGGCAGTGGTAACGGTACCCTTGCCCTTCTCGCTCTGTATGTCAAAGCTGCCGCCGGTCTGTTCAGCGCTGAGCTTGAACAGCGGAACTCCCAGCCCGACCTTGCGTGTCGTACGCGTGGTAAAGAACGGATCGATCACCTGTTGTACCTGTTCCTGCGTCATGCCGCAGCCGTTGTCGGCGATCTCGATCGTCAGCCGATCGTCTTGATCGCTCTCGGTCACGGTGATGCGTACAACGCTCGCCTCGGCTCGCACCGAGTTCTGCGCCACATCCATGACGTTCAGGGATAGCTCTCTCATTATGCTTCCTTGTACTTAGCGAGGATCGAGGGAACATCGTCGGCAACCAGACGACCGTATACATCGTCGTTGACCGTCATAACGGGAGCCAGACCGCACGCGCCGATGCAGCGGCAGGCAGTGAGTGAGAACTTACCGTCCATGGTACATTCCTCAGCCTCGATGCCGAGCTCGGAAGAAAGGCGGTTGAGTACATCGCCGGAGCCCTTGACGTAGCAGGCGGTACCCAGGCATACGCTGATGTTGTACTTACCCTTGGGGGAGAGCGCAAACTGGCTGTAGAAGGTCGCAACGCCGTACACCTCGTCTACGGGGACATTGAGACCCTCCGCGATCATCTGCTGAACCTCAAGCGGCAGATAGCCGTAGATGTCCTGTGCCTCCTGCAGTACGGGCATCACAGCGCCGGGATCATCCTTGTGCTTTTCGATGACGTCCTTGAGCTGCGCTTCCTGTTCAGGCGTGCCCTGAAACGGCAGGCTGCTGATTTTTTTAAGCATCTTAATTCCTCCTTGATCAAATTCTGTAAGATGGGTTGAATTGTAGCGAATCATTCACATAGGCTCCTGCAAAATCACGATTTATCTTCGGCAAAAACCTATACATACTTACGCTAACATCATACCACATTCCTGTCGAATTGTCTATAAATTAACAAAAATTTTTCGTGCAAATATCGGCAAAAAATGCAGGGATTTCCCCACTTAAACAGTTAGCAAAAGCTAACCGAATTTGATAGGATTTGACATGGGTTTGTTTTATTCCGAACACGGCGTTTAATATTCCGGAAAAGAATTATTTCCTGCAAAACACTTTCACTTTTGCAAGTTTTAAAGCGGTGAAGCGACGGAAAGTGAGGAGTGAGGAGTTAGGAGTGAGGAGTTAGGAGTGAGGAGTTGAGGTGCTGTCCAAATCT
Source organism: uncultured Clostridia bacterium (assembly GCA_946406145.1). GTDB lineage: Bacteria > Bacillota > Clostridia > Oscillospirales > Acutalibacteraceae > Ruminococcoides. The sequence goes on along the minus strand of CAMJJL010000034.1, from coordinate 17,365 downwards.
TTGATTTGGCATACAGCACCCATGCTCGTCGTCACTCGCTGAACTCGGTAGGCATATCCGGTTGGTATGCCTTGACCTCGTATCGCGGCTCCTCCTCTCCCCATAATCCGGGGAATTATGGGGTCCCCAATACTCCCAAGAAGCGGAGCATACTTGCGAACGCTGATTGGCTGAGAGCTACTGCGAGGAGTGAGGAGTGAGGAGTTACCGTTATAAAGCCTTCCCCTCGGGGAGCGCGTGCGCCTTTTTTCGTGTCACTGTAATGTGCCGTTGAAAACAAAAAGCCTTCCCCTCGGGGGGAAGGTGGCTCGGCGTATGCCGAGTCGGATGAGGGGCTAACTTGTCCGAACCATCATCTTAACAAAGAGTGTGAGGCATTTTCTCGATCCTCGGTAAACATACAGCCTCACCGAATCCGGCATCAATAGGAAAGGTTGTCCCCTCATCCGTCTCCCGTTGGTCGACACCTTCCCCCCGAGGGGAAGGCTATATAAAATCCAAAACACGAAGTGTTTCCCTTAATTATTCGTTTTTCAGTCTTCAGTCTTCAGTTTTCAGTCATGAGCCCTCCGAGGGGAAGTCTTTATAAGATATCCCGCAACTATTATTTATCACCCTAACAAATAACCGCCCTGCACTCGCAAGACGGTCATCTTTGTGTATCCAGATATTCAATTACCGCTTCTCTTGTCAGCTCCGGCAGCTCTATGGTGTTTGCCGCGTCGCGCATGTTCTCGAGGTAATGCGCGTCGGAGCAGGTGATGATGTTCATGCGCTCGAGGATCGGATGCTTTTTTTTCAGCTCGTCCAGTTTTGAGATGTCTGCCAGTTCAACGGAGAAAAACCCGCACGCGGGGTCGATCTCGCCCAGCACGGCAAGGATGGACAGCGAGTCGCGGTCGATGTGCGCCGGATAGCAGATACCGCCGAACTCCTTGGCTTTGCGGTACGCGTCATACATACCGATGAAGGAGCCGGGCAGGAGCAGATCCTCGATCTCACCGATCTCTTCATCGTTTTCGTTCATCTGCACCTGTCGCCCGTAGATCTCCGCTCTGTTCTTGATATGGATGCGGTTCTCGTCGACATATTGTGAGAAAGCCAGCGCCTGATCAAGGGTGGGGAAGAGGCATACCGCGTGGATATCCTCGCCGGTGGTCAGCTCCATGCCGGGGATGACCAGTACGCCGACCTCCTCGCCGACCTTGATTGCCGCCTCGCAGTTGAGCGAGGTGTTGTGGTCGGTCAGCGCGATCACATCCAGCCCCAAGAGCTTAGCCATGTTGACGATGTTGTTGGGCGTCATGTCCATATCGCCGCACGGAGAGAGGCAGGAATGCAGGTGCAGGTCGTAATAATATTTCTGCATAAGAATTATCCTTCAAGCAGCTTGCTGATCTTGACAGCGAGTTGATAGGCGTTTTCCTCGGTGGTGAGGATGTTCACGCCGTGCATCTGAGCTTTCTGACGCGCGTTATCGTCGAGCGCGGCGTTCTCTACGAGGACGATACAGCTCACGTCCGCCAGCGTCGCCACGGCGATGCTGTTGATGTTGCCCATGACGGTCAGCCACGCGCTGTCGGCAGGCGCTCTGCCCATGACCCAGCTGAGCAGGTCGCCGATGTAGCAGTCCTCCACCGCGCGGTCAAGGTCATCCTCCACGAGGATCTTTAAATCGAGTTGGTCGATCAATTCTTTGACAGTCATGATATATCCTTTCTTGGTGAATGGTGAATAGTGAATGGTGAATGGTGAATAGTGAATGGTGAATAGTGAATGGTGATGGGAAACGCTGACGCGTTTTGGATTGATATACTGACTGCGAATAAAAACTTGCTTGACTCTTTGTTTACGCAGTTCTGTTTCTGTAATCAGTTATACCAATGGGTGAGGGCGAAGCCCTCCCTCAACCATTCACCATTATCTATTAGTCATTCACCATCATTGTGTGTTTTCATATAATCCTCATAGATCTTCCTGGTGTATTCATCATGGTCGAAGCTGTCCGAGCCTAAGACGAATTCCTTTTTGTTGAGCTTTTTGAGGATCTTCTCATCATTCTTTTCGGGCGTGCCGCTCTGCTTGCGGAGCACCGCCTGTTTATATTTGGTGTATTGGATCTCGCGGATGGTGCGGAACAGCTTTTGGTCAGCCTTTCCCGCGCCGGGCGTGAGCGCGGACTGCACCAGTGAGGTCACGATCCCTGTGGTGATCCTTGCCGCGGCGGAGCCTTTTGATACCATCGGCACCTCACAGTCGAGATATTCCTGCTCGCGCAGGGTCAATTTACTCTTGCTCATAAGTTACCTAACTGATCGTAGACGGACTGGATCTTCGCCTTGAGTTTATGGATGCACTCGGTCTCCTTGGCATTGCCCTTGACAATATCCTCCGCCAGTGCGCGGCAGGTCGGAGCGCCGCAGGAGCCGCAGTCCAGTCCGGGCAGGTCCTTGCAGATCTCCTCCATCTTCTCCATCATATCCATCGCTTCGATGATGTCGTCCGACAGACGGAAGCTGTCGGCGTTGTACTCCAGCTCATTCTCCCACTGCATACCGCCGAGATCCTTTTGATCCAGGTGGTTGAGGGAGACGGGCAGATACTTGCGCAGATTCTGGATACGCGCCTGTGCGACATAGGGATTCTCGACAGCTAAGACGCCGCCGACACAGCCGCCGGAGCAGGCGTTCAGCTCGATGAAATCGACGCCGTGGATGTGCTCATCCTCCAGCTCCTCAAGGACGCGGATGACGTTTTCGATGCCGTCGGCAGCTAAGTATTTGTCGCCCAGCATGGCGGCGGCCTCACCGCCGGAGGTCGCCCAGCCTACGCCGATCAGGCCGGATTGCGCGATCGGCTCCACTGTCTGCAGCTTATCCATCTTGGAGGTAAGCTCGGGGTAGATCTGTGAGATCGCGATCGCACCGGTGACGGCGCTCTTCTCACAGCCGTTCGGATTGTTGATCTCGGTGACCTTGGCAGGGCAGGGGGTGATGAAGAACACGCCGATGTCGTCGTCGCTCAGCCCGGTGATGTCGATCACCTCACGGCGCGCCATCCTTGCGGCGATCTCCATCGGCGCAAGCAGGGGCATGACGTTGCCGCACAGCTCGGGGAAACGGATCTTGATCAGGCGCACGATCGCGGGACACGCCGAGCTGATGATCGGGAAGCGCAGCTTCTTATCCCGTATCAAACGGCGTGTCGCCTCGCTCACGAGCTCCGCCGCGCGGCTGACCTCATAAATGACGTCAAAGCCCATGGCGCGCAGACCTGTCAGCACGATGTCGATATCGTTGAGGTTGTTGAACTGACCGAACAGCGCAGGCGCAGGGATAGCGACCTTGACCTTATAGGGTTGTATTTCTTCTATGGAATTGGAACGGGCGCGTTTGGCATGATGCGGACAGATGCGGATGCACTCGCCGCAGTCGATGCACCTCTCGGAGAGGATATGCGCCTTGCCGTCGCGGATGCGGATCGCTTCGGTGGGACAGCGCTTGAGACAGTTGGTACAGCCGCAGCACAGCTCCGCGTCCAGCACGACAGAGTGGAAATAATTTTTCATGATAATTCCTTGTGGGTGAATGGTGAATAGTGAATGGTGAATGGTGATGGGAAACGCTGACGCGTTTTGGATTGATATAGGAATCAGGTGAGGACGGAGTCCTCCCACAACCATTCACCATTCTCCATTAGTCATTCACCAATCATTATTCTTTAACATTAACGGTCAGATAAAGATCCGTGCCCTTACCGATCTCGGTCTCGATCCTCATGTCGTCGGTGTATTTCTTGATGTTGGGCAGACCCATGCCTGCGCCGAAGCCGAGGTTGCGGACGTTATCGGGCGCGGTGGAAAAGCCCTCCTGCATTGCCTTCTCTACGTCGGGGATGCCGGGTCCCTTATCGGAGAGCAGAACCTCTACATGATCGGGGTAGATATCGACGTCTACAAAGCCGCCCTCGGCGTGGATGACCATGTTGATCTCCGCCTCGTACATCGCGATCGCGACTCTGCGAATGGCGTCGGTGTTGTAGCCCAGCGCTTTGAGACGCTTTTTGACGGAGCCGGACGCTTCACCGGCACGGGTGAAGTCCTCTCCGCTGACCTCATAATGAAGATGGATGTTGCTCATACCGCGGTACCTCCGGATAGTCCGCCCTCATAGAGCTTGCCGCAGGCGGTAAACATTCTGTAGCGCGTCTTGATGAGGGTGATATCGCGCTGCTCGGCGAGATCGATGATCCCCTGATCGGGCATTTTGCCGCGGACAAAGACGATGCACGCCATGTCCATCATCTCGGCGGTGCGCACGACCTGCGGATTGACCAGACCTGTCAGCAGAACGCTCTGATCCTTGACGAACGCCAGTACGTCGCTCATCATATCGGAGCCGCAGGCGGTTTTGATTTCGGCGTCGAGGTTGCCCTCGCAAATGACTTCACCCTCTAAGATGTCAATAATATCCTTTACTACCATAGTTTTCCATCCTTTCAAGATGTGTGTATTGAAATAATTATTCTGTAAAAGAATGATGTAGATCAATCCTGTATACATCATCATTTTACCATAAAATCCGCCGTTTTACAACAGGACAAAGTTAGCAAAAAGAAGCGAGAGAAGTTGTGGAAAACAACGAAAAGAGGAGTGAGGAGTGAGGAGTGAGGAGTGAGGAGTGGGTGAGAAAAAAGCCTTCCCCTCGGGGACGCGCGCGTCTTTTTCTGTGACGGCGTGCCGCTTTTTCTTGTTATATTGTAACGCACTGAGAGAACAAAATAGCCTTCCCCTCGGGGGGAAGGTGGCTCGGCGTATGCCGAGTCGGATGAGGGGCTAAGTTAGCCGAAAGATCATCTTAACAAAGAGTTAAAAAGCTTTTCCTCTTTCATCGGTTAACGCACAGCCTCACCGAGTCCAACTTTTTATAGGAAATGTTATCCCCTCATCCGTCTCCCGTTGGTCGACACCTTCTCCTCGCCGGAAGCGGCTCCCCCCTTGTCCTTCGGACATTCCCCCAACGGGGGTACCCCGAGGGGAAGGCTTTTTTGATTCCTCGCTACGTTACAGTGACACAGAAAAAGACGCATGCGCCCCTGAGGGGGGAGGCTATATAAATCCAAAACACGAAGTGTTTCCCACAACTCCCAACTCCTAACTCCTAACTCCTCACTCCTAACTCCTCATTAAAAAAGCGCCGGATCTCCGACGCTTTTCACCATAAACTGTAATGTTGTCATTTCGCGATAACGCGGTCAGTGGTATTCCGACAATACCGCCTTACCCTCCCTGAGGGACTTCGGTACATCTAAGATGCGCTGGTTGCGGCTGCCGCGGAAGTGGAGCATCAGGCTCATTTCTTCCTCGATAAAGGGACCGTCCACCAGCCAGTCGCACTGCTCGAGCAGCGCCTTGTACTCGGGGTGAGTATCAAAATCCGCTTGCAGCTTCTCGAAGGTGAAGCCGCTGTAGCAAAAGACGTTCAGCCCCATCTCGTGCGCTCTTTTCGCCAGCACGGTCAGCGCCTGAGCCTGACAGAAGGGCTCGCCGCCCGACAGGGTCACGCCCTTGAGCAGGGGATCCTTGGCGGCTTCTTCAAGCACACGCTCGACCGAGCTTTGATAACCGCCCTCAAAGTCCCATGTATGCTGATTGTGACAGCCCTTGCAGTGGTGCGGACAGCCCTGCACAAAGACCGTCATGCGGATACCGGGCCCGTCTACAATGCTTTCTCTCACAACGCCGGCAAGGCGCAGGGGTGTTTTGGATTCGGACATGATTTGCTCCTTCGTATGTTGATATCGGACATGAAAAGGCTCCCTTTGGGAAAGGGAGCTGTCGACGAACGTCGACTGAGGGATTGTATAAACGGAGCATAGCGACCAACCAAATAATATCGGTATCTCGCTTGCGCTCAATCGATGATGCAATCCCTCCGAGCTTGCGGACGCGCTTGTCCGCAAGCCCACCTCCCTTTACCAAAGGGAGGCTGTCAACGTTCTGCTAAATCATTGTTTCAAACCGCCTCTAGGTCACAGCCGCAGTCGTCTGCGGCGATCACGCTGTGCTTGACTCTGTCCCTGACCTCCGCCTTTTTGGCGTTGTTGAAGCGGTCAAGCGTACCGACAAGATAGCCGGTGATGCGGCGGATACGCTCTACCTGCGCGCCGTTCTTGATGATCTTTCTGCCGCACTGCGGACAATAGTCGCCGATGATACCGGTGTAGCCGCAGACGGGATCACGGTCGACGGGATGGTTGATCGAGCCGTAGCCGATGCCCTCTTCCTTCATGCAGCGGACAACCTGCTCGAATGCCTCGAGGTTCTCGGAGGGATCGCCGTCGAGCTCGATGTAGGAGATATGACCGGCGTTGGTGAGCGCGTGATACGGCGCCTCGATCTTGATCTTATCAAAAGCATTGATCGGATAATATACGGGAACATGGAAGGAGTTGGTGTAATACTCACGGTCGGTCACGCCCTTGATGGAGCCGAAGCGCTCCTTATCGATGCGGACGAATCTGCCGGACAGACCCTCTGCCGGGGTCGCAAGGCAGGTGAAGTTCAGCCCTGTCTTTTCGCTCTGCTTATCGAGCTTCTTGCGCATGAAGGAGACGATCTCCAAGCCCAGACGCTGTGCCTCTTCGCTCTCGCCGTGATGCTTGCCGATCAGGGCGACCAGCGCTTCCGCCAAACCGATGAAGCCGATGGAGAGGGTACCGTGCTTTAAGACCTCGCGAACCTCGTCGTCGATCGAGAGCTTGTCGGAGTCGATCCATACGCCCTGACCCATCAGGAACGGGTAGTTGCGGACGTGCTTCTGGCACTGGATCTCAAAACGCTCCAGGATCTGGTCGATGCACAGGTCGAGCATGCGGTCGAGCTGATCAAAGAAGAAGTCGATGTTTTTGTTGGAGAGGATCGCGAGACGGGGCAGGTTGATGGAGGTAAAGCTCAGGTTACCTCTGCCGTAGGTGATCTCACGGGAAGGATCATGACGGTTACCGATGACACGGGTACGGCAGCCCATGTACGCGATCTCGGTCTCGGGATGACCGGGCTTGTAGTAAGAGAGGTTGTAGGGAGCGTCGATGAAGGCGTAGTTGGGGAAGAGACGCTTAGCCGATACGCGGAAGGAGAGCTTGAACAGATCGTAGTTGGGATCCTCCGGATTGTAGTTGATACCCTCCTTGACCTTGAAGATGTGAACCGGGAAGATCGGGGTCTCGCCGTTGCCGAGGCCCTTTTCGGTGGCGAGCAGGATATTCTTGATGACCATTCTGCCCTCGGGGGAGGTGTCGGTGCCGTAGTTGATGGAGGAGAAGGGAACCTGAGCGCCTGCGCGGGAGTGCATGGTGTTGAGGTTATGGACGACCGCTTCCATCGCCTGGAAGGTCGCGCGGTCGGTCTCGGCAAGCGCGTGCTTCTTCGCGAAACGCTGTAATTTTCCGGCGATCTTCTCACCGTACTGACCGGACAAAAGCTCGAGCTCCTTCTTGTCATACTCAGCAGTGGATTCGAGCTTGGCAAGTTCGCCGGTAGCGGCTTCCGCAGCGGCGCAGATCGCTTCGATATTTTCCTTGGCGTTCTCGTCGTCCGCGAGCAGCTCGACGCCGCGCGCGAGGTTCGCGCGATAACGCTTGTTATAGGTCTTGATAACGCCGGGCGCCATGCTGTAATCGAAGTTCGGTACAGACTGACCGCCGTGCTGATCGTTCTGGTTACTCTGGATCGCGATGCAGGCGAGCGCGCCGTAGGTGGAGATATCGTTGGGTTCACGGATGAAGCCGTGACCGGTGCTAAAGCCGCCCTTGAAGAGCTTCAGCAGGTCGATCTGGCAGCAGGTGGTGGTGAGGGTCAAAAAGTCGAGGTCATGGATGTGGATGTCGCCCTCGCGGTGCGCCTTGGCGAACTTGGGGTTGAGGACATACATCTGATAGAATTCTTTCGCGCCCTCGGAGCCGTATTTGAGCATGGTGCCCATCGCGGTATCGCCGTCGATGTTGGCGTTCTCACGCTTGACGTCGTTATCCTTCGCGGATTTGAAGGTCAGATCCTCATAGATCTTCATCAGCTTGGTGTTCATCTCGCGCACTCTGGTACGCTCCGCGCGATAGAGGATGAACTCCTTCGCGGTTCTGGCGTGACCGTTCTCGATCAGGATCTTCTCAACGGTATCCTGTACGTGCTCGACAGAGGGATTGTCGTTATCCTCCGCCTCTAAGTATTCGATGACCTTGCCGGCGAGCTCCTCGGCGCTGTCATAGTCGTTGCCGCCAATGGCGTGAGCCGCCTTGTAGATCGCCTGGGTGATCTTTTCTTTGTCGAATTCAACCGCGCGTCCGTCGCGCTTTACGATTTTGGTGATCATAATTTCTCCTTCACATTCTCGATTTTGGTTTCGTTGTAATCTTTTTGTTACAAAAGGTGTGCCTGCTGCCGCATCTTGTGCCGCAGGCGAAATCCTGACTAAATATAGCAGAAAGACGGCGTGAAATCAATCGGTATTTTATACGAGAAAAAAATAAAACTTTGGGCAATTTGATAAGTTTTTGAAAAATGTTGTCAAAAAAGAATTATAACAAGTTCTTGTGAACGGGTTACCGCCCACCACAATATATTGTGTTCAGTTTCATTCTTGTAACAATCGGTAAAATTCGTGTCATGGTTAATTTGAAATAAGAATTAAGGAATAAGAAATAAGAACTAAGTTGGATTCAGCGTTACCGAGTTCTTGTTTCTTCCCTCTTAGTGTGAAAAAGTGATCCGCCCCAAGCTCGGGAGCGGATCGTGCGCTTGATTGATTGTCATATAAGTCAGCGGGGTATTCCGTTATGTTGTCCCCATGTTAATGTCGTGTAGATTAAAATGGTTAGGAGCAGAATAAAATATACCGCGATGATCACAGTGGCAACGATCGAGATGATCAATCCCGCTTTGCCGATGCCGTTTCCCATGCGCATAGCTTTGCGGGATTTTGCGCCGAGTACAATGCCGATTATCCCTATCACAAGAGCAAATGGAAGTAACAGACACATTAAAAGCATAAATTCGAGTTCGGTGCCGAAGAAGTAATCGAATAATCCCGAGAAGGGTAAATAGAGTAAAATCTGACCGAAGGTGAGAAAGAACAGCAGGATGATTCCGATTATATAGGAGGCGAGCCCTTTCTTGTCCGCGCTTTTTCGCAATTCCGACGGAACAGGATTATTGCGGGGATCGATCTCAGCGTTGTTGGCTGGGTGATTGAGATTTGGGCTGTAAGTATTCATCACATCACCTCCGATTTTGATAGTTACATTATATCGCGACCTTTGATTGTAGTCAATAGCGGTATACAAAAACGCTCCCGAACGAATCGGGAGCGAATTAGTGTTTGTATTCGGTTGAGATTGCCGTGGAGGCGGACGCACGTGTCGTTGCGGTGACAATGATCGATCAGGTGCGGACGGAGTCCGCCATCAACCGTTAACCGTTAACCATTAACCGTTAACCGGCTTAGATCTCTACCGTATTGACCTTGTCGAATTCTTCCTCGACCTCTGCGGAGGGCTTCTTGGTGATCAGGGTCACGATGACCGCGACGACCAGCGCCAGCGCAAAGCCGAGTACCAGAGAATACAGACTGGTGGTGTCCTTGAGCAGCGCGCCGCCGAAGGGGATGTAGTCCCAGATGACGACGGTCGCAAAGCCGGTGATCATACCTGCCACTGCACCCGGAAGGTTAAAGCGCTTCCAGAACAAGCTCAGCAGGATAATGGGACCGAACGCTGCGCCGAAGCCTGCCCATGCGTCGGAAACCAGACCCATGACGGAGGATTCGGGGTTGAGCGCGATGACAAACGCGATGATCGCGACGACGACAACAGCGATTCTGCCGACGTTCAGCGCGCTCTTTTCGGAAGCGTCCTTCTTGATAACGCCCTTGTACATATCCTCACTTACAGCGGACGCGGTGACCAGCAGCTGGCTGTCAGCGGTGGACATGATCGCGGCAAGGATACCGCAGAGGAATACGCCGCCGATGAAGACGAGGACGATGTTGCCGTCAAAGATCTGCTGGATTGTCTTGATGAAGACGACCTCGGATTTGCCCGAAGCGACAAGATCCTCATTGAGGAAGCCTCTGGCGACCAGACCGAGGAACGACGCGGCGCCCAGCGAGAGGATGACCCATACGATCGCGATGATACGGCTTTTCTTGACTTCCTTATCACTCTTGATCGCCATGAAGCGAACGAGGATATGCGGCATACCGAAGTAGCCCAGCGCCCAGCCGAGGTTGGAGATGATGGAGACGGCGGTGATCGGGTTGCCGTTGCTGTCCTTCATCAGGCTCAAATAGCCCTGAGGATCCGCAACGCCCTTCGCGCCGAGTGCTCCGACGAGATCGCCGTTGATGCCGATATAGGCAATGATCGGAACCGCGAGGATCGCAACCAGCATCAGCATACCCTGGATAAAGTCGGTGTAGCATACCGCCTTAAAGCCGCCGAGCAGGGTGTAGACCAGGATAACGACAGCCGCGATGATCAAACCGATCATATAAGCGGTTTTGTCGTCTGCGCCCGTACCGAATACGTTCGCGAAGAGCTTCGCGCCCGAAGCAAACGCCGAGGCGGTATAGACCGCGAAGAACACGATGACGATGATGGACGATACGATCTTGAGCACGCCCTTCTTATCGTGGAAGCGGTTCTCAAAGAAGCTGGGGATGGTCAGCGAGTTGTTCGCGACGATGGTGTACTTGCGCAGTCTGCGCGCGACTAAGAACCAGTTGAGGACGGTACCGATCAGCAGACCGATCGCGATCCATACCTCACCCGTACCGGCGACATAGATCGCGCCGGGCAGACCCATCAGCAGCCAGCCGCTCATATCGGACGCCTGCGCGGAGAGCGCCGCCGTCCATGAGCCGAGTCCGCGGCCGCCGAGGAAGTAGTCTTCGTTGTTGCTCTGCTTGCTGTTCAACGCGCCGATGAGGATCATCATGCCCATGTAAACAACAAACGCAACAAGAATGACAATAGTGTTGGTTGACATTCTTTTCCCTCCAATAATTAATGTAGGGGAGCGGCATGCTCCACCCGTGATCGGGATTTTGTACTCCCGGAATCGAGCTTTCCCCTCCCGAAAAAGAGTGCGGATTCCTCCGCGAATATCAGTTGTATGGTTACAACACCCATATATCTTAGCACATTAAAATGTGAAAATCAACATAGAATAATGTATAGACTAAAATCAATACTTAATTTGATTGATAAAAGAAAAAGCCTGTTATCCAGCTGAATCTTTCATAGACTAAATAACAGACTGAATAAATAACGAAAAAGTTTTTAGACGCGGATTGAGCTGAGCAACAGGGGCATCACACTGCCTGCGTATTCCGCTAAGGAGTATTCGCCGCCGTGCAGACACCAGTCATACAGCAGCGCTCTCTCGGCGATCGCGTACAGGCGCACGATCTCGGCAGAGGATTTTTGACGCGTGATCTCGCCGCGCTCCTGACCCTGTACGGTCAGCTTCTTGAGCAGGCGGTAATACAGGCGGCTGCGGTCGAGCAGCTCCTTTTGACCGCGTTTATTCAGCTGCTGCGCATACAGGCGCGAGAGCAGTTCGATATCGATGTTGTTCTCGATCATCATGCACAGCTCGCGTGTGAGGTTCAGCATGTTGTCGACTGAATTCTTGCTGTAGTCGAGCTGTTTCTCGAGCTGTGCGTATTTCTCGTCAAAGAGATAGGCGAGTGAGCCGATCAGGCTGTCCTTGCTCTCGAAGTAGTGATAGAACGAGCCCTTCGACGTGCCCGACAGGCGTATGATCTCGTCTACGGTGGTATTGTCAAAGCCCTGATCGTAAAAGAGCTGCCATGCCGCCGAGACGATCCTGCTTTTGGTCTGATTGTTGGATTTTCTCATAAAGTCACGACCTTTCGTGTATAGACTCTATTCTATACGCGCGTCTGCATCATGTCAAGCAGATGGATCATACAATTTTTCTCTCATATATTGTAAATAATCAATATTTGTATTATAATAACGATATATATGCTTCTGAGGGAGTGACATTTTTGGAAGACAATCTGATATTCACACGCCGACTGTGGGCGGAGATCAACATGAATTCGATTCGTGAAAACTATGAGGCGATCCGTGGCGCGATCGGCGAGGGCGTCAAGCTCTGCTGTGTCGTCAAGGCGGACGGCTACGGTCACGGCGCTGTGGAGATCTGCAAGCTCTATCATGAGCTGGGGGTCGATTTCCTCGCGGTGTCCAATCTGGATGAGGCGCTGGAGCTGCGCAGAGCCGAGATCGACGAGCCGATCCTCATCCTCGGCTATACCCCGGCGAACCGCTGTCGTGATCTGAGCCGACAGAATATCTCACAGGCGGTGTACAGCCTCGACTACGCGAAGGAGCTTTCGCATTGGTGCGAGGAGTTCAGCGTGGAAGTCAAAACGCATATCAAGCTCGATACCGGCATGAGCCGTATCGGGTTTATGTGTCAGGAATTCCCGAGAGATAATGATTCTATAAAAGAAATAAAAGAAGCGTGTACCCTGCCGCACATCATCCCCGAGGGTGTGTTCACGCATTTTGCGGTTGCGGATGACGGGAAAAACGGTGAAGCGTATACGACAAAGCAGTATGAGAATTTTATCCATACGGTGGACGAGCTGGAAAAGCAGGGGATCCGCTTTGCGATCCGTCACTGCTCCAACTCCGGCGCGATCATGGATTATCCGTCCATGCGCCTCGATATGGTCAGGGCAGGAATCGTGCTGTACGGCTACGCTCCCTCGGAGAATATGCGCCATCAGCTCAATCTCAAGCCTGCTATGCGGCTCAAGACCCTGATCTCGCATGTCAAAACGATCAAAGCCGGTACGACCGTCAGCTACGGCCGCACCTTCACCGCCGCGCATGATATGCGCATCGCCACCGTGCCGGTCGGATATGCCGACGGCTACATACGCGCTTATGCCGAAAAGGGGTATATGTTCGTATGGGACAAGACCAAGAAGTTCGGCAAAAACTGCCCGATCATCGGACGGATCTGCATGGATCAGACTATGCTGGACGTCACCGATTTCCCCGAGGCTCAGGTCGGCAATGTGGTCGTCGTGTTCGGCAACGGCAATGACGGTGAGCCGACGGCGGAGGATATCGCGAGCTGGGGCAATACCATCAGCTATGAGGTGCTGTGCGCTGTCAGTAAGCGCGTCCCCAGATTGTACAGAACCAACTGGATCACAGGGAATGTGGTGTATAAAATCTAAATAGGCTCCCTTTGGTAAAGGTACCCCCGTTGGGGGAATGTCCGCAAAGCGGACAAAAGGGTCGGCTGTCTTCGCAGAAGAAGCCGCTTCCGGCGAGGAGGCTGTCGCAAAGCGACTGAGGGATTGCAATATTGTCCGAGCAAAGCGAGAAACTATTTTAATTCGGTTGCCATGATAATTGGCGAGTAATACAATCCCTCCGAGTTTTGCTTTGCAAAACCCACCTCCCTTTACCAAAGGGAGGCTTTGAGGAGTAATTATGAAACTATTAGTAGTAGACGGAAACAGTATATTGAACCGCGCGTTCTACGGCATCAAGCCGCTGACCACAAAGGACGGTCAGTTCACCAACGCGATCTACGGCTTTTTGACCATGTTCGACCGCATGAGGTCGGACGTCAAGCCCGACGCGGTGGCGATCGCCTTTGACCTCAAGGCAAAGACCTTCCGCCACAAGGCGTATGATATGTATAAGGCGAACCGCAAGGGCATGCCCGAGGAGCTGCACATGCAGATGGCGCCGCTCAAGGAGCTCCTGACCGATCTGGGTTATCAGCTCGTCACCTGCGAGGGCTATGAGGCGGATGATATCCTCGGCACGCTGTCCAAGGCGTGTGCCGACAGCGGCAACACCTGCGTCATCGCGACCGGTGACCGCGACAGCCTGCAGCTCGTGAACGACAGTGTTTCGGTGCGGTTATCCAAGAATCTCAACGGCACCATGCTCTATACGCCCGACGTCGTCAGAGAGGAATACGGCGTAGAGCCGAAGAAGCTGATCGAGATCAAGGCGATCCAGGGGGATAGCTCCGATAATATCCCCGGTGTTGCCGGTATCGGCCCCAAGGGCGCGACCGAGCTGATCCAAAAGTACGGCGACATCGACTATATCTATGACCACCTCGACGAGCTGGACATCAAGCCCGGCATGAGGGCAAAGCTCGAGAAGAGCAAGGATAACTGCTTTATGAGCCGTATGCTCGGCGAGATCTGCCTGACCGCCCCGATCGACACAGAGCTCGATCACTATCTGGTCGGCGAGGGTGATCGGGCTGCCGCCGCGCGATTGATGGCACGGCTCGAGCTGTTCTCGCTGATCAAGAAGTATGAGCTGGAGCTGTCGGAGGACAAGGTCGTCGAGCAGGATGAACAGCGGACGTTCAAGGTCGTCGACGCCGACAGTGAAACGGTCGAGAAAATTCTTTCAGAGAATAAAGAAATCTATATTCAAATTTCTTTTGAAGAAAATAAGGAACCCTCAGTCACCGAACAAGAGTGTTCGGCGACAGCTTCCTCGCCGGAAACGGCTCCCCCCTTGTCCTCCGGACATTCCCCCAACGGGGGTACCTTAGGAAAGGGAGCCTCTTTGATCTCTCCCGAACGAGCATATATTTCTACAGAAGAAATATTATATCGAGTTAATTCCACAGAAGAAATAAAAAGAGTGCTGAGCAGCGGCAAAAAGCTCTATACGGATAACAGCAAGCCGATCTTCGCTTACGGTGACCGTGAGGGGATCGAGGCGGATATCGCCTTTGATACCTCGCTTGCCGCCTATCTGCTCAGCCCCTCGTCGTCCAGCTATGAGTTAGAACGCCTCTGCGCCGAGTACAGCATCCCTGTCGCAACGGCAGAGGGTGGGGAAGAGGGCTCAGGCTTTATCCACGCGCTCCCTGCGCTGTGCAAGCGCCTTGCCGACGATATCCACGAGATCGCCAACGATCAGCTGCTCTACGAGATCGAGATTCCGCTCGCGCGCGTGCTGGCGCGGATGGAGAATCTCGGCTTTACGGTCGACGTCGAGGCGATCCGCAATTATGGGGAACAGCTCGGCAAGGAGGCGGATGAGCTGCAGGCGTCCATCTATGAGGATGTGGGCTACGAGTTCAACATCAACTCGCCCAAACAGCTCGCCAAAGCGCTGTTTGAGGATCTGAACCTGCCGCCGCGCAAAAAGACCAAGAGCGGTTATTCGACGAACGCCGAGGTGCTCGAGAGCCTGCTGCCCCTGCACCCGGTCATCGCGAAGATATTGGAATACCGCACGGTCGCCAAGCTCAAATCGACCTACTGCGATTCGCTGATCGACAAGGTCGCCGACGACGGACGCATCCATTCATCCTTTAACCAGACCGAGACCCGGACGGGGCGTATCAGCTCCACCGAGCCGAATTTGCAGAATATCCCCGTGCGTACCGAGCGCGGTCGGGAGTTCCGCCGCTTTTTCAAGGCAAAGGACGGCTGCGTGCTGGTTGACGCAGACTATTCGCAGATCGAGCTGCGTGTGCTCGCGCATATGGCAGGTGACGCAACCATGCGCAAGGCGTTCACCGATAATATCGACATCCACACCGTCACCGCGTCCGAGGTGTTCGGCGTGCCGATCGATCAGGTCACGCCGCTGATGCGTTCGCGTGCGAAGGCGGTCAACTTCGGTATCGTCTACGGGATCGGCGCGTTCTCGCTGTCGAAGGATATCGGCGTCACCGTGCGTGAGGCACAGAAATATATCGACAATTATCTGGCGCGGTTCTCCGCGATCGACAGCTATATGAAGAAAACTATCGAGCAGGCAAAGGCGGACGGCTATGTGTCCACGCTCGAGGGCAGACGACGCTATCTGCCGGAGCTTGCGGCGTCCAACTTCAACACACGCTCCTTCGGCGAACGCGTCGCGCGTAACGCGCCCATCCAGGGTACCGCCGCCGATATCATCAAGATCGCGATGGTTCGGGTGGATGAACGGCTCAGGCGAGAGGGTTTAGAGGCACGCCTGATCTTGCAGGTGCACGATGAATTGATCGTGGAAGCGCCTGCGTTTGAGAGCATGCAGGTCGCGATGCTGTTGCAGGAGGAGATGGAGAACGCGGTTCATCTGACCGTTCCCCTCACTGCCGAAGCCTCGATGGGCGAGACATGGTATGAGGCGAAAGGCTGAGCGCCTTCATAACTGCCTTCCCCTTGAGGGGAAGGTGCCGAACGTAGTGAGGCGGATGAGGTGGAGACACTTCATTTCGAATACTTGAATGGATGATCGGATAGGTTTTCACCTCATCCGACCAAATCACCTCAGTCGGTGATTTGCCCACCTTCCCCTCAAGGGGAAGGCAAAAAGGAGATATCAATGAAAAAAGTATTATTTGTATGTACCGGCAACACCTGCCGCAGTCCGATGGCAGAAGTGATTTTTAATTCTTTTGCAGAAGAAAAGGGACTTGATTGGCGTGCTGAAAGCGCCGGATTCGCGGCGGTCGGAGATCTGCCCGCCTCACAAAACGCCATTCAGGCGGTCGCTGAGATCGGACTTGATCTGTCGACGCACAAAACACGTTTTTTGCCCTCGGTCGATTTGAACGAGTACGCGCTCTTTGTCGGTCTGACGGAGGAGCACGCCGAGATATTGAAGTCGATGGGCGTCCCTGCTCAGTTCGTGCGCGTGCTGTACCGTGCGCCGAACGTGGATGATAAATACGATCTGCGGATGGACATCGTCGACCCCTACGGCGGCGATCTGAACGCTTACCGCAAATGCCGTGATGATATCGTCGGCGCGGTCAAGGTATTGATCACCACCCTATGAGGATCACCAATATGCTGCCTGCGCATTTGGAGCAGGTGAAGACGCTTCTTGATACCTGCTTTGGTGAGAGCGCGTGGACACCGGACACGTTACGTTCGCAGCTCGATAAGGCGGACTCGCGCTGTATGGTGGTGATGGAGGATGATACTGTCATCGGGTTTCTCGCCTTTGAGCAGGTGTTGGATGAGGGCAGTATCGTCGAGGTCGCCGTGCATCCCGACTGTCGCAGGAGAGGGCTTGCGCGCGGTCTGATCACATCCGCGATCAACAGCGCCGATGGGCTGAATACGGTTTTCTTAGAGGTGCGCGAGAGTAATACTCCTGCCATCGGATTATATGAAAGCCTCGGCTTTGAGCGGATCGCTGTGCGCAAGGGGTATTATCAAAAGCCCAAAGAAGACGCGGTGTTATACAGGCTCCCTTTGGTAAAGGTACCCCCGTTGGGGGAATGTTCGAAGGACAAGGGGAGATTCCCCTGTTAGGGGAAATGTCCGCAAAGCGGACAAAA